>JAUILI010000057.1 GCA_030433075.1 Gammaproteobacteria bacterium | reverse complement strand
GGAGATCCTCCAGGCCGACGGCACGCTCGATCGAGCCGCGCTGCGCGCTCGTATCTTCGCTGATGAAGCAGAACGACACTGGCTGGAGGCCCTACTCCATCCTCGCATCGGGGAGGCGCTGCGCGCTGGCCTGGCCGCAGCCACCTCCCCCTACGCCATTCTCGTTTCTCCCCTGCTTTTTGAGGCCGGGCAGGCAACGCTGGTGGATCGGGTGCTCTTGATTGACGCCCCGGAGGCGCTCCAGCTCGAGCGCACCATGGCCCGGGATCAGAACAGCGAGGCCCAGGTGCAGGCCATCATCAAGGCCCAGGCCTCCCGGGAAGAACGGCAAGCCCGAGCCGACGACATTCTGGTGAACGATGGGACGCTTGCGGATCTGCTAGCCAAGGTCGAGGCGCTCCACGAACGCTACCTTGCGCTCGCCGCCGGAGAGGCCCCGCCCGCATGAGCGGCAGCGAGGAGACGGTGATGATCATGGCCTGCCCCACCTGCCGGCGCTCCGTGCCCTGGCGGGAGGAGAGCCGCTACCGCCCCTTCTGCTCCGAGCGCTGCAAGCTCATCGATCTCGGGGCCTGGGCTGACGAAAGCCACCGCATTGCCGGGGACAGCGCCTACGACGACCTCTCCTCCGAGGACTAGGCGCTGCTCCCAAACGACGAACCTAGCTTCGGTATTCGGCGTTGATCTTCACGTAGTCGTAGGAGAAGTCCGTGGTCCAGACCTCGCCAGCGGCGCCTCCTCGGCCGAGGGCGAGGGACAGGGTGAGCTCCGGCGCCTTCATCACCGCCGCCCCATCGGCTTCTTGGTAGCTCGGCGCAAGGGCACCGCCCTCGGCGATCAAGAGCCCGTTGATCTCCAGCCGCACCCCTTCCACCGCAAGATCATCAATGCCTGCCCGACCGAGGGCCGCCAGGATGCGCCCCCAGTTAGGATCCCCGGCAAAGAGCGCGGTTTTAACGAGGGGCGAATGGGCGATGGTGTACGCCGCCTGCAGCGCTTCTTCTTCCGAGCGGGCTTCCGCCACGGACACGGTGACGAACTTCGTGGCCCCTTCGCCGTCGCGGACAATGCTCTGCGCGAGATGGCGGCAGAGGGACGACAGGCGCGCAGCGAAGGCTTCCACCCGGGGATCCTGTCGATCCTCGAGCAGCGCCATGGGCGCTTGCCCCGTGGCCACGAGGGTCACGGCGTCATTGGTGGAGGTATCACCGTCGATGGTGATGCGGTTAAAGCTGCGATCCACCGCTTCCCGAAGCAGCGTTTGCAAAAGCGCGGGGGCGACGGGGGCATCGGTGGCGATGAAGGACAGCATGGTGGCCATGTCCGGGCGGATCATGCCTGCGCCCTTCGCAATCCCCGTGAGGGTGTAGGGATGATCCGAATCCGGCGCCAGGGACAGCCCCTTCGGCGCCGTATCCGTGGTCATGATGCCCGTCGCCGCCGCGTCCCAGCCATCGGGCTTCAGGGCCTCCAGCGCCGCGGGCAAAGCCGCCTCGAGCCGATCCACGGGCAACGTTTCCCCGATGACCCCGGTGGAAAAGGGGAGCACGGTTTCCGGGGCACCCCCCGCAAGCGCCGCCAGCGCTTCGCAGCAGCGCTCTGCCGCTGCGAGCCCCGGCGCACCCGTACCCGCGTTGGCGTTCCCCGTGTTGATCAGAAAGTAGCGCGCCTCGGCGGCCTCGCGATGGCGCCGCGCCAAAATCACCGGCGCTGCGCAGAAGCGGTTCTGCGTGAACACCGCCGCCGTCACCGCACCCTCGGGGAGCTCAAACACCGTGAGGTCCGGTCGGCCGACCTTGCGAATGCCCGCGGCGACCGTTCCCACACGAATCCCCGACACCGGCAGGAGCGGGGGTAAGGGCGCTAAATTCACAGCCATGGAGGCACTCTCGCTGGACGGCGCAGAAGCGCCAGGGGTTGGGGGCCGGAACCGCCTAGGCGACGGTCCCGTGGCAATGCTTGTACTTTTTCCCAGAGCCGCAGGGGCAGGGCTGATTACGCCCGACCTTGGGCCCGGAGCGCACCGGGGCCGCGGCTTCCGGGGCCGGCGGCGCGTCGCTGCCCTCCCCAGGGGCTTCCGCGCCCTCCGGCGCAGGCTGATCAAAGCGCAGCTGGGCCTTTTCCGCCTCCCGGCGCTCCCGTTCCGCCTGCTCAAGGGCGTCCGCGGGCTGGAACTTGGCCTGGGCCAGCAGGCGCGTCACGTCCCGGCGAATGCCGTCGAGGAGCCCCTGAAAGAGTTCGAAGGATTCGCGCTTGTATTCCTGCTTGGGCTGCTTTTGCGCATAGGCGCGCAGATGAATGCCCTGGCGCAGCTGATCCATGGCCTGGAGGTGTTCCTTCCAGAGGTGGTCGAGGGTGAGAAGCATCATCTGCTTCTCGAAGCGCCGCATCATGGCTTCGCCCACCTGGGCCGTCTTCTCGGCGTAGTCCTCGGCAAGTTTCTCGAGGATCTTCGCCTTCAACCCTTCGCCATCAAGGTTTTGATCCTCAGCCAGCCACTGGGCCACGGGCTGCTCGCTGGCAAACTCCCCGCGCAGCGCCGCTTCTAAGCCTTCCGGATCCCACTGCTCTTCCACCGCTTCCGTGGGGATGAACTGCTCGACCAAATCGTCCACGACCTCTTCGCGCATGGCGAGGATGGTCTCGGAGATGTCCTCCGCGGCCATAAGCTCGTCGCGCTGACGGTAGATAACCTGGCGCTGATCGTTGGCCACGTCATCGTATTCGAGGAGGTTCTTCCGAATATCGAAGTTATGCCCCTCCACCTTACGCTGGGCGCGCTCGATGGATTTCGTCACCCAGCGATGCTCGATGGCTTCGCCGTTCTGCATCCCCAGCGATCCCATCATGGCGCGGATGCGATCGGAGGCGAAGATCCGCATCAGGTTGTCTTCCATGGACAGGTAGAAGCGGGTGGAGCCCGGATCCCCCTGGCGCCCGGAACGGCCCCGAAGCTGGTTATCAATCCGCCGCGATTCATGCCGCTCTGTGCCTATCACCCGAAGGCCGCCGGCCGCCAGCACCGCTTCGTGGCGAGCCTGCCAGGCATCCCGTGCGGCTTGCCGCCCGGCTTCATCGTCCGCGGGCAGCTGGGCCAGCTCCGCCTCAAGGTTGCCCCCAAGGACGATATCCGTACCCCGCCCCGCCATGTTGGTCGCCACCGTCACGGCACCGGGACGGCCCGCCTGGGCAATGATCTCCGCTTCCCGCTCGTGGAACTTGGCGTTCAGCACCTCGTGGGCAATGCCCCGGGCATCCATGGCCTTGGACAGGCGCTCCGAGGATTCGATGGACGCGGTGCCCACCAGCACGGGCTGGCCCCGGTCCCGGCAATCCTGGATATCCTCGATGATGGCGTCGTACTTCTCGTCCATGGTGAGGAAGATGAGATCGTTTTGATCGTCCCGGATCATGGGCTTATTGGTGGGGATCACCACCACGTCCAGCCCATAAATCTCGTGGAATTCGTAGGCCTCCGTATCCGCCGTGCCGGTCATGCCCCCGAGCTTTTCGTAAAGGCGGAAGAAGTTTTGGAAGGTGGTGGAGGCCAGGGTTTGGGATTCCTGCTGGATCTGCACCCCTTCCTTCGCTTCCACGGCCTGGTGGAGCCCCTCGGACCAGCGACGGCCGGGCATGGTCCGCCCGGTGTGCTCGTCAACGATGATGACCTGACCCTGTTGAACGATGTAGTCCACGTCCCGGCGATAGACAAAGCGCGCCCGCAGCGCCGCGTGCACGTGGTGCAAAAGGCCCAGGTGCTGGGAGGCATAGAGGCTGTCCTCCGGCGGCAGAAGGCCGGCGGTCTTCAGGGCCTCCTCGAGCTTTTCGTGCCCTTCTTCGAGAAGCTCAATCTGACGATTTTTCTCGTCGATGGCGAAGTCCCCGGGCTCCTCCGTTTCCGGCTCCTGCCCAGCGCCCGTTGCCCGAGGCGTGAGGGGCCGAACCAGCTGATCGATCTGGCGATAGAGCGCCGAAGAATCTTCTGCAGGGCCAGAAATAATCAGGGGGGTGCGGGCCTCGTCGATGAGGATGGAGTCGACCTCATCAATGATGGCGAAGTAGCGATCCCGCTGGACCTTGTCCTCCGCCGTGAAGGCCATGTTGTCCCGGAGGTAATCAAAGCCAAACTCGTTGTTCGTGCCATAGGTGATGTCGGCAAGGTAGGCCATGCGCTTCTCGGCGCCATCTTGCCCCGAGCGCACCACCCCCACGGACAAACCCAGGGCCTCATATACCGGCGCCATCCAAGCGGCGTCCCGCTGCGCCAGATAGTCGTTAACGGTGACCACGTGCACGCCTCGCCCCGCGAGCGCGTTCAGGTAAACCGGCAGGGTCGCGACGAGGGTTTTCCCCTCCCCGGTGCGCATCTCGGAAATGCGTCCCTCATGGAGGGCCATGCCCCCCATGAGCTGGACGTCAAAATGGCGGAGGCCGAGGGCCCGGCGGGCTGCCTCTCGGGTGGCCGCAAAGGCTTCGGGGAGAATGGCGTCGAGGCTTTCCCCCGCCGTGAGCCGATCCTTGAGCCGGGGCGTTTCCGCCCGCAGCGCCGCGTCATCGAGGGCCTGGAGCCGCTCTTCCAGCGCGTTGATTTCCGCCACCCGCCGCGCAAAGCGCCGCAGTTCCCGCATGTTTTTCGTCGGGAAGAGGGCCCGGAAGAGCTTCTTAACCATAGCGCTGTTTTACCTGTCACCGATGAGACGCCCTAAGCCCACCTAGTGTACCTGCTCCCCGGCCCCAGCGCCTGCTTCCGGTGGGGCGCCGCGCTATGATGGCGGTTCGCTTCGAGGAGGCTTTGTGACCGATCGCTCCCCCCAATCGCTGGACGCCCTGCTGGCGCCGAAGCCCCGCTCGGCCCTGGGCGGCCTATTCCGCCAGGTCGCGGAGCTAGAAGCCCTCGAGCGGCAGGTGCGCGGCGCCCTGCCGCCGCCCCTGCGCCTCGCCCTGAGCCTCGGGGGTCGCTCGGGGGCCACGCTGACGCTCATCGCTGCGTCCCCGGCCGTGGCAACCCAGCTGCGCTTCCATCAAGGGGACGTGCTTGCGGCCCTTAAGGATAGGGGCATTACCCATCTGCGGGTCCGGGTGGGACGCCCCAGCGCTGCCGCCGCGGGACCCAAGGCGACGCCCAGCCTGCCGCCGGCCCCAAGGCCCTCGGCGATGGCAGCCTCCTTGCTTCTCGATTTAGCGGAGGAGGCCCGGGGCCCCCTGGGGGAAGCGCTCACGCGCCTCGCCCGCCGGGCGCAGGACGCGCCCAAGGGATAGACCCTGGCCCGGGCACAACGCCCAGGCCAGGTGGTCACGACCCTGCCGGAGCCGGGCGGAGCCCGGGTGGAGATCTCCGGCGAAGTCCGCCCTAGTCCGCCTGGCGGCGGAGGAAGGCGGGGATATCGAGGTAGTCGAGATCCCCGAGGGGGGCGGCGCTGCGCTGGCCTTCGGCCATGCCCGCCCCCGCCGCCTGGCGACGAAGCACGGTCGGGCGATCGTAGTCCACGGCGCCCGCCGCGGTGGTTGCCCGGGGCGCTTGGCGAGGGGCGTTATCCACCACGACCTTCGGCGTCGCCGGCGCCCCAATGCCCGTAGCCACCACGGTGACGCGGATTTCCTCGTCCAGGGACGGGTCGATCACCGTACCCACCACCACGGTGGCGTTGTCGCTCGAGAACTCCTCGACGATATCCCCGACCTCCGTGAACTCACCGATGGACAGGTTCGCCCCAGCGGTAACGTTCACGAGGATGCCCCGGGCACCGTGGAGATCGATGTCCTCCAGCAGCGGACTGCGAATGGCCGCTTCCGTCGCCACCCGGGCCCGATCCTCGCCCGTGGCGTTGCCCGTGCCCATCATGGCCATGCCCATCTCAGACATAACCGTCCGCACGTCGGCGAAGTCCACGTTAATCATGCCTGGCCGGATGATGAGATCCGCGATGCCCTGCACGGCGCCGAGCAGCACGTCATTGGCGGCGCTGAATGCGTCGAGCATGGTGGTGTTCTGCCCGAGAACGGACAGGAGCTTTTCGTTGGGAATGGTGATCAGGGAATCCACGTGCTGCTGCAGCTCTAGGATGCCCTGATCCGCCGCCGGATTACGCTTCTCGAAGCGGAAGGGGCGGGTCACCACGGCGACGGTCAAGATGCCAAGCTCCCGAGCGATTTCCGCCACCACGGGCGCGCCCCCGGTCCCCGTACCCCCGCCCATGCCCGCGGTGACGAACACCATGTCCGCCCCGGAGAGCACTTCGGCGATGCGATCCCGGTCTTCCAGCGCGGCTTCCCGACCCACGGCAGGATTGGCGCCGGCGCCAAGGCCCTTGGTGATTTCCCCACCCAGCTGGAGAAGGGTCCGGGCCCCCACGTTTTTCAGGGCCTGGGCGTCGGTGTTGGCCGCGATGAATTCCACGCCCTCCACACCCTTCGCGATCATGTGGGCAATGGCGTTACCGCCGCCGCCGCCCACGCCAATGACCTTGATGACCGCGTTTTGCGGTTGGCTATCTACGAGTTCAAACATTGCACGTCCTCCACAGACGATCTTTCAAAAAATGCGCTTCTGCGCTCAAAAGTTTTGCCGAAGCCAATCCCGGATTCGGTCTACGAAACTCCCCTTCACTACCGGCGGCGCCTCCCCCCGCTCGAGGCGGCGTCGCTCTAGCTCCTGGCCGTAGAGCAGAAGCCCTACGCCCGTCGCATAGATAGGATTGCGAACGATGTCCGCGAGCCCCGCGACGTTTCGGGGCATGCCGAGGCTGACGGGCTTGTGGAAGATTTCCTCCGCAAGCTCCACCACCCCTTCAATTTTTGAAGACCCGCCGGTGAGCACGATGCCCGCCGCCAGCAGATCCTCGAAGCCGCTACGACGCAGCTCCGCCTGCACCAGCTGGAACAGCTCGTCGTAGCGGGGCTCGACCACCTCGGCGAGGGCCTGGCGGGACAGGGCCCGGGGTGGCTTATCTCCCACGCCAGGCACCTGAATGGTTTCCTCCGCCCCCGCGAGCTGGGTGAGGGCGCAGGCGTATTTGATCTTGAGCTCCTCCGCGTGGGCCGTGGGCGTCCGCAGCGCCATGGCGATATCGTTGGTCACCTGATCGCCGGCGATGGGAATGTTGGCCGTGTGGCGGATGGCGCCCTCGGTGAAGATCGCCACGTCCGTGGTGCCGCCACCAATATCGACCAGGCATACCCCCAGGTCCTTCTCATCCTCCGTGAGCACGGCGTAGCTCGAGGCCAGCTGCTCAAGGATCACGTCCCGCACCTCGAGGGTGCAGCGGCGCACGCACTTCTCAATGTTCTGGGCCGAATTCACGGCGCAGGTCACCAGGTGGACCTTCGCCTCGAGGCGAACGCCAGACATGCCCAGGGGCTCCTTCACCCCCTCCTGATGATCAATGACGTACTCCTGGGGAAGGATGTGCAGAATCTTCTGATCGGCGGGGATGGCCATGGCCTGAGCCGCGTCGAGCACGCGCTCGATGTCCGCGGGGGTCACTTCCTTGTCCCGGATCGCCACGATGCCGTGGGAATTCAGGGAGCGAATGTGGCTGCCAGCGATGCCCGCGTAGACCGCATCAATCTGACAGCCCGCCATGAGCTCCGCCTCTTCCACCGCGCGCTGGATGGAGTGCACGGTGGACTCGATGTTCACCACCACGCCTTTCTTTAGGCCCCGGGAGGGATGGGACCCAAGGCCAATGACCTCGAGGGTGCCGTCCTCTCGAACTTCCCCAACAATGGCCACCACCTTGGAGGTGCCAATATCAAGGCCAACGATCATTTGTCCTGGTGCCGTTGCCATAGTGTTAGCGCCCCTTCCCTAAGCGTTGATCTCGCAATGCCAAAATTCGTTCCCCCGCCGCACCCTCGCGCCAGGCCACCGCCACGCCGTTGTCGTAGCGAGCGTCGATGCTGTCGACCCGATCGAGCTGGGCCGCCAGCGCCGCGCTCAGCACCGCATCGACCCGGCGCAGCCGCGCCACCTGCGCATCCGTGCCCAGGCGCAGGCGAACGCCGCCCTGAAGCGTGACTTCGATATCCCCGGCGGCGCTTTCCTCTACCCGGGCCACGGTCAGCTGATGACCCTGAAGCATTTCTGCCACCCGAAGGTAGGTCGCCATGAGCTGGGGCGCCGAACCCTCCGGGCCGGACAGGCTAGGCAGGGTGCCCGGAGCGTTATCCCAAAGGGGGGCAATGATTCGTCCCCGATTCGACAGCAAGGCTTCGTCCCGCCAGCGCGCCACGGGCACCTCGGGCTCCACGGTGACGCGCAGGGTGTCGGGCCATTCCCGGCGCAGGGATGCCGAGGCCACCCAGCTTTCCTCCGCGAGACGCGCCTGGAGCGCCCCCACATCCAAGGTGAAAATTCCCGACGGGAGCGCCGCCCCCAGCAGCTCGCGGAGGCGCGCCTGCCCCGCCTCGGGAAGGTCCCCTTCCACGCGAACCACCTCCACCGGCGCATTGAGCAGGGAAAAGAGCCCATGCCCCCCAACGGCAAGCCCCGCAAGCACCAGCACCGCCGCGGTGCGAGCGAACCAGCGCCGCAGGCGCCCGGGGTTCCCTGCCTTCGTGACCGTACGACGGGCCGTCGGTGCCCTAGCCATGGGTACCCTCCTCCGCCAGCAGGCGGGTTAAGCGGCCGATGTCCCCGGCGCCCTGGGTCAGGACCACGTCACCGTCCTGCAGGAGCGTGGGCAGCAGGGCCGGCACCTCATCAACGCCGGTCACCACCACGGGCAAAACCCCGCCGCGCTGCCGGAGCGCCGCCGCCAGGGCCGCGGCGTCGGCGCCGGGAATGGGTGCTTCGCCGGCGCTGTACACCTCAAGCAAAATGAGCAGATCAGGCTCGCTCAGGACCCGCACAAAGGCATCAAAAAGATCGCGGGTGCGCGTGTAGCGATGGGGCTGGTAGATCATGACCCGGCGCCGCCCGGGGAAGGTCTCCCGGGCCGTTTCCAGCACCTTCTCCACCTCCGTGGGATGGTGGCCGTAATCATCAATCTGCAGCACGGCGTGACCACCAATGCGCCGGGCGTGCTGCTCAAAGCGCCGCCCCACCCCCGCAAAGCCGTCTAAGGCCTTACGGATCGCAATATCCGAAACCCCCTCTTCCGTGGCCACGGCGATCGCCGCTAGGGCATTGAGCACGTTGTGCCGTCCGGGGATGGCCAGGGCCACGGGCAAGGGCGCTTGGCCAGGGCGATGGACCTGGAAGTGCACCTTGCCTTCCCGCTGCACGAGCCCTTCGGCGCGTACGTCCGCATCCTCAGAGAAGCCGTAGGTCACCGTGGGTCGCCCCAGGGCCGGCAGGAGGCTGCGCACCGCAGGATCATCGATGCACACCACTGCGGTGCCGTAGAACGGCATGCGGTGAATGAAATCGAGGAAGGCCTGCTTAAGCTTCTCGAAATCACCGTCGTAGGTGGCCATGTGATCGGCGTCGATATTCGTGAGCACCGCCACCATGGGCTGGAGATGAAGGAAGGACGCATCGCTTTCGTCCGCCTCCGCCACCAGCATGCGGCTGGCCCCCAGCCGCGCGTTGCTGCCAAAGCCCTTCACAAGGCCGCCGATAATGAAGGTCGGATCGAAGCCCGCGGCATCAAGAAGCGCCGTAACCAGGCTTGTGGTCGTGGTCTTTCCGTGGGTGCCCGCCACGGCAATGCTGTGGCGATAGCGCATGAGCTCGCCCAGCATCTCGGCCCGGGGCACCACGGGAATGCGGGCCTCCCGGGCCGCTTGAAGCTCGGGGTTCTGGGGCGAGATTGCCGTGGATACCACGACCACATCGGCGCCCAGCACCTGCTCCGCCGCCTGACCCAGGAAAACCGTTGCCCCTAGGCGCGTTAAGCGCTCCGTCGCTTCCGACGCCTGCTGGTCGGAACCGGAAATGATGTATCCCTGATTCAACAGCACCTCCGCAATGCCACACATGCCAGAGCCGCCGATGCCAATGAAATGGATGTGGCGAATCCGGCCCATCTCGGGCACGGCGTAGGGATTGGTGCGATGGGCGACGCTCATGCCGGCACCTCCACGGGAGACACCGGCTTCCGGGCGGGGCCGCGGGCAGGGCGCGATGCCTTAGCCGGCAGCGGCGACCCTTGATTCTCCCAGGCGACGCGGGCGATGAGGCCCACGAGCGCACTGGAGACCACGAGGCTGTTACCGCCATAGGAAAGGAAGGGCAGGGTTAGGCCCTTGGTGGGCAGCACCCCCGTATTGACCCCAAGGCTCACCAACACCTGAAAGGCCAGAAGCAAGCCGGCGCCATAGGCGAGGAAGGCGGCGAAGAAATCGCCCCGAAGCTCGGCCCGGCGACCGTGAAGGAGGCCCCGCTGCACGAGCACCACGAGCATGACCAGCACGACCAGGGCCCCGAGCGCACCCAGCTCCTCCGCCAGTACGGCGTAGATGAAATCCGTGTGGGCTTCCGGGAGGTAGAAGAGCTTCTGCATCCCTTCCCCAAGGCCCACGCCCCACCATTCGCCCCGGCCAAAGGCAATGAGGGCCTGGGTCAGCTGGTAGCCGGTGCCGAATTCATCCTGCCAGGGGTCCAGGAAGGTCTGGAAGCGGGCCAGGCGATAGGGCTGGAGCATGACCGCGGCGGTGCCGCCAAGACCGGCCAGAAGCAGGATGAAGGACAGGTCCCGAAGGCGGGCGCCGGCGAGGGTCACGAGCCCCCCCGCGGCCGCCAGAATGACCACCACGGATCCCAAATCGGGCTCGGCGAGAATGAGGGCCATGGGCCCGAGGAGCCAAGCAATGGGGCGCACCATGCCCCAGAGGCTGCTGCGCACCGCGGCCTGGTGCCGGGTCAGGCTGTGGGCGAGGTAGATCAGCAGCAGGAACTTCGCCAGCTCCGAGGGCTGCAGGGTCAGGGGCCCAACGCCAATCCAGCGCAGGGAACCGTTCACTTCCCGCCCCACCAAGAGCACCGCTAGCAGCATGACCACGGAGGCGAGGTAGGCCAGGGGCCCGAGGCGCTGCCAATGGGCCACGGGGAGGCTCAGCACGGTGAGGAAGGCCAGGAGGGACACCACCACGTAAATGCCATGCCGAAGGGAAAAGGCATTGGCGCCGCCGTAGCGCACGGAAGCGATCTCCAGGGAGGCGGAGGTCACCAGCAATGCGCCCAGGGCCAGCAAGATCAGCCACAGGGCCGTGGCGGTCCATTCGAAGCGCGGGGCCGTCATGCGCAGGCCCCCAAGCGATCCGTAAGCTCCGCCACCGCGGCCTCAAAGACCTCCCCGCGGTGCTCGAAGGAGCGGAATTGATCGAAGCTGGCGCAGGCCGGCGCGAGGATCACCGTATCCCCGGGGCTCGCCAGCTCCACCGCCTCCGCGAGCCCCGCGTCTAGCGTATCCACGCAGCTTAAGGGACAGGCATCCCCGAGCGCCGCCGCAAGGGCCGGCGCATCCGTACCGAACAGGAACGCGTGGCGCAGCCCCGTTGCCGCGGGGCGCAGGGGCGAAAGGTCCGCACCCTTGGCCAGGCCGCCGGCCAGAAGCACCACCTTAGCAAGATCCCCCAGCCCCTTTAGGGCGGCCACGGTGGCCCCCACATTCGTGGCCTTGGAATCATTCACGTAGCGCACGCCCCGCACCCACCCGGCCACGGCGCAGCGATGGGGCAAGGGCGTAAAGCTTTCCAGCGCCGGGCCCAGGGCTGCAAGGTCCGCCCCAAAATCCCAGGCCGCCGTCAACGCAAACAGCACGTTTTCAAGATTATGCGCCCCCACCAGGGGCAGGCGATCTAGGGGCCAGGACCACCCCTCGGGCCCCCACAGCACCCCCTCCCCAACCCCAAAGGGCGCTTCGGAAGCCTGGAGCCCAACGGGAATGCCCAGGCCCTGGGCGTCCTGCGGGGGTGTGGTCGCCGCATCCCCCGCGTTGTAGAGGCAGCGCTCCGCGCGGCCGTAAATCCGCGCCTTTGACGCACCATAGGCAGCGAGATCGTCGTAGCGATCGAGGTGGTCCGAGGACAAATTGAGGTAGAGCGCCTGGCGCAGGGGCAAAAGCTCGGCCCAGTCCAGCTGGAAGCTGGACAGCTCCAGCACGAACACCTCCGGCGCAGACCCGTCGAGCAAGCTCACCGCCGCCGGCCCAAGGTTGCCGCCCACGGCTACCCGATAGCCCGCCGCAGCCAGCAGATGCCCAAGAAGCGCCGTCACCGTGCTTTTGCCGTTCGTGCCCGTAATGCCCAGCACCGGCGCCCGGACTTCCTCGAAAAATAGATCGAGCTCTCCGCGGACGGAACACCCCGCCGCCTTCATCGCCGCCAAGGGCAAGCTTTCCGGCGCAAGGCCGGGGCTCACCACCACGGTCTGCTCCGGGGAAAAGGAGAGGGCCTCAAAGGGCCCCAAATGCACGGAAAGCTCGGGGAACGCGGCGCGAAGCGCCCCCAGCCCCGGCGGCTGCGCGCGGCTATCGGCCACGGCCACGGTGGCCCCCCGGGCCCGCAAATAGCGCACGAGGGCGACCCCCGTGGTGCCGAGCCCGAGCACGAGGAAGGAGGCGCCTTGGAGCCGTTGCCCGCTCATCGTAGCTTCAACGTCGAAAGCCCCACCAAAACCAGCATGAGGGTGATGATCCAAAAGCGAACGATGACCCGCGGTTCGGGCCAGCCCTTCAGCTCAAAGTGATGGTGCAGGGGCGCCATGCGGAAGATGCGCCGCCCCAGGTACCGGAAGGACAGCACCTGGAGCACCACGGATACGGTTTCGAGCACGAAGACGCCACCCATGATGAACAGCACGAGCTCCTGCCGAATCACCAGGGCCACGAAGCCGAGGGCTGCCCCCAGGGCCAGCGCACCCACGTCCCCCATGAAGACCTGCGCCGGGTAGGTGTTGAACCAGAGAAAGCCGAGCCCAGCGCCCACCATGGCGCCACAAAAAACGGCCATCTCTCCGGCTCCGGCAACAAAGGGAATCTGGAGGTAGGCGGAGAACACCGCGTTCCCCGTGAGATAGCCCATAAGCCCGAGGGCCCCGGCCACCATCACGGTGGGCATGATGGCCAACCCATCAAGACCGTCGGTGAGGTTCACCGCGTTCGACGTCCCCACCAGCACGAAGTAGGCGAGCACCAGATAGAAGGGCCCAAGCTGGAAAGCCACGTCCTTGAAGAAGGGCACGATCAGCGTAGTTTCCGCCGGGGTGCTGGCCCCCAGGTACAGGGCCAGGGCTGCGGCGCTGCCCGCCACCGTCTGCCAGAAATACTTCCAGCGGGCTGGGAGCCCCCGGGAGTCCCGCTCCACCACCTTCCGATAGTCGTCTACCCAGCCCACGGCGCCGAAGGCCAGCACCACGAGCCCGGCCAGCACCACATAACGGTTGGACAGGTCCCCCCAGAGCGTGGTGGCGAGGAGCATGGCCACGATAATGAGTGCCCCGCCCATGGTGGGGGTGCCGGCCTTGCTGAGATGGCTCTGGGGCCCATCCTGGCGCACCGCCTGGCCAATCTGCAGGGCCGTGAGGCGGCGAATCATCACCGGCCCCACAAGCAGGGAAAGGCCAAGGGCCGTGAGCACGGACAAAATGGTGCGCAGCGTCAGGTATTGAAACACCGCGAAGCCGGGATCAAAGGTTTCAAGCCAGGAGAACAGCCAAAGCAGCATGGCTAGGCGCCCTCCCCGGCGCAGAGCGCCGCCGCCAGGGCGCGATCGCTGAAGGGCCTTGCCCCCTCGGCGCCGATCTGCACCGTTTCGTGGCCCTTTCCGGCCAGAAGAATACGGTCTCCGGGGCGAGCCTGGGCCAGCGCCGCCGCCAGCGCCTCGGCGCGATCCGGGATGCGCTGCACCGGAACCCCGGCGGGAATGCCCCGGGCGATGGCGCAAAGGATGGCGTCCGGATCCTCCCCCCGAGGATTGTCGTTGGTCAGATAGAGCGCATCGGCCACGGCTGCGGCAGCGCCCATGAGGGGCCGCTTGCCTGCATCCCGCTCCCCGCCGCAGCCGAAAATGCAGTGCAGTCGCCCAACGCCTTGCGCCCGAAGGGCCGCCAACGCCGCGGTGAGGGCTTCCGGGGTGTGGGCGTAATCCACAAAGATCTCCACCCCCGAGGGATGGGTAAAGCGCTCTAGACGCCCCGGCGCCGCCGGCACCTTAACGAGCTGCGCCGCAAGCTCCGACAGCGGATAGCCCAGGGCAGCCAAGGTGCTCAGGGCCGCCAGCAAATTCGATAGCCCGTGCTCGCCCACTAGCCCCGTCGCGCCCGTGAAAGCGCCCCAGGGGCTCTGACCCTGGAAGCTCCAGCCCTGGCCACAGGCCTTGCGCGCCGTCAGGTGCACCGCGGCGCCTTCGTCATCTAGGGCATAGCCGAGGGCTTTGACGGCGCAGGGAATGCGCCCAAGGAGCTTCCGACAGAAGGGGTCCTCAAAATTCACGATGCCGTGGGCCAGCCCCGGCTGAAGAAAGAGCTGACGCTTCGCTTCCCCGTAGGCTTCGAGCGTGCCGTGGTAGTCCAGGTGATCGCGGGACAGGTTGGTCATCACCGCCGCATCGAAGGCCACGGCGCGCACGCGCCCCTGATCCAAGGCATGAGAGGAGACTTCCATGGCCACGGCCTTAGCCCCCTCATCGCAGAGGCGACGAAGCGCTGCCTGCACCGTAAAGGGATCGGCGGTGGTGAGCCCCGTGGGCGTCAGTGCATCGCCGAAGCCCACCCCCAGGGTGCCAAAGGTGGCCGTGGGCACGCCAAGGGCCGTGAGCAGGGACGCGCAATGAGAAACCACGGAGGTTTTCCCATTGGTGCCGGTCACCCCGATGACGGTCATGGATTCCGAGGGAGCGCCATAGACGTGATGGGCCAGCTCGCTGAGGCGGCCTTCAATACCGGGAAGCACCAGCGCGGGCACGGGGCCAAGAGCCGCCTGATCCTCAGGGCGAGGCCCTTCCGGCAGCAGCACCAGGGCAGCGCCCCGGGCGCAGGCGTCCGCAAGATAGGCGCGCCCGTCTTGGCTGCGCCCGGGCACAGCGCAGAAGATCGCACCGGGAGTGACCCGTCGGGAATCTAAGGTGAGATCGGTCAGCACCGGGGGCAGGGCTGGCGCGGGATAGCCCAGGGCCTGAAGGGCGGCCTGAAAACGCGGCGCAACGTTCATCCTGCCGCCCCCCGGGCAATCTCGCCCGCCCCTTTCGCCAGCGTCGGCGCCGTTCCTAAATCCGGGGCCACGCCAAGCAGACGCAGCGCGCCCCCAACCACTCGGGAAAACACCGGAGCCGCCACCAGGCCTCCGCCGGCGTCCGCTTCCTTTGGCTCGTTAATCAGCACGACCGCTGTGACCCGGGGATTGCTCGCGGGCGCAAAGCCCACAAAATAGGCCAGATGCCGAGCATCGTCGTAAACCCCATCCACCAGCTTGCGCGCCGTGCCGGTTTTTCCCGCGACGCGATAGCCGGGAATGGCCGCCCGCAGCGCCGTACCTTCCGAGCGCACCACCCCCTCAAGCATGGTCGCCACGGCCTTCGCGATGGCCGGATCGAGCACGGGGCTAAGGGGCGGAGGACTTTCTTCCGCGGCCTTGAGCAAGGTGGGCGTCGCCATGGCGCCACCATTGGCAAAGACCGTATAGGCCTGGGCCAGCTGCAGGGTGGTTACCGATAGGCCATAGCCAAAGGCGAAGGTGAGGCGGTTGATCGTGGGCCAGGGGGGCGAGCCCGGGAGGCGCCCGGCGGCTTCCCCGGGAAAGCTCACCCCCGTGGGCACGCCCAGGCCAAAGCGCGCGAAGACCCCACGCAGCTCATCCTCACTCATGTCCTGAGCCAGGCGCGTGATCCCCACCTGGCTCGACTTCGCAATGATGCCGCCGAGGCTCAGGACCCCGTAATCGCGAGGATCCTTGATCGTTTTCCCAGCAACGTGGACCCAACCCGGGCTCGTATCAATGGTTTGCTCGGGCTGAAAGCGCCCGGTTTCCAAAGCCGCCGCAATGGTGATGGGCTTCACCGTGCTGCCCGGCTCAAAGAGGTCCGTAACGGCACGATTGCGTAGCCGCGCATAGCCCGTGCCGCTCAGGTCGTTCGGGTTGTAGGCCGGCTGGTTTGCCATGGCCAGCACTTCCCCGGTGGAGTTATCCAGCACCACCACGGAACCGGAACGGGCCCCATACTGGGTGATCGCCGATTTCAGCTCCCGGTGCGCCAGGTACTGCACCCGCAGGTCCAGGGCCAGCTCGAGGTCCTGCCCCGGCTCCGCCATGGCGACGTATTCCAGATCGCGAATCACATGACCTCGCCGATCTCGGAGCACCTGCTTTTTCCCCGGGTGCCCGGCCAGCCAATCTTCGAAGGCCAGCTCAAGACCCTCAATGCCCTGATCATCGACATTGGTGAGCCCTACCACGTGGGCCGACACCTCCCCCGCGGGGTAGTAGCGCCGGTAGCTATCCTCCGCCTCCACGCCTCGCACCCCAAGGGCCCGCACCGCCGCCGCCTGG
>JAUILI010000056.1 GCA_030433075.1 Gammaproteobacteria bacterium | reverse complement strand
TTTGCTGTATGTCAGCGACTGCCGGGATCCTGCCCTGGCTGACCTGACCCGCGCCGCCTTAGAGGCGCGGCTGGGCTGGGCCCTACCCCCCGTGGTGCTCCATCTGCGCAACAAAAGTGATCTGGCGCCCGAGCCTGCCCAGCTTTCGCCTACCGAAAATGATGATCGCTTACCGACGGTCGTGGTGAGTGCGCGCACCGGCGAAGGGCTTGAAGCACTAAAGGCTGCCCTCAAGGTTGCCCTAGGGGCTCAGGCACCGGAGGGCAGCTTCTCGGCACGCAGCCGGCACCTTGCCCTGCTGGAAACGGTGAAGGGGTGCCTCGCCGAAGCCCGCAGCACCCTGGAGACCTTTCCCAGCGCGGATCTCGTGGCCGATCAGCTGCGGCGGGCTCACGATGCCCTTGGGGAGATGACGGGAGAAGTGACCCCGGATGATTTGCTTGGGCGAATTTTTTCCACCTTCTGCATCGGGAAGTAGGGGCCATGGACGTCTTTCGACACAACCAGGACGCCTGGAACCGGGAAGCACGGGCCGGGGAGCGCTGGTCGACTCCGGTGGCCGAAGCGGCCCTCCTCGCCGCCCGTGCCGGGCGTCCGGAGATTTTCCTGACGCCCAATCGACCGGTGCCGGCATCGTGGCTCGATGTCCTCTCCGGGACCCGGGTGCTGGCCCTGGCTTCCGGTGGAGGGCAGCAGGCGCCGCTCCTCGCTGCGGCTGGCGCGGAGGTTTGGAGCTTAGATGCCTCTCTCGAACAGCTTCGCCTTGATCAGGGGACCGCGGCCCGCGCGGGCCATCGCGTACGCTGCGTGGTCGGGGATATGGCGGACCTCGGCGCCTTTCCTTCGAACGTTTTTGATTGCGTGATTAACCCCGTTAGCACGGTCTTCGTCCCCGAGGTGCGCCCCGTTTGGCGCGAAGTGGCCCGGGTGCTTAAACCGGGCGGACGCTTTTTGACCGGCGTGATGAATCCCGCCTTCTTTCTCTTCGATCACGATCCTTTGGCGCCGGAGGCGCGCCCGGAGGTTCGCTACGCGCTGCCGACCAACGACCTGCTGGAAGGGGCTGATGTCAGCGCCCGGGCCGTCGAGTTCAGCCATAGCCTCACCGATCTCATAGCCGGTCAGCTTGAGGCCGGGCTCACCCTGGAAGGGTTCTTTGAGGACGACTGGGACGATGACGCGAGCCCCCTGAATCGGTACTTTCCCATCTATCTGGCGATGCACAGCCGAAAGCGGGGCTAGGGGCTTACAAGGGAGGGAACAGATCATGGGAAAACAGCAACCGGGCACGGCGGACCATGAAGCGTGGCTTCGCCAGGTGTTGGAACCCATCATCGACCCGGACCTACCCATTTGCGATCCCCACCACCATCTCTGGGATCGGAACGGCTATCGCTATCTGCTCCATGAGCTTCTCGCGGATGTCCAATCCGGCCACCGCATTGTCAGCACGGTCCATATTGAGTGCGACAGCATGTATCGGGCTGCGGGCCCCGAGGCCTTGCGCCCCGTGGGAGAAACGGAGTTTGTGAACGGTATTGCGGCCATGAGCGCCAGCGGCGCCTATGGGGAAACGCGGGTGGCGGCGGGGATCGTGGGCTTTGCCGATCTCTGCCTTGGGGAAGGGGTCGGCCCCGTGCTCGATGCCCACCTCGCGGCGTCGCCGCGCTTTCGGGGCATTCGCCACGCGGCCAGCTTCGATCCCAGTCCCGAGGTGCGCAATGCCCACACCAATCCCCCCGAGGGCCTCTACGGCCGGGAGGACTTCCGTGCGGGCTTTGCCCAGCTGGCGCCCCGGGGCCTGTCCTTCGAGGCCTGGCAATATCATCACCAGCTTCCCGAGGTGACGGCGCTGGCCCGGGCGTTCCCGGAGACCACCATCATCCTCAATCATTTCAGTGGACCCCTGGGCATTGGGCCCTACGCCGGGCAGCGCGAGGCCATCTTTACCCAGTGGTGCAGGGACCTCGCGGAGCTGGCCAGCTGTCCGAATGTGGTGGCCAAGCTCGGAGGGCTCGTTATGCCCATCAACGGCTTTGGCTTTCATTACGGAGCGCTGCCCCCCTCCTCTGACGAGATCCTCGCGGCCACCGAACCCTTTTACCGGGAGGCGCTGGCCTGCTTTGGCGCCGAGCGCTGCATGTTTGAATCGAACTTTCCCGTGGACAAGGCCAGCGTGTCCTACCCCGTGCTCTGGAATGCCTTTAAGAAGCTGGTGGCTGACGGGTCCAAAGCGGAGCGGGCGGCCCTCTTTCACGATACGGCGGTGCGGTGCTATCGCCTGGGCGCACCCTAGCCGTCGCTCCCAGCTGCGCTTAAACCGTGGCGCTTAAACGGCGCTATGGCGATGGCAGCGCCTTCTTTATAATCCCGCGCCCCAAACCCCGGAGGGCAGGCAGGTGGACTTCGAGAAACGCTATGACGTGATCGTCATCGGTGGCGGCCACGCAGGGACGGAAGCCGCCCTGGCGGCGGCGCGCCTGGGGGCGGATACCCTCCTGCTGACGCAAAGCATCGAAACCATTGGCCAGATGTCCTGTAACCCGGCGATCGGCGGCATCGGAAAAACCCACCTCGTTCGGGAGATTGATGCCCTAGGGGGCGTCATGGCGCTGGCGGGGGATCGGGCGGGCATCCAATTCCGCACCTTGAACGCGCGTAAGGGCCCCGCGGTGCGGGCCACCCGCGCCCAGGCCGACCGCGCCCTTTACCGGGCAGCCATCCGGGAATTCGTTGAAAACCAGCCGGGTCTCTCCCTTTTCCAGCAAAACGTCGTGGATCTGCTGGTGGAAGGGGATCGGGTCACGGGGGTGGTCACGCAGTTAGGACTCACTTTCCGGGCAGCCTCTGTGGTGCTGACCACGGGGACCTTCCTCGGGGGAAAAATTCACGTCGGGGAGGCGCAGCATGAAGGGGGTCGGGCCGGAGATGCCCCGGCAAACGCCCTTGCGCAGCGCCTTCGCGCCCTTCCTTTCCGCGTGGGGCGGCTGAAAACGGGAACGCCCCCACGAATTGATGGTCGCACCGTCGATTTCTCGGTGATGACGCCCCAGCCCGGGGATGAGCCGCGGCCAACGCTCTCCTTCCGCAGCGACCGGAGCGTGCATCCGCGCCAGGTCCCCTGCTGGATTACGCGGACCAACGAAGCCACCCACGCCCTGATCCGCAGCGGGCTCGATCGCTCTCCCATGTATGCGGGACGGATTGAAGGCGTAGGGCCACGCTACTGCCCCTCCGTGGAAGACAAGGTGGTGCGCTTTGAAGACAAGGACTCGCACCAGATCTTTGTGGAGCCCGAGGGGCTCAGCACCCACGAGCTCTACCCCAACGGCATCTCGACGAGCCTGCCCTTCGAGCTGCAGCAGGCCTTCCTACGAACGATTCCCGGTTTTGAGAAGGCGCACATCACGCGCCCGGGCTACGCCATTGAGTACGACTTCTTCGATCCCCGGGATCTTCAGCCCACCCTTGAAACCCATTGCGTTGAAGGGCTTTATTTCGCCGGACAAATCAACGGCACCACGGGCTACGAAGAAGCGGCCGCCCAGGGCCTTCTGGCGGGAACGAACGCGGCGCTCAAGGTGAAGGGGGCTGCACCTTTACTTCCGGAACGGGACGAGGCTTACCTGGGCGTTCTGGTGGATGATCTGATTCGCCTCGGCACCCAAGAGCCCTACCGCATGTTCACGAGCCGCGCGGAATACCGCCTGCTGCTCCGTCAGGACAACGCCGATCTTCGTCTTACGCCCAAGGGACGAGCCCTAGGCCTTGTGGGCGATGAACAGTGGGCCGCCTTCGAAGCAAAGCGTCGCACCGTGGACGACACCATCGACAAGCTCCAGCGCACCCCCTTGGTACCCGGGAGCCCCCTAGCCCAGGCCCTGGAGGCCCGGTGCCAGGTCGCCTTTGACAAGGAAGGCTCCCTCGCCCAGGCGCTTCGGCGCCCCGAGGTGCAGTGGGAGGATGTGGAAGCGGCCCTAGGCTGGGCGCCCCTTGGGGAGGCCGAGGCCGAGCAGGTGGCGGTGCAGATCAAATACGATGGCTATATCGCTCGCCAGCGCGCCGAGGTGGAGCGACTCAAGGGCCAGGGCGCCACCCCCCTCCCCCGCGACCTCGACTACACCACCGTCGCAGGCCTTTCCCATGAGGTGTGCCAAAAGCTGAGCGACGCACGCCCCGATAGCCTCGAACGGGCCGCCCGCATTCCCGGCGTCACCCCGGCGGCGGTGGCGCAGCTCGCGATCCACTTGAAGAAGCAAAGCCTTCGGTCTGCCGCGTGCTAGGCGCCGAAGGGGCGCTCAAAGCCCGCTTGGAAGCGGGGCTGGCAGAGCTGGCGGTGCCCCACGATGGCCACGCCATCGACCGACTGTGGCAATGGCTTACGCTCCATGAGCGCTGGTCCCGGGCCTTCAATTTAACCGGGACCCAGGATGCGGAAACGCTCGTGGAAGGCCACCTCTTGGACTGCGCAGCGGTGCTGCCGGCCTTGACAGAACCGGGCGTGCTCTACGACGTCGGCACGGGCGCAGGCCTACCCGGACTCATATTGGCGGCCCTCGCCCCGGAACGGCCCTTTGTGCTGGTGGAATCGCTGGGGAAGCGGGTGCGCTTTCTCGAGCAGGCCATCGCCACCCTTGCCCTTTCCCAGGTGACCGTCCTTGAACAGCGGGCCGAGCAGGTGACCTTTGATCCCGACGCGGCGGGCATGCTGGTTCGGGCCGTCGCTCCGCTGGAGCGGCTTTGCGCCCTCCTCCAGGCGCCCCTTGCGGCGGGGGGCCGGCTCCTGGCCCTGAAGGGTGCTCAGTGGGAGCAGGAATGGGCACCCCTCGAAGACCGCTTCACGCTGGAAGCGCGCTATGCTTATCGGGTGCCCCGTTACGATCACGAGCGGGTGCTCCTCAAGGTTCGAGCCAAGGACGTGAAATGACGGGCCAGGTCGTTGCCATTACCAATCAAAAGGGTGGGGTGGGGAAAACCACCACCAGCATCAACCTGGCCGCCGCCCTGGCGGGGCTCGGGGACCGGGTGCTGCTCGTCGACCTAGACCCCCAGGGCAACGCCACCACGGGTTCGGGGGTGGATAAGCGGGCCCTTGAGTACACCCTTTGTGATGCGCTGCTCGATCCCGAGCTGTCCTTTGAGGCCATTGTGCAGCCGACCCAGGGGGGGTACGACCTCCTCCCGGCGAACGGCGATTTGGTGGCGGCGGAGGTGGGGCTTCTCGAGCGCCCGGGCCGGGAGCAGCAGCTGAAGCGAGTGCTACAAAGCGCGCCCACGCCTTACCGCTGGGTGCTCATTGACTGCCCGCCGGCGCTCTCCCTTCTGACCGTTAATGCGTTGGTGGCGTCCACGGGCGTGTTGATTCCCATGCAGTGCGAGTTCTATGCCCTCGAAGGGCTTTCCGCCCTTCTTGAAACCCTGGAAGGGGTCCGGGAACACAGCAACCCGTCGCTGGAAATTCTGGGCCTCCTCCGCACCATGTACGACCCTCGAAACGGCCTCACCCGGGACGTGTCCCGCCAGCTGCTGAGCCACTTTGGCGATCGTGTTTTCCGGACCGTGATTCCAAGAAACATCCGTCTGGCGGAGGCGCCCAGCCACGGCCTGCCGGCCGTAGCCTATGATCGCCTTTCCCGGGGAGCCGTCGCCTATGAGGCCCTGGCCCAGGAGCTTCGCCGCCGCCCATCTCGCCTAGCTGAGGAGCCTGCGCACCCATGAGCACCAAGAAAAGGGGCCTTGGCCGAGGCCTAGAATCCTTGCTCGGCGCGGCGCCGGCGCCGGTCAAAACGACGTCGGAAGCCCCCCTAGAGGCCAACGACGTGCCCAAGGACGCCCCTGTGGTCGACGGGGCCACGCTTCGGGCCCTGCCCATCGAACAGCTTGAACGGGGCGCGTTCCAACCTCGGCAGCACTTTGACGAAGAGGCCCTGGAGGAGCTGGCCGCCTCCATCCGCAGCCAAGGGCTCATGCAGCCCCTGGTGGTTCGCCCCCTGGGCGATCAGCGCTTCGAGATCATTGCCGGGGAGCGGCGCTGGCGGGCTGCGCAGCGCGCGGGCCTCGATCGGGTTCCGGCGCTGGTGCGCACCCTGGACGATCAGAGCGCGCTGGCCCTGGCGCTCATTGAAAACGTTCAACGGGAGGATTTGAGCCCCCTGGAAGAGGCCGCGGCCCTCGAGCGCCTCATGACCACCTTTTCCCTGACCCAGAGCCAGGCGGCGGAGGCCGTGGGTAAGCAGCGGGCGACGGTCGCTAACCTGCTTCGGCTGCTTCGCCTTGGCAGCGAGGCGCGGCGCCTTCTTGAGCGCGGCGATCTCACCATGGGGCATGCTCGGGCCTTGCTGGCCCTCGATGATCCCCAGCAAGGAACGCTCGCCCGGGAGGCCGTGCAGCGGGGCTGGACCGTTCGGGAGATCGAACGCCAGGTACAGCGGGCGCTGGCGCCGCCAAAGGAAGGGGCAACCCCCGAAGCCACCGAGGCCTCTCGGGAAACGCGCCATCTGGAGCGCACCCTCTCGGAACGGCTCGGGGCCCCGGTGCGTATCGAGCACGGGAAAAAGGGCGGTCGTATCGTGATTCGCTACGGCTCTCTCGATGAGCTCGATGGCGTGCTCGCCCATCTCAAGTGAAGCGTGACCTAAAAGGAGGCGCTGGGGCGCCTTGCTCCGGGGCAAGGGTGTGCCTATAATTCGCGCGCTTTTCCCTTGGGGTCATGAATACGAGCGCCGCTGGCGAGGCCAAATAGGGCCACGGGTGCAGGCGTCGAAGATGACTCTGGGGGGGTGGATGCCGTCGTGCGCCGGATCGTAGGGACGCAGCTCGCAGCCCTTGGCCTTGCGGCCCTAGGGGTTTGGCTGCTCCAGCTGGGCAGCGAACGGCAAGCGCTGATCGGAGGCCTTGTGGCCCTGGCGCCGAACCTTTGGATGGCCCGGCGCGTTCACCGCGCGGGGGAAAATCCCCGGCCCTTGGTGGCAGCGGGGGGGCTCTTTGGAGCCATGATTGTAAAGTTGCTGATCGCAGTGGGCCTGCTTGCCTTGGCCCTTAGGCAGCTCCCGGAAGGACAGGGAGTGGCCTTTTTCGTCGGCTTCATCGCCGTGCACCTCGCCCATCGGGTGGGGGCGGTGCTGACACCGGCTTAAGGTTCGCGGAAACGCGGCAAAAAACGACCCAAATGGAGCCACATATGGCATCTGGCGGCCCCCTCACCGCGGAAGGTTATATCCAGCACCACTTGACGAATTTGGTCTATGGCCAGTTCAACGAGGGGCATGCGCGTGCGCAGGCCAGTTGCCAGGAGCACTGCGTGGCCGTGGGGGATTGGGGCTTCGCGCAAACGGCGGAAGAAGCATCCCAAATGGGCTTCATGGCCATTAACGTCGACACCATGGGCTGGTCCCTGGTGCTCGGGCTCATCTTCCTCTTTATTTTCGGCCGCGCAGCTAAGCAAGCCACCACCGGCGTGCCCTCCGGGCTCCTGAATTTCGTCGAGACCATTGTCGACTTCATCGATGACCTCGTCCGTAGCACCTTCCAGCACTCTGGGAATGCCCTCGTGGCCCCCATGGCGCTGACCATTTTTGTGTGGGTGTTCTTTATGAACCTCATGGATTTGATCCCCGTGGATTGGATCCCCTTTGTGGCCGAGCACTACCTCCATATTCCGTTCATGAAGGTCGTGCCGAGCACGGATCCGAACATCACCCTGGGCATGGCCTTCGGGGTGTTCATGCTCATCGTTTACTACAGCATTCTGAAGAAAGGCGCCTGGGGCTTCTTCTCCGAACTCGCCTTCCACCCGTTCCCGAAGTGGATGTTCCCCGTGAACCTCATCCTTGAGGGCGTGAACCTCATTGCTAAGCCCGTTTCCCTGGGCCTGCGACTCTTCGGCAACCTCTATGCAGGGGAAATGATCTTCATCCTGATCGCACTCATGTACGGCGGTCTGGTGATGAGCGTGGCCGGCGGCGTGCTTCAGCTCGCCTGGGCACTGTTCCACGTGCTCGTGATCACCTTGCAGGCCTTCATTTTCATGGTTTTGTCCGTCGTGTACCTGAACCAGGCCCACGACGTGATGGAAGAGCACTAAGGCCCCGGCCGCCTTTGGGCGAACGGGATTCTTACGCACACAGCGGAACCTTAATTTTTTTCGCGACAACACTCGGGAGCAGTCATGGAGTACATCTACATTGCAGCTGCGGTTCTCATGGGCCTTGGGGCTCTGGGCGCCTCCATCGGCGTGGCCGTCCTTGGCGGTAAGTTCATCGAAGGCGTGGCTCGCCAGCCGGAGCAACTGCCGACCCTTCGGACCCAGCTCTTCATCGTGCTCGGCCTCGTGGACGCCGTTCCGATGATCGCTGTGGGTATCGCTCTGTACCTTCTCTTCGCGGTGGCAGGCGGCTAACTACGCCCTCGGCCGCTTCCTAAGCGGCCTCGCAAACGCGCAGCGGAGGACAACGCGACATGAGCATTACCCTCACACTTATCGGTCAATCGATCGCCTTTTTCGTCTTCGTGTGGATTTGCATGAAGGCCATTTGGCCGCCGATCACCGAAGCCATGGCTGCCCGGCAGAAGCAGATTGCTGACGGCCTCGCCGCCGCTGAGCGGGCCTCCTTGGATCTCGAACTGGCACAGAAGCGCGCCACGGACGAGCTCAAGGACGCGAAGGCGGAAGCCGCTGCCCTGGTCGAGGAAGCTCGCCAGCGCGCTGCGCAGATGGTTGACGAAGCCAAGGAAGACGCTCGGGCAGAAGGGGCGAAGCTCCTTGAAGCCGCTCGGGCGGACATCGAGCGCGAAGTGAACCGGGCCCGGGAAACGCTCCGTAAGGACGTTGCCGTCCTCGCTGTTGCGGGTGCGGAAAAAGTCCTCGGGCAGGCCGTCGATGCGGGGGCCCACGCGGCACTCCTCGACGACCTCGCCAAGCAGCTTTAAGGCACGGAGGCCGGCATGGCAGAGCTTGCGACCCTTGCACGCCCCTACGCCCGAGCGGTCTTCGCCGTGGCCCAGGACAGCGGCGCCGTTGATGCCTTCGGCCAGGGGCTCACGCTCCTAGGCGCGGCGGCCGCGGCGCCGGAAGTGGCCGCTATGCTCGCGGCGCCCCGGCCGGGTCCTGCGGTGAAGGCCCAGGAACTGGCAGCCTTCCTTCCCGAAGGCGCCCCGGAGGGGCTTCGGGCGCTGCTTACGGTGCTGGCGGAAAACAAGCGCCTCGCGCTTCTGCCGGAAATTGCCACGCAGTACGCCGTGGCCCGGGATGCGCTGGAGCAGAGCCTCGACGTTGAGGTGGTGCTGGCCCAGCCCGCTGACGAGGCGGCCCTCGAGGCCCTCAAGGGCGCGCTTAAGGCCCGTTTCAAGAAAGACATCGTGCTCACCCATCGCATCGACCCTGCCCTTCTGGGCGGCGCCGTGATTCGCGCGGGTGACACGCTCATTGATGGTTCCGTACGCGGCCGCCTCGGCCGCTTGGCCGACGCCCTACGCGTCTAACCGAGGTCCGGGGCCCCCGGATTCGAACGCATTCTGAGGATGGACCGATGCAGCAACTGAACCCTTCCGAGATCAGCGACATTATTAAGCAGCGCATCGCGTCGATGGATCTCCAGACCGAAGCGCGCAACGAAGGCACGATCGTGAGCGTGTCCGACGGCATTATCCGGATTCACGGCATGGCCGAAGCCCGCTACGGGGAGATGATCGAGTTCTCCGCCGGTGGCTTTGGTCTCGCGCTGAACCTCGAGCGCGACTCCGTGGGCGCCGTGGTGCTCGGGGACTACCAGCACCTCGCAGAAGGTCAAACGGCACGATGCACGGGCCGCATTCTTGAAGTGCCCGTGGGCCGGGAACTGGTCGGCCGGGTGGTCGACGCCCTCGGTAACCCCATCGACGGCCGCGGCGATCTGGGCACGACGGAATCGGACGCCATCGAAAAGGTTGCTCCGGGCGTTATCGCGCGGAAGTCCGTGGACCAGCCCGTGCAAACGGGTCTGAAGTGCATTGACGCCATGGTCCCCGTGGGCCGGGGCCAGCGGGAACTTATCATCGGTGACCGTCAGATCGGTAAGACGGCCATCGCGGTTGATACGATCATCAACCAGAAAGGCAAGAACATGACCTGCATCTACGTGGCGATTGGGCAGAAAATGTCCACCATCGCCAACGTGGTGCGGAAGCTCGAGGAGCACGGCGCGCTCGATCACACCATCGTGGTCGCCGCCTCTGCCTCGACCCCGGCGTCCATGCAGTTCCTTGCGCCCTACGCGGGTTGCACCATGGGGGAGTGGTTCCGGGATCATGGCGAAGACGCGCTCATCATCTACGATGATCTCTCCAAGCAAGCCGTGGCCTATCGCCAGATTTCCTTGCTCCTCAAGCGCCCGCCGGGCCGGGAAGCCTACCCGGGGGATGTTTTCTACCTGCACTCCCGTCTGCTTGAGCGCGCCTCCCGCGTGAACGAAGAGTATGTTGAGGCGTTCACCAACGGTGCGGTGAAGGGTAAGACCGGTTCGCTGACGGCTCTTCCGGTCATCGAAACCCAGGCTGGGGACGTGTCCGCCTTCGTACCGACGAACGTGATCTCTATCACCGACGGCCAGATCTTCCTTGAGACCGATCTGTTCAACTCCGGTATCCGCCCGTCCATGAGCCCGGGGATTTCCGTGTCTCGGGTAGGGGGCTCGGCGCAAACCTCCTTCATCAAGAAGATTTCCGGCGGGATCAAGCTCGCGCTGGCCCAGTACCGTGAACTCGCGGCCTTCTCCCAGTTCGCCTCCGACCTCGACGAGACGACCCGGAAGCAGCTGGAGCACGGCCGGCGCGTTACGGAACTCATGAAGCAGCGTCAGTACGCGCCCATGTCCGTTTCCGAAATGGGTGTGAGCCTCTTCGCAGCGACCCAGGGCTTCCTGGAAGACGTCGAAGTGGACAAGGTGCTGGCCTTCGAAGCGGCCCTTCTTGAGTACATGCACGAGGCCCACGGCGATTTCATGAAGCAGATCGATGAAAGCGGCGCATACAACGACGAGATCGTTGAAACCATGCGTTCCGCGATCACGCGCTTCAAGGAAACGCGTACCTGGTAACCCCCGGCGAGCGAGCACAGCCATGGCCGTAGGAAAGGAAATACGCACTCAGATCAAAAGCGTGCAAAACACGCAGAAGATCACCAGTGCGATGGAAATGGTGGCGGCGTCCAAGATGCGTCGCACCCAAGACCGTATGGCGGAAAGTCGCCCCTACGCGGACAAGGTGCTGCAGGTCGTCGGCCACCTGGCCAACGCCAATCCCGAGCACCGGTCCGTGTACATGCAGTCCCGGCCCGTGAAGCGGGTGGGCTATATCGTGGTGTCCACGGAGAAGGGCCTCTGCGGCGGCTTGAACGTCAACGAGTTCCGGGCGCTGGTGAAGGATATGAAGGGCCATGCGGACAACGGCGTTGAAATTGACCTCGCGCTGATCGGCCGCAAGGCGCAAAGCTTCTTCCGGAGCTTTGGGGGCAACGTGGTCGCCAGCATTGATGGCGTCGGTGAAGCGCCCCAGGTCGAGGAGCTCATCGGGGGCATCACGGTCATGCTGAACGCCTATGAGGCGGGCACCATCGATCGGCTCTACGTCGTGTTCAACACCTTCGTGAACACCATGACGCAGGCGCCGACGATTCGTCAGCTGGCTCCCCTGCCCCCCATGGAAAGTAACGAGTACAGCCATTCCTGGGACTACCTCTATGAGCCGGACGCCGCAGAGCTCATCGAAGGGCTGATTCGGCGCTACCTGGAAGCTCAGGTGTATCAGGCCGTCGTGGAGAATGCGGCGTGCGAACAGGCGGCCAAGATGATCGCCATGAAGAATGCAACGGAGAACGCCGGCAAGCTGATCGACGATCTCCAGCTCAGCTACAACAACGCACGACAGGCGGCGATTACGCAGGAAATTGCGGAAATTGTTGGCGGCGCGCAGGCCGTTTAATCACGCCTGCATAACAGAATCGTTAGAGAGGAAACGAGCATCATGAGCAGCGGACGAATCGTTCAGGTCATTGGCGCCGTCGTCGACGTCGAGTTCGAGCGCAACGAAGTGCCCAAGGTGTATGACGCCCTGCGGGTTGCCGACGCCGAACTCACCCTTGAGGTGCAGCAGCAGCTCGGCGATGGCGTGGTTCGGGCCATTGCCATGGGGGCCTCGGAAGGCCTCTCCCGCGGCCTGGCCGTGGAGAACACCGGCGCGCCGATCACCATTCCCGTGGGTCAGGAGACCCTGGGCCGGATCATGAACGTGCTCGGCGAACCCATCGACGAGAAGGGTCCGGTGAACGCGGCGGACAGTATGCCGATCCACCGGGCTGCCCCCACCTACGAAGATCAGTCCGGGGCCGTGGAAATCCTCGAGACGGGCATCAAGGTCATCGACCTCGTTTGCCCCTTCGCCAAGGGCGGTAAGGTTGGCCTCTTCGGCGGTGCCGGGGTGGGTAAGACCGTGACCATGCTTGAGCTGATCCGGAACATCGCTATCGAGCACTCCGGTCTGTCCGTATTCGCTGGCGTGGGGGAGCGGACCCGGGAAGGGAACGACTTCTACCACGAAATGCAGGATTCCAACGTACTCGACAAGATCTCCCTGGTCTTCGGTCAGATGAACGAGCCCCCGGGCAACCGTCTCCGCGTGGCGCTCACCGGTCTGACGCTGGCCGAGAAGTTCCGGGACGAAGGCCGGGACGTGCTCCTCTTCGTGGATAACATCTACCGCTACACCCTTGCCGGAACGGAAGTGTCGGCCCTCCTCGGCCGGATGCCCTCCGCCGTGGGTTACCAGCCCACCCTCGCGGAAGAGATGGGCGTGCTCCAGGAGCGGATCACCACCACCAAAACCGGGTCCATCACCTCGATCCAGGCCGTGTACGTGCCGGCGGACGACCTCACGGACCCCTCCCCGGCGACCACCTTCGCCCACTTGGATGCGACCGTAACCCTGTCCCGGGCCATCACGGACCTCGGGATCTACCCCGCCGTGGACCCGCTCGATTCCACCAGCCGGCAGCTTGATCCGCAGGTGGTGGGCCAGGAGCATTACGAAGTGGCTCGCGGGTGCCAGCAGGTGCTTCAGAAGTACAAGGAGCTCAAGGACATCATCGCCATCCTCGGGATGGACGAGCTCTCCGAAGAAGACAAGCAAACGGTGTTCCGGGCTCGGAAAATCCAGCAGTTCTTCTCCCAGTCCTTCTTCGTGGCGGAAGTCTTCACCGGTAACCCGGGCCAGTACGTCAGCCTCAAGGACACGGTGCGCAGCTTCAAGGCGATCCTCGACGGCGAGGCAGACGATCTGCCCGAGCAGGCCTTCTACATGGTCGGCACCATCGAAGACGCGCGCGAGAAGGCGGCTAAGCTTAAGGGTTAAGGGAGACGTCCCATGGCAATGACGATCCACTGTGATGTGGTGAGTGCCGAAGCGGAGCTCTTCTCCGGGCGCGTAGAGATGGTTGCGGCCACGGGCGTGCTCGGGGAACTGGGCATCATGCCCGGCCACGCGCCGCTGCTAACCAAGCTGAAGCCCGGTCCCGTGCGCCTCATCCTTGCTGGCGGCGAGGAAGAGACCATCTATGCCTCCGGCGGCTTCCTTGAGGTGCAGCCGGGCGTGGTGACCGTCCTCGCCGACACGGCTGCTCGGGCCGCGGACATCGACGAAGCGGCGGCGCAAAAGGCCATGGAAGACGCAGAGCGTGCCATGGCCGATCGCTCCGGAGACTTCGAGTTCTCCGTCGCGGCAGCCCAGCTCGCGGAAGCCGCAGCCCAGCTCCGGGTGCTTCGGATGCACAAGCGTCGGGGCGCCTAAGCCCTCGGACGATCGCAGGCCTTGCCATCGGCGAGGCCTCGAAAAAAGGCAGCGGAAGCTGCCTTTTTTGTTGCTGGCCCCGGTAAAGTGGGCAGCGCTAACCAATTTGGAGCTATTCCCATGGCCGCCCCATTCCCCCACACCCTCGCCCTGATTTTGGCTGCCGGTAAGGGCACGCGGATGCGCTCGGCCCAGCCCAAGGTGATGTTGGATTTGGGCGGCGCCCCCATGCTGGCCCACGTGCTGGCGGCGGCGGGGGCCGTGGCCAGCGCCGTGCGCGTGATTCACGGTCCCGATATGCCGAGCGTTGTGGCCTTGGCCGAGGCTGCCGGGGCGTCCTTAGCGTGCCAGCACAACCAGCGCGGTACGGGGGATGCGGTGCGGGCTGCCCTGCCCTTGCCTGAGGGGACGGAGCGGGTCCTGGTGCTTTCCGGCGATGTGCCGCTGCTGGAAGCTGCGGCCCTAGAGGCCTTTCTTGCCGCCGTGTCCGTAGACGCCGTGGGTGTGATGACCACCACCCTGGCCGATCCCACGGGCTTTGGACGCATGCTGCGGGATGACGCGGGCGCCATCGTGGGCATCGTCGAAGAAAAGGATGCGACCGAAGCTCAGCGCGCCGTCCAGGAAATCAATGCAGGGGTGTATTGCTTTCCTGCGGGCCCCCTCCCCCGGTGGCTGGATGCGCTTACGGCCGATAATGCCCAGGGGGAGCTCTACCTTACCGATTTGATCGCGCTTGCCCGGGCCGATGGCGTGCCGTGCCTTGCTCAGCACGAGGCTGATGCGGACAGCCTCCGCGGCGCGAATACGCGGGCTCAGCTTGCGGAGCTTGAGGCTACCCTTCAGCACCGGCGCCGGGCGGCGCTCATGGCCGCCGGGGTAACGCTTCGGGCCCCGGAGACGGTCATGATTCGCGGCACCCTTCAGGCCGGCCAGGATTGCATTATTGATGCGGGCTGCGTCTTCGAAGGTAAAGTCATTCTTGGAGAAAACGTGAAAGTGGGCGCTCACTGCGTTATCAAGAACGCCGAGCTTCAGGACGGCGCCCAGGTCGCGCCGCTCACCCATATCGAGGGCGCCGTCGTGGGCCCGGAGGCGCAGCTAGGGCCGTTCGCTCGCCTTCGCGAGGGGACCGTGCTCGGCCGCGGCACGCGCATTGGCAACTTCGTCGAAACGAAAAAGGCGACCCTGGGGGATTACAGCAAGGCCAACCATCTGGCCTACCTGGGGGACGCCACCTTGGGCGAGCGCGTGAACGTGGGCGCTGGCACCATCACCTGCAATTACGATGGCATCGGCAAGCATCCGACGGTGCTTGGCAATGACGTTTTTGTGGGTTCCAACAGCACCCTTGTCGCCCCCCTCACCGTGGGCGATGGCGCCTTCCTCGGGGCGGGCTCCACCATCACCAAGGACGTCGACGCGGAAACCCTCGCCGTGGGCCGGGGTCGGCAACGCAGCATTGCGGGCTGGCAGTCCCCCAAGGCCCGAGCTCAACAAATCAAGGAAGAGGACTAGGCTATGTGCGGCATTGTTGGCGTTGTTGGTGCCAGAGGGGTTCAGGAAATTCTGCTCACGGGCCTCGAACGCCTCGAGTATCGCGGCTACGACTCGGCAGGGGTCGCCACCCTAGAAAACGGATCGGTCCATCGCACGCGCCGTCTCGGCAAGGTCGCTGCGCTCCGGGAGGCGCTCACGGAGGCCCCCACGGCTGGGCGCATCGGCATTGCCCACACCCGCTGGGCCACCCATGGCGTCCCTAGCGAAAAGAACGCCCACCCGCACATGTCCGGGGACGGCCTGGCGCTCGTTCACAACGGGATTATCGAAAACCACGAAGCCCTGCGCCGGGAGCTCCAGGGCCTGGGATACGTCTTTGATTCGGAAACGGATACGGAGACGGTGGTTCACCTGATTCACCGCACCTATGCCGCCTGCGGCGATCTCCGGGAAGCGGTGCGCCAGGCCGTGCAACGGCTGGAAGGGGCCTATGGGCTCGTGGTGCTGCACCGGGACCATCCGGACGAGCTGATCGCCGCGCGCCAGGGCAGCCCCCTGGTGGTGGGGGTGGGCATCGGCGAGATGTACCTCGCGTCCGACCCCCTGGCGCTGCGCCCGGTCACGGACCGCTTCGTCTTCATGGAAGAAGGGGATCTGGTGGTGGTGCGTCGGGAGGGCTTTGAGGTCTTCAGCGTCGACGATGAGAAGCAGGTGCGGGCGACGGTGCGCATCGAGATGGCCGAGGAAGATACGGATAAGCGCGGCTACGCCCACCACATGCTGAAGGAAATCCACCAGCAGCCGAAGGTGGCCACGGCGACGCTGGAGGGACGCATTTCTAAGGATCAGGTCCTGGAAGGGGCCTTCGGGGTGGGGGCGAAGGCGATTTTCGATGAGGCCCAGGCCGTGACCCTCGTCGCCTGCGGCACCAGCTTCTATGCGGCCTCCGTGGCCCGCTACTGGATCGAAGCGCTGGCCGGCCTTCCTTGTTCCGTAGAGATCGCCAGCGAGTTTCGCTACCGCACGGTGGCCGTGGCGCCGAAGACGCTGTTTGTGACCCTATCCCAGTCCGGAGAAACGGCGGACACGCTGGCTGCACTCCGCTTGGCGAAGGAGCGCGGCTATCTGGCCCTCCTCACCCTCTGTAACGTCCCCACCAGCACCATGGTGCGGGAGGCGGACCTGGCCCTCATGCTGGAAGCGGGCACGGAGGTGGGGGTGGCCTCCACCAAAGCTTTTACGGCCATGCTCATCGATCTGCTTTTGCTGGCCCTGTGCCTTGGGCGTCGAAAGGGCCTGCCCGCGGAGGAAGAACGGGCCATTGTGGAGGCCCTCCATGGCCTTCCGGCTCAGATCAAGCACACCCTGGAGGTGCTCGAGCAGCCC
>JAUILI010000055.1 GCA_030433075.1 Gammaproteobacteria bacterium | reverse complement strand
CACCGATAAGCAGGTCTCCCAGTTCCGGGAAGTGGGCTTCGTTGAGGATCCCCCGGGCACGCTGCTCGAGCCGCTCCAGCCCATCGGCACCCTCGTGACCTCCAACGCCGGGGAGGCCTCCATTCAGGGGGTGGAGGTGGAGTTTGATTACATACCCTGGGAGAACGGCCGCTTTACCGGTGGCGTGGGCTTCCTCGATGCCACCTTCGATGCCTGGCCGGGCTACGCGGGCGAGGCGTACTTCTGTGAGCAGCGCGCCGAGGCCGGTCCGCAGTTTGCCTGCGTGCCTCAAGATGATGGCAGCGGGCGCTCCGACATTGAGGGGAATGAGCTGCCCTACGCGGCGCCCTATTCCTACACTGTGACCTACTCCCATGCGTTCCCGCTGATCAACGGTGGGCGCATCACTCCCTGGATCAAGCTTCATGGGGAAGGGGATACGCACATGACCGAGGGCAACTTCGACGCTATTCCGTCGCTGTCGGATAAGCGTGAGGCCTACACCACGGTGGATCTCTCCCTGAAGTACACGGCCCCCGACGAGGTGTGGTTCGTGGAAGCCTTCGTGCAGAACGCCACCGACGAGCGCTTCCAAACCTACTACGTGGGTGGCCCGTCCCCCGACGTGCCCATGTTCACCTGGAATGCCCCGCGAATGATGGGGATCCGGGCGGCCTGGAACCGCCGCCCCTAGGGGCACTTTTCGTTCGCTGTAGTGAGGCCGGGTCCCCGGGAAGGGGCCCGGCCTCAGCGAAGCTTTGGAGAATGTTGTGACCGCTCATCCGATGGCCTCCGGATCCCTTGCGCACGCTTCCGTGGCGCCGTGCTGGCCAACCCTTACCCGGCGTCTGCCGCCCTGCCCCGAGCTCGAGCGCGAGGTGGAGGCGTTGCTGGCGACCCTGTCCCTTCGAGAGAAGGTCGGCCAGATGATTCAGGCGGAGGTCCGCTCCGTAACCCCCGAGCAGGTTCGGGAGTACCGCCTTGGCTCGATCCTCAGCGGCGGTGGGGCCTTTCCCAACAACAATAAGCACGCGGCCGTCGCCGACTGGCAGGCCCTCGCTGACGCGCATTACGAGGCGTCCATGGCGCCCCGAGCTGGGGGGCCGTCCATTCCCGTGCTCTGGGGCGTGGATGCGGTCCACGGCCATAACAATCTGTTTGGAGCGACGCTCTTTCCCCACAACATTGGCCTTGGGGCCGCCCGCGATGGGGATCTTTTAGAGGCGATTGCCGAGGCCACGGCGCGGGAACTGCTGGCCACGGGCGTGGACTGGAATTTCGCCCCCACCGTTGCCGTGGTTCGGGACGATCTTTGGGGCCGGTCCTATGAGGGGTACGCCGAAGATCCGGCGCTGGTCCAGGAGTACGCGCGGCGCTTTGTCCGAGGTCTTCAGGGGGATCTTAGCGACCCCCAGTGGATGCGCGGTGCTCGGGTCGTGGCTACGGCGAAGCACTTTATTGGTGATGGAGGCACCACCGCCGGGGTCGATCAGGGGGATAACGTCGACCGGGAGGAGGTGCTCTGCGCGATTCACGGCGCGGGCTATTTCTCAGCCATCGAGGAAGGGGTGCTGAGCGTCATGGCGTCCTTCAATAGCTGGCAGGGCTTGAAGGTTCATGGCCACGGCTACCTACTGACGGAAGTGCTGAAGGGGCGCATGGGTTTTGATGGCGTGGTGGTGAGCGACTGGAATGGTCACCAGCAAGTGGATGGCTATCACAGTGACTCCTGCCGACAAACGGTGCTCGCAGGGGTCGATATGATTATGGTCCCGGAGCAGTGGGCGCCTCTTTTTGAGAACACCGTTGCGGAGGTTGAGCGGGGTGAGATTCCCCTCTCCCGCGTTGACGACGCGGTGCGTCGAATCCTCCGGATGAAGCTCCGCGCCGGCCTCTTTGAGCGAGGAAAGCCTTCCCAGCGCCCGGTGGCGGATGCAAGCGTCGTGGGCTGCGACGCCCATCGGGCCCTGGCGCGCGAGGCGGCGCGCAAGTCCATGGTGCTGCTGAAGAACGCTGGGGGCTTACTGCCCCTGGCCCCCGGGCAGCGGGTTTTGGTGGCCGGAGATGGCGCTCATAACGTCGCGAAGCAGTGCGGCGGATGGACTCTGACCTGGCAAGGGACGCAGAACCAGCGGGAAGATTTTCCTGGTGCCACCAGTCTTTGGGAAGGCATCGAGGCGGCGGTGAGCGCGGCCGGGGGTACCGCCGAGCTCTCCCCGGACGGCGCTTACGTGCAGCGCCCCGATGTGGCCGTGGTGGTGTTCGGCGAAGACCCCTATGCCGAAGGTGTCGGGGACCGTACGCACCTCAGCCACAGCGCTGAGCGCCCCGAGGACCTTGAGCTGCTGCAGCGGCTGAAGGCGGAGGGGATTCCCGTGGTGGCCGTGCTCCTGTCCGGCCGTCCCCTCTGGGTGAACCCGGAGCTTAACGCGAGCGATGCCTTTATTGCCGCGTGGCTGCCGGGATCGGAGGGGGGCGCCCTGGCCGACCTGATCTTTGATGAGCCCCGGCGCTTTGATTTTACCGGGCGCTTAAGTTTCTCCTGGCCCGCCCGATCCCTCCAAAGCACGGTCAATCGGGGTGACCTGCGAGAGACCCCGCTCTTCCCCTTTGGCTATGGACTGAGCCTTGAGGACGACGACCCGCTCCGCGAGGATCTCCCTGAAGACGATGAGGCGGAAGTCGTGCTGGAGAAAGGGGAGGTCGTGGTGTTTGATCGGACGCCCCAGGGACCCTACGGGCTTTATCTCGGCGACCCCCTCAATTGGCGCTTGCCCGTGACGGGCACCGCGATGGAATCCCCCGCGGGGGCCCTATCCCTGCGAACGGTGGATGTGCGGCGTCAGGAAGATGCCCGGCGGGCGTGCTGGAATGGCCGGGCCCCGGCTCAGCTCTATTTTCAGACCGCGACGCCCCATGATTTTAAGGCCCTTGGAGATCTCGGAGGGGTTCTGAGCGTTACCCTGCTGATCCATGAGGCGCCTACGGCGCCGGTGTTTCTGCGGATGGATGGGACCTATCCCCGCGCCGGCGCACTTGATGTGACGGAAACCTTGGCGGCCCAACAGCTAGAGCAGGAGGTGGTGCTGAGCTGGCCCTTGCGGGCTTGGGCGGATGCCGGCGCGCCCCTGGAACACATCGACACCCCTTTCCTGCTGTGGACCAAGGGGCGCCTTGAGCTCACCTTGCTGAGCGTAAAAATCACGGCCCTAGGCGCCGCCTAGATGCTTCGCATCGCCTTCATCGTGGCCCTCGGAGGATTCCTCATGGGCTTCGATGCGTCGGTGATCTCGGGGGTTTTAGGCCCCGTGGGTTCGCGTTTTGGCCTCACGGAATTCGAGCTGGGTTGGCTCGTCGCCTGCCTGGCGCTCACCTCCTCCTTCGCCATGCTCGGTGCGGGCGTATTCAGCGACGCCTTCGGTCGTCGCCGGACCCTTCAGATCGCCGCGGCCCTCTACCTGCTTTCCGCCGTCGCCTCGGCGTTGGCACCCAGCTACAGCGCTCTTGTGCTTGCGCGGATGCTGGGGGGGCTGGGCGTTGGGGCTGCGCTCATTGTGGCGCCCCTCTATATCGCGGAGCTTGCCCCGGCTAAGGATCGGGGGCGCCTGGTTTCCATCAATCAGCTGAATATCGTGGTGGGGATCTCCGCGGCTTTTTTCTCCAACTTTGTGATTGCCCAGCTATTCGCCGATGCCCCGGAGGGGGTGGGATTTCCGTCCTGGCGCTGGATGCTCGGCGTTGAGGCGCTGCCGGCTCTGGCCTATCTCCTGGGCCTTGGGGCGGTGCCGGAAAGCCCCCGCTGGCTGAAGCTTCGCGGTGAGGGGGGCAAGGCCTTTGCCATATTGTCCGCAACGGCCGGCGAGGCCGAGGCCCGGACCGCGCTTGAGCATATTGTCCCCGCCGAGCCCCAGGGGCTTCGGATCATGCTGCGCCGCCTCCTCGATCCGGCCCTTCGGCCGGTGCTTTTCGTCGCCCTAGGGGTTGCCGTGCTCCAGCAAATCACGGGCATAAATGCGGTGTTTTTCTATGCGCCGATGATTTTCGAGAAAGCCGGTGCGGGCGTGGATTCCGCCCTGCTGCAGGCGGTGCTGATTGGCTTGGTCAACCTCCTATTCACCCTTGTGGCCCTGCGCACCATTGATCGCCTGGGACGGCGACCCCTTCTCCTCCTAGGCCTTGGGGGCATCACCCTGGCCATGGCGCTACTGAGCTTCGCCTTCAATCAGGCGGACTACGGGCTAAGCGCGGACGCGCTGGCGACGCTGGAGGACCCGAGCCTTAGGGCCGCGCTTGCGGCGCTGGGGGAGCAGCCCTTCCCGGAGGAGGCCGCCTTCCGCGAGGCCCTTGCCGGGGTGCTCAGTCCCGAGGCGCTCGCGCAAAGCGAAAAGGCGCTACTGGGCCTGGCCATTCAGATCGACGCCGTGATCGTACTCGCCGCCATCATGCTATTCGTGGCCAGCTTCGCCCTTTCCCTTGGCCCCGTGATGTGGGTGCTCTTCTCCGAGCTGTTCCCCCTTCCCGTGCGGGCTTTGGCTGCGGCCACGGCGGGGCTCGTCAATTCCCTGGTCAGCTTTTTGGTTCAGCTGCTCTTCCCCTGGGCCCTGGCGGCCCTTGGGCCCGCCCAGACCTTCGGCCTGTTCGGCGCCTTTGCGCTTCTGGGGCTATTTTGGGTGGGGCGTGCCGTGCCAGAGACGCGCGGACGCCCCTTGGAGGCCATGGAAGGGTCCCTGTTTCGATCACCCTGAGGAGGTTCTAGCCATGAGGGCATTCGCTCGCCGTCTTCTTCCGCTGCTGGGGCTGGCTGCGCTAACGGCCCAGGCGGCGCCGATCCCCGTCACCCTAGAGCGCCAGGGGGACCAATGGGTGCTCCTGCGGGGGGGCGAACCCTATGAGATTCACGGCGCCGGGGTCGATGGAACGGACTTCGCTGCGCTGGCGGCCCGCGGGGGCAACTCCCTTCGCACCTGGGCCGCGGATATTCCTGGGCGCAGCGCCCAAACCGTGCTCGATGAGGCCCACCGCCTCGGGCTAACGGTATCTCTTTGCCTGAACATCGCCCGGGAGCGGCACGGCTTTGACTACAGCGACCCGGACGCCGTAGCGGCGCAGTTCGAGGAAGCGCGCGCGACGGTTGCGCGCTACAAGGACCATCCAGCGCTGCTCACCTGGATCATTGGCAATGAGCTGAACTACGACTACAAGAATCCGGCGGTCTATGACGCAGTGAACGACATCGCCACCATGATTCATGAGGTGGATGGGCAGCACCCGGTTACCACCACCACAGCCGGCATTTCCGAAGACCTCCTCGCCGTGATTCGGGAGCGCGCCCCTGCGCTCGATTTCCTAAGCATCCAGCTCTACGGCGATCTTTTTAATCTGCCGAAGTACCTCAAGGCCTTTGGCGATCCGGGACCCTTCTTCGTGACCGAATGGGGGGCCATCGGCCACTGGGAAATGCCCGCCACTCCCTGGGGGGCGCCGATTGAGCAGACGAGTACGGAAAAGGCTCGCACCTATAAGAAAGCCTTCGATCGCGTGCTGGCGCCGAACCGCGAGCAGATTGTGGGCAACTACGTCTTCCTCTGGGGACAGAAGCAGGAGCGCACGCCCACCTGGTACGGCCTCTTTACGCCGGAGGGCGAGGCGACGGAGTCGGTAGATGTCATGACCTACCTCTGGACCGGAGCCTGGCCGGAGAATCGAGCGCCCCGGGTGCTCTCCATGAGCTTGGATCGTCGGCCCTCCGGCGCCGGGATTATCCTGAGCGCCAATGAGGCCTACGAGGCCCGCATGCGGGTGAAGGATCCCGATGGCGACGCGCTGACCTGGCGCTGGGCCGTGAAGCCCGAGAGCCAGTCCCAGTCCCACGGTGGAGACCTAGAAGCCGTACCCCCGGATATCCCGGGGGTGGTCGAGGATCTCGGGAAAGGGCGAGTGAAGGTGTCGACGGCTTTGCCCCGGGGTGCCTATCGGCTCTTTGGCTACGCCAGCGATGGCAAGGGCAGCGCGGCCCACGCCAATATCCCCTTCTTTATCCGCTAGGCGCGGGGCTTTCTTACTCGCTCGGCGCTGGGCCCGATGAGGCGCGAAGGACCAGCTCGCAGTCGTAGTGCCGGTCCTGGTCCTTCTCCGCAACGGAATGGCCCCGAAGGCTTTTGATGAGGCTTCGGGTGAGGGCATCGGCCATGGCGGTCACCGGTTGGCGAACGGTAGTCAGCGGTGGCCAGGTCCGCTCCGCGACCATGGAGTCGTCGAAGCCTACGATGGAGAGATCCTCGGGAACGCGCAGGCCGAGCTCCCGGGCAACGTAGAGCACCCCCGAGGCCATCTCGTCGTTGCTGGCAAAGATCGCGGTGGGCCGATGCTTCCGCTTGAGGAGGCGCCGGGCGCAGGCCTTTCCCGACTCGAACTCGAAATACCCCTGGGTGATGAGGCCGGCCTCCTTACGGAGTCCGTGCTGTTTGAGAGCTGTCAGGTAGCCGGCGAGGCGCTGGGCCGAAGAACTATGATCGGGATGGCCGAGGATGAAGCCGATGCGGCGATGACCCAGGGATAGCAGATGCTCCGTGAGGGCCTGGGAAGCGGGCTCGTCATCAGCGTGGGCCGACAGGCCGCCGGGGCGATGGGCTGCCGGAGACAGCTGGCAGAAGGGCACGCCGCGTTCTGTGAGAAGGGCCATGACGCGCGCATCATCGCAAATCGGCGCGGTAAGCACGGCCCCGTCGATACGGGTCTGAGCCAGGAACTGGTCGATGCCGTCGAGGTCAAGGACATCCTGGCAGGGGCGCATGAGCAGGGCGTAGCCCTCCGCTTCGCAGGCCGCCATCACACCGTCGAGGGCATTGCGGACGTAACCGAATTCCCGGGGCGCCTGGTAAAGCAGGCCAAGGGAATAGGATCGATTTCCTGCCAGGCCCCGCGCCGAGGGGTTAGGGCGATAGCCTAGGGCTTGAATGGCGGCCTCAACCTTTTCCCGGGTCCGATCGCTCACGCTGGCTTCTCGGTTCACTACCCGGGAAACGGTTTTGATCGATACGCCGGCCTCCGCCGCTACTTCCACAATGGTCGCTCGGGGCGTCGTAGCGCCGAGCGCCGCTGCGCCGGGCGCCGAAGTGCTTCCCTTGCTGTCGCTTAGCTCTCGCTTCATGGCCCCCCGCCACCCCAGCGCGCTCACCAAAATCCCTCAGGGGATAGTTTGCCAGCAAGCGGCGGTGCCGGGGACCCCCGCGCTCCCACGCCCCTAAGCACCGAGGCGGAGGTCGCGGAGGAGCGCGGCCGCGCCCAGGAGTCCGGGCTGGGGATGGGTGATGAGCGCGGTTGGGATGGAAGCCAGGAGGCTGCGGTGCCGACCCTTATCTTCGAAGCCATCGCGGAAGGGTCCGGCGCTTAGGGCAGGGCCGAGCTTCTGGGCCACGCCGCCGGCGAGAAAGAGCCCCTGCCGGGCGCCCACGGCGAGGGCGAAGTCCCCGGCAAACTGCCCCAGGAGGCGCTGGAAGAGGGCGACGGTCTCCACGGCAAGGGGGTCCGCGGAGTCCTGAGCATGGGCCACGATGCTGGCGGCGGAGCGCGCTTCAGGTGCAAGCCCCTGTACCTCCCGGAGGGCTCCATAGAGATTCTCGAGCCCCGGCCCGGATATCAGTCGCTCTGCGGACACGCGCTCGAAGCGTTGCCGTAGCGCGCCCAGAATGCGGTCCTGGAGCGGGGATTCGGGGGCGAAGCCCATGTGCCCGGCTTCGCTGACAGCCACCTGGGCGCTGTTTCCGTGGCCCAGCAGCGCAGCGGCGCCGAGGCCCGTCCCCGGGCCGACCACGGCATAGCAAAAGGGCTCTTCGCCGGGGGCAGATGGGGCAGCGGCGCCGAGGACTTGGACATCTTGCGCGCGAAGGTGAGGCAGGGCGTGAGCGATGGCTTCGAAATCGTTGCTGACCCGCACCAGCGGCGCGCCGAAGCGGGCCCTCAGATTCGCCTCGCAGAGTTTCCAGGGATTGTTCGTGAATTCTGCTGCGCCTTGACGCACCGGGCCCGCGGCGGCCAAGCAGATGGCGTCGGGGTCCGCTAGGCCCTTGGCCTTGAGGAAGCTTTCGATGGCCGCTTCCGGCGTCTCGAAGGCTTCGCAGGGAAAGGTCTCTACGCTATGGAAGCCCAAGCCCAAACCTAAGCCTGAAGCCTCGGCGACGGCAAAGCGGGCGTTGGTGCCGCCCACATCGCCGATCAGCTCTAGACGTTCAGCCATGGGCCAAGCTCCAGGCCTGGGCCGCCGCGGCCGCCAGGGCTTCCTCGTCACCGGCGCGCAGAGCGGCGTCGGAAACAAACCAGGACCCGCCGACCAGGGCGACGGCCTCCAGGGCGAGGTAGGCCGGCAGCCGTTCGCTATTGATCCCGCCCGTGGGGAAGAAGCGAACTTCCGGCAGGGGGGCGCTGAAGCTTCGTAGCGCCGGCGCGCCCCCAAGGGTTTCCGCGGGGAAGAATTTCTGGAGTTCGTAACCGGCTTCGAGCAGGCGCAGCATTTCCGAGCCCGTGGCGGCCCCGGGGACGAAGGGCATGCGCTCGGCCTGCGCCGCAGCGAGGAGGGTCTCGGTGTGTCCCGGGGCCACGAGGAATTGCGCGCCCGCAGCCTTAGCCTGGGTGATTTGCGTTGGGGTGCGGAGGCTTCCGGCGCCGATAGTGAGCTCGGGCAGGGCACGCGTCAGAGTCTCTAGGATGCCAAGGGCCTGGGGTGTCCGGAGGGTGATCTCCAGCGCCTGAAAGCCAACGTCCCTCAGGATGTGGGCAAGGCGAAGGGCGGTTGCTTCCTCCCTTAGGGCCAGCACAGGCATGAGGCGGATGCCCAGGAGGCATTCGGTCGCGTCCATCTTATTGCCCTCCAGCGGCAGGGAAGAGGCAGGCCCCGGCTTCCGCCGGTCCTACACCGGTGCGGAAGGCGGAGAATAGTTCTCGCCCCATGCCCGCGTGTTGGGAGGACAGATCCAGCGTTGCGGCGGGTCGGCTTGCAAGATCGGCATCCACAGAGAGCAAGCCCTTTTCCGCGTCGACGGTGATGAGGTCGCCATCGCGGATTTTAGCGATGGCCCCGCCCGCGGCCGCTTCCGGGGATAGGTGGAGGGCAGCCAGCACCTTCCCGGAGGCCCCGGACATGCGGCCGTCGGTCACCAGCGCGACCTTCGCCCCTCGGTCCTGTAGTACGGCTAGGTAAGGGGTGAGCTGATGTAGCTCGGGCATGCCCCGGGCTACCGGTCCCTGGAAGGACAGGACAGCAACGAAATCGCCCTCCAGCGCCCCCGCCTGATACGCCTCCACAAAGGCGTCCTGGGAGGTAAAGACGCGGGCCGGCGCGGTGATGCGCCGGTGCTCGGGCGCCACGGCGGAGACCTTGACCACGGCGCGCCCGACATCTCCCTCGACGAGGGCGATGCCGCCTTCTGCCTGGAAGGGGTCCGCGGCTTTCCGGAGTACGGTGTAGTCCCCGGAACGCTCCGAAGCCGGCGCCCAGGACAGGCCGTCTTCCGTCAGCACCGGCGTGGTGGCGAAGCGGCTGAGCCCCGGGCCCGCGATGGTTTGCACGTCCTCGTGCAAGAGGCCGGCGGCAAGGAGCTCGCGGATCATGAAGGGCAACCCGCCGGCGTGATGGAAGGTATTCACGTCCGCGGCGCCATTGGGATAAACCCGAGCCAGCAGGGGGACGACCGTAGAGAGCTCCGCCATGTCGGACCAGGTGATCTCCAAGCCTGCCGCCGCTGCGATGGCAACGAGATGGATCGTATGGTTGGTAGAACCGCCCGTCGCAAGCAGCCCCACAATCCCATTGACGACGGCGCGGGTGTCCAATAGGTGGCCGATGCCGTTCCCTGGGGTCTGAGCCTCTATGAGCGAAAGGAGCCGGTCTACCGCCGCATCCGTGAGCTTGGGCCGAAGGGGATCCTCCGGGTTAATAAAGGAGCCCCCGGGGAGCTGGAGTCCCATGAACTCTAGAAGCATCTGGTTGCTGTTGGCCGTGCCGTAGAAGGTGCAGGTGCCCGGGGCGTGGTAGGCCGCGGACTCGGCGGCGAGCAGCGCGTCCCGGCCCACCTGGCCCGCTGCGTAGGCCTCCCGAACCTGCGCCTTTTCCTTGTTGGGCAGCCCCGAGGGCATGGGGCCTGCGGGGACAAAGATCGTCGGCAGATGGCCGAAGGCAAGGCTACCGATGAGGAGCCCGGGCACGATCTTGTCGCAGATGCCGAGGCAGAGGGCACCATCGAACATGTTGTGGGAAAGGGCGACGGCGGTGGAAAGGGCGATGACATCGCGGCTAAACAGAGAGAGGTCCATGCCGTCCTGGCCCTGGGTAATGCCGTCGCACATGGCCGGTACGCCGCCGGCCACCTGGGCGACGGCGCCTCGGGCCCGGGCCGCAGCCCGAAGCTGTTCCGGATAGTTCTCGTAGGGCTTATGGGCGCTCAGCATGTCGTTGTAGGCCGTCACGATGGCCAGATTTCGTGCCTCGGTTCCAGTCAGCGCTTCCTTGTCGGCCTTGCCGCAGCCGGCCATACCGTGGGCCAGGTTGCTACAGGACAAGCTGCCTCGCTGCGGCCCCTGGTCCCAGGCTCGGCGCAGCTGGTCGAGGTAGCGTTGCCGCCGCGCTTGGCTGCGCCGTTCGATGCGTTCCGTAACCGCAAGCAAGGTGCCGTGCATGGTGAACTCCTTCTCGGAATCAGGGGGCCCAGAGAATCTCCAGGGGACGCTCGCTTTGACCTAGCAGCGTGGCCACCGGCGTTGCGCCGGGATTTTCGAGCACGGCTCGCTTAGCTTCGCCGAAGGCGAGCAGGAGCAAGCAATCCGTGGCCAAAAGCCTGGCGAGGGTAAGGCTTCGCCGCGGATGGGGGCTCGCGGCGGTGCGGATATCAATGACCGAGTTTTCCCCGGGGACGGCGAGTCCCTCCCTTAAATTGGCTGCGTCGGGAAAGAGGGAGGCGAAGTGCCCGTCTTCCCCCATGCCTAGCAGCACGGCCGCAAGGCGCTGCGGAAGAAGGGCGACCCCTTCATCACTTAGGGGGACGAAGCGGGCTGCCCTCGCTGTGCCCTCAAGGAGGCTCCGGCGCAGGAGTCCCTCGTTGCTGGCGGGATCCGTTGCGGGGACACAGCGCTCGTCGGTCAGGGTTACGGAAATGCGTTCCCAAGGGAGGGAACGCTCTGCCAGAGCATGGAAGACCGGCTCCGGGGTCGTGCCGCCGCTAACCGCAAAGGTGGCCTCCCCATCCCGGTCCAGGCAATTGCGCAGGGCCGCTTCGAGGCGCTCCGTGGCAGCTGCCGTAGCTTCGGCTCGATTAGGAAAGAGGGTCAGCATGTTAGGACCCCGTGTGCCAGCTGCGACCGTCCCGGTCGAGCAGAAGGGCCGCGGAAGCGGGCCCCCAGGAGCCTGCCACGTAGCGATCAACGCGCTGCTGGCTCTCCTGCCAGCTGGCGAGGAGCGTATCGGTCCACTGCCACGCCGTTTCGATCTCGTCCCGGCGCATGAACAGCGCAGGATTCCCGCGAAGCACTTCGATGAGCAAGCGTTCATAGGCATCGGGATAGGCGCCGCCGAAGGCTTCCTCAAAGCTCAAATCGAGGTTCACAGGAATCAGCGAGAACCCCTCGGGCCCGGGGCGCTTGGCCATGATGGTGAGCTTCATCCCTTCATCGGGCTGGAGCTGAATCAGGAGTTGGTTGGGAAGGGTGTCGTAGCTGGCGTCGAAAATGGCGTGGGGCACGGGCTTAAACTGAATCACGATCTCCGACAGCTTGCGTGCCATGCGCTTTCCCGTGCGCAGGTAAAAGGGAATGCCGGACCAGCGCCAGTTTTCCACCCCCATCTTCAGGGCGACGAAGGTCTCCGTGCTGCTCCCTCGCCCCAGCTCATCGATATAGCCCGGTACCACCGTGCCTTCCACGGCACCGCTTTGGTACTGGGCGCGTACCGTTTGGCTTCGCGCCTCGGAAGCGGTCATGGGCTGGAGCGCGCGAAGCACCTTCAGCTTTTCGTCTCGAACCGCGTCGTCGTCGAGACTTGAGGGGGGCTCCATGGCGACCAGGCACAGCAGTTGGAGCAGGTGGTTCTGCACCATATCCCGAAGGGCCCCGATGCCATCGTAGTAGTCGACCCGATTGCCCACGCCCAGATCTTCGGCCACGGTGATTTGCACGTGGTCGATGACTTCCCGGCGCCAAAGGGGTTCGAAGAGGGAGTTACCGAAGCGCAGCGCCAAGAGGTTCTGCACCGTTTCCTTCCCCAGGTAATGATCAATGCGGTAAATCTGGTTCTCTTCAAAGCACGCGCCGACCTCATCATTAATGCGGCGGGCGGAGGCCTCATCGTGGCCCACGGGCTTTTCGAGCACGATGCGCATGTTCCCGGTGATCAGGCCGCGCGCCTTGAAGCCCTGGGCGATGGCGCCGAAGAGATGGGGCGGGGTTGCCAGGTAGATGGCTCGGAGCCGATCCTCGAAACCCTCAAGCTGTTCGCACAGGGGATCCCAGCTGGCGCTGTCTTCAGCGTCGAGGGACAGGTAGCTGAGGCGCTCCGCGAAACGTGCCCAGCGATCGGCATCAAGGCCTTTTAAGCGCGCCCGCAGGGTCTCTTCGACCAGGCTGACGAAGGCTTCCCGGGACATCTCGTTGCGACCGATGGCCACGATACGGCTGCCCGTTGGAAGTTGGCCCGCGCCGTCTCGGTGATAGAGGGCCGGGAGCAGCTTGCGCAGGGAAAGATCCCCCGCGCCGCCGAAGATCAAAAGGTCAAAGGTGTCGACGGGCTTTAGCGTGGCCATGGGAACCCCCGGGGGAAGCGAACGTTTTCTTGCTCATCGCCCTGCCACTGCGGCGCGCCGCCGTCCTTAGGCCAGGCGAAGGGCAGGCGCCCAGGAAAGAGGGCTTCCCCTGCCGGCTGGGCGGCGAAGAGGGCCTCGCCAATGCCCGCGCCCTCGGACCCGGGCAGCCAGCCCACCACAAAGGCGTCGGACTGAGCCAGTTCCGGGTCCGTGGCGAGGGGGCGACCGCAGAGCATCACCGTCACCACGGGTATCCCGGTGGCCTTAATGCGCGTGAGCGTTTCCAGGTCCTCCGGATGGAGCGCCTCCAGGGCAGCGGACCGGCCATAGGGCTCAAGCTTCTTCAGCTTGCCGCGAATCTGCGAGCCCTCTCGGATCAGCACGTCGTCTCCGCTGCGAATGTCCCCAAGGCCTTCGGCGTAGGGCCGCTCTCCGATCACCACCACCGCAACATCGTGCTTTGCCGGATCGGCGCTGTGCCCCTCGGGATCGAGGTCGCAGGCGCTGGCCAGCGCGCGGATGCCGTCGAAAACGGTACTGCCCCCCTCAATGAGGTGATTGCCCGAGGCGCCCTGCCATTCGACGGTGAAGCCGCCACATTGGTTCCCGAGGTCGTTTGCGCTCTTCCCTGCCAGGAGCACCCGGGCGCTGCGCGGGAGGGGCAGGAGGGCGTCGTCGTTCTTCAGAAGCACCAGGGACCGGCGTACCGCCTCCCGGGCGAGGGCCCGATGCTCCGGGCAACCGAGCACCGGCTGCTTTGCAAGGGGGCGCTGCGCCGGGCGGGGCTTTGTGAACAGGCCCAGGGCTACCTTGACCCGAAGGATCCGGCGCACGGCGTCGTCCAGGCGGCTCTCGGGGACGACCCCTTCGCGCACCTGCTGCTCCGCCGTCTTGAGGAAGGTTCGCCAGTTCTCCGAGACCATGAACAGGTCGATGCCGGCATTCAGGCCCCGGGCGACGCACTGGCTGTAATCATCATCGAGGTAGTCGATGCCGTCCCAGTCGGAGATCACTAGCCCTTCGAAGCCGAGCTCCCCCTTGAGAACGTTGGTCAGGAGATAGCGATGGCCGTGGCACTTGTCGCCATTCCAGGAGTTGAAGGACGCCATCACCGTGAGAGCGCCCGCAGCCAGCGCCGGCGGATAGGGCGCCAGGTGAATGCGCCGAAGCTCTGCTTCGCTGACCCGAGTATCCCCCTGCTCAATGCCTTCGGAGGTGCCGCCGTCCCCAACGAAGTGTTTCAGGCAAGCCGCGATGCCCTCGTCCCCCAGGTCGCCCTGCAAGCCTTCTACGAAGGCCGGGGCAAGGCGAGCCACGAGAGCCGGGTCTTCGGAGCAGCTTTCGTAGGTGCGACCCCAGCGCCGATCGCGGGCCACAGCGAGGGTGGGCGCGAAGGTCCAATCGACCCCGGTGGACAGCACCTCCCGCGCCGTGGCGCGGCCGATCCGCCGCACCAGGTCCGGATCGTTGATCGCTCCAAGGTTAAGGTTGTGGGGAAATACCGTTGCCCCGCGCACGTTGCTGTGCCCGTGAACGGCATCTACGCCGTACAGGATGGGAATGGGGAGGCGGCCCGGGCCCTCGGCCATGGAGGCGGCCCAGTAGGCATCGTTCATGGAGACCCAATCGCTCGGGCGGTTGTCCCCGGGGCAGGATCCGCCCCCGCTTAGCACAGACCCTACGTGGTGCTCTCGCACCTCCTCTGGGGTGATCACCAAGCGCTCCGTTTGAAGAATTTGCCCGACTTTTTGCGCGAGGCTCATCTGCTCGATGAGGCCTTCAATGAACGCATGATCTTCAGGGCGTAGGGACAACATCGATTTCGATCCTCAGAAAGGGGGGTTAGGCCTGACAGCGCAGGGTTTGTAGGGTGCGAGGGGGTGAGGGCAGCGCTACCTGCCGATCCCCAAGCGTGCAGTTGACGGTTTCTGCTGCATCACTTTGATTCAAGAGAAAGGCCACCACGGTGCCGTCGGGATTTCGAAAGGCCACGGTGCGCAGGGCGCTGCGGGTGGTGCTGGCGGCAATACGTTGCGCGCCCGGCGAGAGATGCCGAGAGAATTGCCCGAGCACGGCATGGGACCGGGTGAATTGCACTTCGCCCGTCTCCGGATCGCCATGGATGGGCGCAAAGCACGTGTTCCCCACGTGATTGGGGCCGCCCTCGAAATCAAGCAATACGTTCCAGGCAATCCAGGCCGATGCCCCCGCTGCCAGGTCCCCGATGATCTCCGAGGCGTGACGCTCGGCGTGGGCCCAGGCATCAATCTCGCCTCTCTCAAAGCCTTCCACACAGGCCTCGGTCATGAACAGCGGGGTGTCGGGATAGGCTTCGTGCACCGCCGCAACGTTGCTGTGGAGGGGAGCGGAGCCGCTCCAGGTTTCGTACCAATGAAAACCCACCCCCCAGACATCCGGGGTGCCCTCGGCGCCGCTGAGCAGGGCTCGAGCCCGCGTCGGAAGGAGGTCCCGGTTATGGTCCCAGCCCAGCACCTTCAATTCCCCGAGGCCGGCAGAGGCTAGCGCGGGGGCGAGGTGATCTCGCAGGAAATCGCGTTCCTCTACGCCGTCCCAGAGCATGGACTCCCAGCGCTGGGTGGCGGCGGGCTCGTTCTGCACCGTTAGGCCCCAGAAGGGCAGTCCTTCCCGCGTCCAGGCCCCCAGGAAGCGCGTGATATAGCGCGCCCAGGTGTCGTGATGTTCGGGCCGTAGCCGGCCGCCTTCGAGCATGGTGCCCGTATCCTTCATCCAGCCTGGCGCGCTCCAAGGGCTGGCAAGAAGCTGAAGCCTTCCCCCGCTGGTCTTCTGTGCGGCTTGAATCATGGGAATGCGATAGCGAAGGTCCGGGGCAATGGAAAAGCTTTTCAGCTCATCGTCGCCTTCGTCGCAGTAGGTGTAGCTGGCCGAGGAAAAGTCGCAGCTATGGATAGACGTTCGGCAAAAGCGATAACCGTTACCCTCCGTGGGGCTCCAGCAAGCCTTCAGAAGCGCGCGTTGAGCCTTTTCCGGAAGCGTGGCGAAGACCTCGGCGCTGGCGTCCGTAATGGCGGCGCCCATGCCCAGAAAGCTTTGAAATCGGTGGTCCGGGTCCAGAAAGAGGTGCGGGACGTCTTCCCGGGGCGGCGGCGCGGCCGTAAAAGCAAAGGTGCCGCAGGCCTCTTGGGCGGCGTCCGGATCCTGCCCGAGGCTTTCGAGCGAGAGGTGCGCCATGGTGGCCTCCTGAAGTTTCCATGCTTCGTTGCCAGCATCCGGCGGCGCGTTTTCGAAGCAGTCGGGGAGTTATTGAGCGCCTAAATGACAGCGCTGTCAATTGGCGCCCCCCAGGGCTTGGTAGTGCGCTGGGGACCGGGGATCGTGGCGCCTTCGCGCCGGGGCGTTATACTCCTGTGCCCCGGGCCTATAGCTCAATTGGTTAGAGCAGCGGACTCATAATCCGTTGGTTCCAGGTTCAAGTCCTGGTGGGCCCACCATTATACGAACGCCAGGCGCCGGCGGGGTATTGAAACCATAATGTGGCCGCTTTGGCCAGGTTATGCTTCCATAGGTAAGCAGAATTGGCCGCACGCCAAATAGCAAAATCCTCTCGAAATAACCTCCTCTCAACTACTACTCACAGCAACCCAAACCTGTACCTGCGATAGTACCTGTACGCATTGCCACACCACTTTTGCCCCCCACTATTCTGCCGTAAGATATAAATTACGCTCGATTACGCATGGTTTGCGTAATTACGCATATGGCGCGTATCTCCGCGTAATTTAGAAATTCTTTATCCTATTTTTAAAAACCAGTCTCACATAATTCAATTTCAACTCACAAAATGCTAGGCCAATATCAAAGTCATGGTATGCTCCTTTGTTATTCTGATAACTTGATTACGAGCCAGAGGCACAGCCATGATCCGCTGCCATCTCGCCCGCATGATGGGCGAGCACAAGATGCGTATTGCCGACGTTGCCAGAGAAACTGGGTTAAGCCGCGCC
>JAUILI010000054.1 GCA_030433075.1 Gammaproteobacteria bacterium | reverse complement strand
CAAACACCGCCGGGTCCTCCGGGACCTGGAAAGGCGCGGCGCGGCGCACGGCCAGCTCCGCGGAGCGATCAAACGCCGCGTTTCCGCTCGACCGCACCAAGGTAACACTCACCAGCTCCCCCGTGGGCACCAGAGCCAAGCGTAAATCGCAGCTCATGCCGTTGCGCGCACTCGGAGGCCGGGACCATTGGGAGACGATGCGCGCCATGAGATCAGCCTCGTAGCTCCCCAGGGCCTCGGGGCGGTCCCTCGCATCGGAGGTGGCTTCCGCCGCCAGGGCGTCTTCGAAATCCGTCCCCAGAACCTCCTGAAGGCTGGGCTTCTCCGGTTCCGGCGCTGCGGGCGGCGCGTTGCGTTCCGGAGCCGCCTTCTCGGGCCGGGCGGGCGCCGGAGCCTCCGCCAGAGGCGCGGAGGGCGCCTTTTTCTGGGCCTTGGGTTTCGCCTTCGCCTTGGGGGCGGGTCGTGGCTTAGGTTTGGGCTTGGCCTTAGCTTTGGGTGCGGGCTTCGGGGCCGGCGCCACCAGGGTCAAAAGCTCGGCCCGCATGGGCTCGGCATTGCTGCTGTGCCGCAGGGCCGAAGGGGACGACCAGTTGGCGGAAAAGAGCCCGAGGGCCACGGCGTGGAATAGCAGCGCCCAGGCCAGGGGCCACAGATAGGCGCGCAGCCCCGCCATCAGCGCCCGCCAGCGGAGCCAAGCTCCGGCGGTTCGGTGACCAGGCCCACGCCCCGGACCCCCGCCTTCTGCAGGACGCTCATCACCTCAATGACGGCGCCGTAGGCCACCGCCGCGTCCCCGCGGACAAACACGGGGATGGTGGGCCGCGTATTCAAAATCTTCGTCGCCTGGTCCGCTAGATTCCCCAGGGACACGCGGGTGGCGCCGCGCCCCGGCCCCTCCCCCGCCGTCGGCATACCAAGGTTCAACCAAAGCTGCCCCTGGGCATCGATGGTCACCACCAGGGGGTCCGATTCCTCGGCTTTCTTCAGAGGCGCGTTATCCGCCGCGGGCAAGGCCACCTCCACGCCTTGCATGAGCAGGGGCGCGGTCGCCATGAAAATCACCAGCAGCACCAGCATGACGTCGATATAGGGAACGACGTTGATCTCGCTGACGGGGCGGCGCCGGGGCCGATCGTGGCGCACTAGCTGGCTCCCGCTCCGCGGCGCCCGCTCAGCAGCGAACGGTAGAGAATGCTGGCGAACTCATCGGCAAAGGTGTCGTAGCGGCCCATGAGCCCGTCCACCGCCGTGGAGAAGCGGTTGTAAGCCACCACCGCCGGAATGGCGGCGAAGAGCCCCATGGCCGTGGCGATGAGGGCTTCGGAAATCCCCGGCGCCACCGTCGCCAGGGAAGCCTGATTCACCGTAGCCAGCTGGCGAAAGGAGTTCATGATCCCCCAGACCGTGCCGAACAGGCCGACATAGGGACTGGTGGAGCCCACCGTGGCCAAAAAGGGCAGGTTCTGGGCGAGGCGCTCTTCCTCCCGGCTTAGGGCCACCCGCATGGCCCGCTGCACCCCCTGCAGTACGTCGTCCGGATCGGCGGAAGCGCCCCCCAGGCGGGAGAACTCCCGAAAGCCCGCGACAAAGATCTGCTCCGCCCCGGGCGCCACGGCGCCGTCTTCCCGTTCCGTCACCTCGCGGTAAATCTCCCGAAGATCCGTGCCGGACCAGAAATCTTCTTCGAAGGCGTCGAGCTCCCGGCGAGCCGCCGTGATCAGCTGAAAGCGCTGCACGATCATGACCCAGGAGACCAGGGACGCCAGCACCAGGATCAGCATCACCCCCTGCACCAGGAGCGTGGCTTCGCTCATGAGGGTCCAGATGGAAAGGGATTCAGTCATGGGTGCCCTCCGGGGCCGGGGGCTCGGGCCCCTCATCCAAAGACAGCGCCTGCTGGGCCACCCGCTCCGGGGGCGTCAGGCCAAAATGAAGATAGGCATGGCGCGTCGCCATGCGCCCGCGCGGGGTGCGAAGGAGAAAGCCCTGCTGAATGAGGTAGGGCTCGATGACATCCTCAATGGTGTCCCGCTCTTCGCTGATCGCAGCGGCGAGGCTATCGACCCCTACCGGGCCCCCGTCGAACTTATCCATGAGCATGAGCAAGAGACGCCGGTCCATGACGTCGAAGCCGTGCTCATCGACCTTCAGAAGATTCAGCGCATGGTCGGCGATGGCCTGATCGACCTTCCCCTCGGCCCGGACCTCGGCGAAATCCCGAACCCGGCGCAGCAAGCGGTTGGCGATCCGGGGCGTGCCCCGGGCCCGCCGGGCCACCTCCCGGGCGCCGGCCTCATCCATGGTCATGGAGAGCTTGCGCCCGGAGCGGAGCACGATCTGCGTGAGGTCCTCGACGCTATAGAACTCGAGGCGCTGCACGATGCCGAAGCGATCCCGGAGTGGCGAGGTCAGGAGCCCGGCGCGGGTGGTCGCACCCACGAGGGTGAATTGGGGCAAATCCAGCTTAATGGAGCGGGCCGCGGGCCCCTCCCCAATCATGATATCGAGCTGGTAGTCCTCCATGGCGGGATAGAGGATTTCCTCCACCACGGGAGACAGGCGATGAATTTCATCGACGAAGAGCACATCCCCCGGCTCCAGGTTCGTGAGCAGCGCCGCCAAATCCCCGGCCTTTTCCAGCACCGGGCCCGAGGTGGACTTCAGGGAAACCTGCATTTCCTGGGCGATGATATGGGCAAGGGTGGTTTTCCCCAGCCCCGGGGGGCCGAAGATCAGCGTGTGGTCGAGGGGTTCACCGCGGCCCTTGGCCGCGGAAATGAAGATCTCGAGCTGCTCCTTCACCGCGGGCTGACCCACGTACTCGGCCAGGCGCACGGGACGCAGGGCGCGATCGAAGGCCTGCTCCTGCGGGGCCGCATCGGCGGTGATGATGCGATCTTGCTCAATCATGAACGATCCCCGGCCCCTAGCCCGCTGAAAGGGCGATCATAGCGCACGGCTAGCGGCTCACCATGCCCTTCAGGGCCTGGCGAATGAGCTCCTCGAGGGGCCCATCCTCCGTGACCGCCGCCACGGCGCGGCTGGCCTCCGCGGGTTTATAGCCCAGGGCAATGAGCGCCCCCTCCGCTTCGTCCCGAAGATTCACCTCCGGGGCCGGCGTCGCCACCGCCGTGGGCCGCGCCAGCTCCGGCGGCAAGGCCTCCCCAAAGGCTTCCGCGATGCGGTCGCGCATCTCGACGATCAGCCGCTCGGCGGTTTTCTTCCCCACCCCGGGCAGGCGCGTGAGGGAGGCGACATCCCCCTCCTGGATACAGCGAACCAGCTCCGGGGCGTCGATGCCCGAAAGCAGGGCCAGGGCCAGCTTCGGCCCGACGCCGTTGACGCGAATAAGGGCTCGAAAGAGCTCGCGCTCGGGACGGCTTCGGAACCCGTATAAAAGCTGCGCATCTTCCCGCACCACAAGGTGGGTAAAGAGGGAGACGGGCGTATCGGCGGAAGGAAGATCAAAGAAGGCCGACAGGGGCGCTTCCAATTCGTAGCCCACCCCGCCCACGTCCAACAGAAGCTGGGGGGGGCGCTTTTCGAGGACCAGGCCTCGGAGTCTGCCAATCATGGGAACTCCTAGCGAAGGCGGCTGCGACGAAAGCCCACGGCATCGGCCCCCGCAAGGAGGCTCCGGCTGTGAGCATGGCACAGAGCAAGGGCCAGGGCGTCTGCGGCATCGGCCTGGGGCGTCGCGCTAAGCGCAAGCAAGGTGGTAACCATCTGCGCCACCTGGGCCTTATCAGCCCGGCCCGACCCGGTTACAGCTTGCTTCACCTTGGGCGCCGCATACTCGGCCAAGGGCAACCCCGCCATCACCGCCGTAAGCATCACCGCGCCCCGGGCATGGCCGAGCTTCAGAGCCGATTCGGCGCTGCGATAAACAAAGACCTTCTCCACGGCGACTTCATCGGGGCGGTGCGTTTCGATGAGTTCCCGGAGCCCCGCGTGAATCCGGCCCAACCGTTCCGGAAGGGGGCCCGCACCCGCCCGGATGCAACCGCTGGCGACGTAGCGGTGGTGGTTCCCCTCCACCGTAATGACGCCATAGCCTGTGATGCGCGAACCGGGATCGACCCCGAGGATGCGAATCACGGCGTCCGACGCCTAGCCGTAGACCGCGTCGTCGAAGCTGGCGTTGGTGTAAACGTTTTGCACATCGTCGAGATCCTCGAGCTGATCGATGATCTTCATAACGGTGAGGGACGTTTCCTCATCAAGCTCGCTGTAGGTGTCCGGAATCATGGCCACCTCGGCGTTTGCGGGTTCAAGCCCCGCCGCCGCCAGCGCATCCATCACGGCGCCAAAATGCTCCGGGGCCGTGATCACGTCAAAGGAGCCGTCTTCGTTACTGCGCACGTCTTCAGCCCCGGCCTCCAGAGCGCACTCCAGCAGCTGATCCTCTTCCGTGCCCGGCGCAAAGCTCAGCATGCCAAGCTTCTTAAAGAGGTAGGCCACGGAGCCGTCCGTGCCCAGATTGCCCCCGTGCTTCGTAAAGGCGTGGCGAACTTCCGCCACGGTGCGGTTCCGGTTGTCGGTCATGGCTTCCACGAGGATCGCCACACCGCCGGGGCCGTAGCCCTCGTAGGTGAGCTCCTCGACCTGATCGCCGTCGCTCGCTCCAATCCCCCGGGCGATGGCCCGCTCGATGGTGTCCTTCGGCATATTGGCGCCGAAGCCCTTGTCCATGGCTGCCCGGAGCCGGGGGTTATCCGCCGGATCGCCGCCGCCGCCAACCCGCGCAGCCACAGTGATCTCTCGGATCAGCTTGGTCCAAAGCTTACCGCGCTTAGCGTCCTGGGCCGCTTTTTTATGCTTGATGTTCGCCCATTTGCTATGTCCTGCCATGGCGTTTGCTCTCCTGCCTAGGCGTTATCGACGGAAGGGGAATCGGATTGCTCCGAGGCCTGGCGAGGCGCCGCCGTGGAGCGCAGGGACAGCTCCTGGAGCTGGGCCAGATCCACCGTGCTCGGGGCTGCCGTCATGAGGCACGCCGCCGTTTGGGTTTTCGGGAAGGCGATGACGTCCCGAATGGCGCTGGTGCCGGACATGAGCATGACGATGCGATCGAGGCCGAAGGCAATGCCCCCGTGGGGCGGCGCCCCATAGGCCAGGGCATCGAGGAAGAAGCCAAAGCGCGCCTGCGCTTCGGCCTCATCGAGCCCCAAAATTTCCAGCACGGCCCGCTGCATGGCGAGGTCGTGGATACGAATGCTGCCGCCCCCGAGCTCGTAGCCGTTCAGCACCAAGTCGTAGGCCCGGGACAGGGCTGCGCCGGGATCGGCCTTCAAGCTATCGGGGGAGCCCTCCGGGGCCGTGAAGGGGTGGTGCAAGGGCGTAAAGGCCCCGCTGCGATCCTTTTCGAACATGGGGAAGGCCACCACCCAGAGCGGGGCCCAGGCGGCTTCGTCCACCAGGTTCAAATCCTGGCCCAGCTTCAGGCGCAGGGCGCCGAGGGATTCGTTTACCACCCGGGTTTGATCGGCGCCGAAGAAGACCAGATCGCCGTCCTCCGCGCCCACGCGGTCTAGCACCGCCCGCACCACCGCTTCCGGTAGGAACTTGATGATGGGAGATTGGAGCCCCTCGAGGCCCTCAGCGAGCGAATTCACCTTGATGTAGGCCAGCCCCTTAGCGCCATATATGCCCACAAAGCGGGTGTAATCGTCGATGACCTTCCGGGACAGGGCCGCGCCCCCGGGGGCCCGAAGCGCCGCCACGCGGCCGCCGGGATCCTTCGCCGGGCCCGAGAACACCTTGAAGTCCACCTCAGCCATCAGGTCGGCGACGTCCACGAGCTCCAGGGGGTTGCGCAGATCAGGCTTATCCGAGCCGTAGCGCCGCATGGCCTCTTCCCAGGTCATGCGCGGGAAGGTCGGGAGGCTTACCTCCAGCACCTCCTCGAAGAGGCGCTTCACCAGCGTCTCCCCGAGGGCCATGACCGTTTCTTCATCGGCAAAGGACAGCTCGATATCCACCTGGGTGAATTCGGGCTGGCGATCGGCGCGGAGGTCTTCGTCCCGGAAGCACTTGGCAATCTGGTAGTAGCGGTCCAGCCCAGAAATCATTAACAGCTGCTTGAAGAGCTGGGGCGACTGGGGCAGGGCGAAAAACTCCCCGGGGTGGGTGCGGCTCGGCACCAGGTAATCCCGGGCGCCCTCCGGGGTGGCCCGGGTGAGGATCGGGGTTTCCACGTCGATGCAGCCCGCCTCTTCCAGGGTATTGCGGATGACCCGGCTGATCTTCGAGCGAAGCGCAAGGCGCGCCTGCATTTCCGGGCGACGCAGGTCGAGGTAGCGATAGCGCAGCCGGACGTCTTCCCCCGCATCGGAGTATTCGTCGAGCACGAAGGGTGGGGTTGCCGAGCTATTGAGGAGCGTGAGGGTTTTGCCCAGCACCTCCACATCGCCCGTCGGCATCTCCGGGTTCCGCGTCCCCTCGGGGCGCATCCGCACCCGGCCCGTGAGCTGAATCACATACTCGCTACGCATGCGATCGGCCAGGGCAAAGCTCTCTTCCGTGTCCGGGTCGAAAACCACCTGAACGAAGCCGGTGCGATCCCGGACGTCGAGAAAGATAACGCCGCCGTGATCCCGGCGCCGCTGAACCCAACCACAGAGCGTGACCGTTTCGCCCTCGTGCGCCGCCCGCAGCGCCCCGCAATAGTGACTACGCATGTACGTCCTTTCCGATGAGCGCTGCGGCAGGGCCCTGGCCGATGCCCGCCCGAGGCCCGGGGGGGCGCGGCGCGAGGGGGCGCACAGCGTCTTTTAGCGATGGCGCCAGTGTAGCACCTGGGCGGCCCGAGGCCCTAGCTATCCCCGCTGCTGCTCGCCTTGGGCGCGTCGCTCTTGGTGCCGCTGGACGCGCCGCTGCCACCGCTACCGCTGTCTCCACCGGCCAGGTTGCGCTTGCCCCCCTTCTTAAAATCGGTCTCATACCACCCCGACCCCTTAAGGCGGAACGCCGGGGCAGTGACGTTCTTCCGCACCTGCCCTTCCGCTTGGCACAGCCGGCATTGGGTGAGGGGCGGATCGCTGAGCTTCCGCAGGGCCTCGAAGATGCCCTCGCAGGCATCACACTGGTATTCGTAGATGGGCATCGTGATGAAACTCCCAACAGTTTCCCGAGGGCGGGCCCCATGCCCACGCCTCGGCCGATTCCCGCCCCCCGGGGGCAGGGATCTGCGCCGCGCTATATGGGCAGATTTTCCCGATTTATCAAGCCCCACCCCGGCAAAAAGCCGGCCTTTCCGTCCAAAAAAGCCAAAAACGGCAAAAAACCCCTTAAAAAACGCCCAAAACAGCTCTAAATCCTTGCTACGTCAAAACTTAATGGCTATAAAAACGCTGGCAGCGGCTCACTATTAAGGGGTTGGGGAGATCGCGCTGTCGAAAGCCATCGGCACGGGGCCGTTGGGCATTTCAATAGCTGAGGGATAGTTGCATGGCTGCGACCAAAACCACGGGTACGAAAGCACCCGCCAAAAAAGCACCTGCTGCCAAGAAACCCGCTGCGCGGGCAACGGCAGCCAAGAAGCCGGCGGCGAAAGCTGCCCCTAAGCCTGCTGCCAAGAAGGCGGCTCCGGCCAAGGCCCCCGCCGCGAAGGCTCCGGCTAAGGCACCGGTCAAGAAGGTGACGGCCATTTCCGAGAAAATGTCGAAGGCCACGATCTTGAATGAGATCGCAGGGTCCACCGGCCTGGCTCGGAAAGATGTTGCGGCGGTCATGACCGAGCTCGAAGTCATCATCGAGCGCCACCTGAAGAAGCGCGCCGTGGGCGAATTTGCCCTCCCCGGCCTGCTGAAAATCAAAACCGTGAAGAAGCCGGCACAACGGGCCAAGAAAGGGGTGCCCAATCCCTTCAAGCCTGGCGAGACCATGGACGTCGCTGCCAAGCCCGCTTCCGTTCGGGTGCGCATTACGCCCCTGAAGAAGCTCAAGGACATGGCTCAGTAAGACGCCAGCCCTCTGGCTGCGCCCGCCTGCCGGGCGCAGCCTTCTTCTCCTTCCCTACGCCCCCTCCCTTCCGCCGCCTTCGCCCCCTGCGTAGAATCTCGCCCCTTCCCTAACGCTCTGGGCCCATCGAATGAAAACGACCTCCCTGCTTCTGAGCACGCTCAAAGAGGTGCCCGCGGACGCGGAAATCATTTCCCACCGCCTCATGCTGCGCGCTGGCCTTATCCGCCGCGTCGCCGCCGGCATCTATACCTGGCTGCCCGTAGGCCTTCGCGTGCTGCGAAAGATCGAAGCGCTCATCCGGGAAGAGATGGATAACAGCGGCGCCCGAGAGGTCTTGATGCCCGCGGTGCAACCCGCCGAGCTGTGGGAAGAGAGCGGCCGCTGGGGACACTACGGCGCCGAGCTGCTGCGCATGGAAGACCGGCACCAGCGCCCCTTCTGCTTCGGCCCGACCCACGAAGAGGTCATCACGGACCTCGTGCGCCGGGAACTGCGCAGCTACAAGCAGCTGCCCCTAAACCTGTACCAAATTCAAACCAAGTTCCGCGACGAGATCCGCCCGCGCTTCGGGGTGATGCGGGCCCGGGAATTTGTCATGAAGGATGCCTACTCCTTTCATATGGACGAGGCGAGCCTGGAAGCGACCTACGGCGAAATGCACGCCGCCTATCACCGCATCCTTCAGCGCATGGGCCTCGACTTCCGCCCCGTCCTAGCCGACACGGGAAACATCGGCGGGGCGAAGTCCCACGAATTCCACGTGCTCGCGGAAAGCGGGGAAGACCTCATCGCCTTCAGCGATACCTCGGACTACGCGGCGAACGTCGAGCTGGCCCCGGCCCTAGCGCCGACGGCACCTCGCCCGGCTCCCGGCGCCCCCCTCTCCACCGTGGACACGCCGAAGGCGCGAAGCATCGAGGCCCTCACGACGCAGCTTGGCGTCGACGCCTCCCAGTGCCTCAAGACCCTAGTGGTAGAAGGCACGGACGGCCCCGTGGCCCTTATGCTTCGAGGCGATCACACCCTGAACGCCATCAAGGCGGCGAAGCTTCCGGGCATCGCCGACCCCTTCCGCCTCGCCGGGGAAGACACGCTTAAAGCCGCGGGCCTGGTGCCGGGCTTTATCGGTCCCGTGGGCCTCACCCTTCCCTTCTTCGTGGACCACAGCGCCGCGGCCCTCGCGGACTTTGTTTGCGGCGCCGGCGCCCTGGATCAGCATCACCAGGGGGTGAACTGGGACCGGGACGTGCCCCTCGCAGCCAGCCAGGTGGTGGATCTGCGCAACGTGGAAGCCGGCGACCCCAGCCCTGACGGCCAGGGGGTGCTGCAGCTCCGCCGGGGCATCGAAGTGGGCCACATCTTCCAGCTGGGCACGAAGTACGCGGCGGCCCTGGGGGCCACGGTGCAAGACGCGGGGGGCGCCCAATGCACCCTCACCATGGGCTGCTACGGCATGGGCGTGAGCCGGCTCGTGGGCGCGGTCATCGAGCAGTGCCACGACGACGCCGGCATCCTCTGGCCCGAGGCCATCGCGCCCTTCCAGGTTGCCCTCGTCCCCGTCAACTACGGGAAGAGCGAAGCGGTGCGGGAGGCGGCGGACGCCCTCTACGCCGAGCTTCGGGCCGCAGGCGTCGATGTCCTGCTGGACGACCGGGACGAGCGCCCGGGGGTGAAGTTTGCGGATATGGAACTGCTGGGCCTGCCCCATCGCGTGGTCATCGGCGATCGGGGCTTAAAGGACGGCGTGGTGGAGTACCAAAACCGCCGCGGCGGCGAAGGGGAAAACTTCCCCCATGGCGAGGCCGTGGCCCTGCTCCTCGCGAAGCTGCGAGGCTAGCGCTAGCGCTAGCGCTAGCGGCTGAAGCCTCGGTGCTAGGGCGTCCCCTGGGCAGCCAGGAGGGACGCCTCATCCTGAGGCCCCACGAGCACGGTAACGAGGGCCCCATCGGGATCAAACACGTAGGTGCTCGGTAGCACCTCCGGCGCCTGAATCCCGAGCAGGGCCGCGGGATCGCCCAGGGCGAGGGGGAAGACGATATTCAGCCCCTCCGCCTGCTGGGCCATAAGCGCGCTATCCACCTGATCAAAGTTGATGCCCAGCACCTCCGCCCCATTGTCGGCACGATGAAAGGCATTGAGCTCGGGGATTTCCTCGAGGCAGGGCGCGCACCACTCCGCCCAGTAGTTGACGTAGAGCCACTGACCCCGATAGGCGTCGAGGGGCCGGGGGGCTTCATTCAAAAGCGTGATGGACGGCCCGGGGGCGCATGCACTCAATAGGCTGAGCAGCAGCCCCATGCCTAGCCAACGAACGATAACCTGCGCCATGGACAGACCTCGGTGAGCGGTGAAAACCGGCGCTAGCATACGGGTCCCGCAGCGGACCTCAAGGGGGCCGAGCTTGCTATGCTTGCCCCGCCCGTTTTTCCGCACGCGAGGAGACAACCCTTGGCAGCCCTTGAGCTTTGGCATAACCCCCGGTGTTCAAAAAGCCGCGCGGCCCTGGCGCTCCTCGAAGCCCAGCGCTGCCCCTTTACCCTGCGCCTCTATCTCGAAGCGCCGCCGACCCGGGAAGCCCTCGCGGCGGTCATCCAAGCCCTCGGCCTGACGCCCCGAAGCTTCCTTCGACGCAAGGAGGACGCTTTCAAGACCCTCGGCCTCGCCGAGGCATCGGAAGAGGCCTGCCTCGACGCCATGGTGGCCCACCCGGTGCTCATCGAACGCCCCGTGCTGGTCGCCGGGAACCGGGCTGCCCTGGGCCGCCCGGACACTAGCGCCCTTACTGCCCTGCTTGATGCCCTAGCTGAGGAGTCTTCTCCATGACAACGCCCGTGGTCCTCGTTCTGTACTACAGCGCCGGGGGCAGCACCGCCGCCCTTGCCAAACAGGTAGCCCGGGGCGTGGCCCGGGCCGGGGGAGAGGCCATGCTCCGCACCGTGCCCCCGGTGGCCCCCAGCACCACGGAAACCCTACCGCCGGAGCCTCCGGAAGGCGCCCCCTACGCGACCCTCGAGGACCTCGCCGCCTGCGATGCCCTGGCCCTGGGGTCGCCCACGCGTTTCGGCAACATGGCGGCGCCCCTGAAGTATTTTCTCGACCAGAGCAGCGGCCTTTGGATGCAGGGCGCACTGCGGAACAAGCCTGCGGGGGTGTTTACGAGCACCGCTAGCCTCCACGGAGGGCAAGAAAGCACGCTCCTCTCCATGATGCTGCCCCTGCTCCACCACGGCATGATGGTGCTAGGCCTTAGCTATGAAAGTGGGCGCTTAGTCAGCACGGCGGGGGGCGGCACGCCCTATGGCCCGTCCCATCACGCTGGCAGCGGCGGGAAGGCCCTCACGGAGGATGAAAGCGCCCTAGCCCAGGAACTCGGGCAGCGCCTTGCCACGGTCGCGAAGCAGCTGGGGGCGACCCCATGAGCGCCCTCAGCCAACCGAGCCCAGGGGAGCGCCTCTGGCACTTCCTGGCCCTCCTCGCCCTCGGCTCCCTGATTGCGGTCTATGGCCTACAGCACCTGCTCTTTCCCTCGCGCCTCTCCACCACGGGGCAGGGCGTGGTCTTTGCGCTGCAAAGCTTACCGCTCCTGGTCTGCCTCCCCACGCTCCTGAAGGGCAGCGCCCGCGGGGCGGCCTACGTGGCCTTCCTGGCCATGCCTTACTTTGTGGGGGCCATTCTCACCCTGCTCGATCCGGCCCGACGGGGCTGGGGCGCGGCGGAGCTGTTCTTTTCCCTCCAGCTCTTTCTGGGCACCACCTACTTCGCCAAGGCGCGGGGCATGCGGAACACGGCCCTCCTGGCGGAGCGCGGAGAGGGCCAAGGGGCCAGCGCGGGGGATACCCCTAGTGAATGATGGGCGGGGCGCCGACTTCGGCGTCCTCTAGAAGGCTCTCTTCCTCATCCCAAACCCCTTCGTCATCACCCTCATCGAGGGCCACGGCATAGCGCCGGGTTTGGATATCTCCAGCCACGATGGTGGGGAGGGCCTCGAGAAAGGAGGCCATATGGGCCGTTTCGAAGTGGGCCTCAAGGGCTTCAGCGCTGTCCCACTCTTGGAACAGCATCAGCGTATTGGGATCATTCAAGCCGACAAAGAAGCGGTAGGTCAGGCACCCTTCCTCTGCCTGCGTTTCCCGCTCCATCCACCGGATCAGCTTCAGCGCTTCGCTGCGCCGCTCCGGAAGGATCGGAATGAGGCCGTGAACAATAATCATGCAGTCTTCCCGCTGGCCAGAACGTCGGCGATTTCATCGACAATTTTGACATCATCAATGGTGGAGGGCACCACCGGCGGGCGGCCCTCGAGCAAATCCCGGAGCACGGAGCGAAGAATTTTTCCGGAACGGGTTTTCGGCAGCCGGCCCACCACGTAACCGCGGCGAAAGAAGGCGAAGGCGCCCACCTCCTGGCGCATCCGCGCGATGAGAGCCTCCACCACGGCGTCGGCGGTGAGGTTTACGCCATCCTTCAAGACCACAAAGCCCACGGGCACCTCGCCCCGGTCCGGATCCGAGGTTCCCACCACGGCGCATTCGGCCACCGCGTCGTGCCCAGCCAGCGCCTCCTCCAGCTCCCCGGTCGCCAGACGATGGCCCGCGACGTTGATCACATCATCGGTGCGGCCCATGACAAAAACGTAGCCGTCCTCGTCCTTATAGCCGCCGTCTCCCGTGTCGTAGTAGCCCGGGAAGCGCGCCAGATAGGCCTCCGTGAAGCGCTTTCGATCCCCCCAGACCGTGGGCAAGGTCCCCGGGGGCAGGGGCAGGGCGAGGGCAAGCTGCCCCGATTGCCCGGGACCTACCGGTTCCCCAGCCTCATCGAGCACCTCTAGGCGGTAGCCCGGCATAGGCACGCCGGAGGACCCCACCTTCGGCGCCCAGCCGGCCTCGGCGGGCAGCGCACAGATGGGGCTGCCCGTTTCCGTCTGCCACCAGTGATCCACCACGGGGATCTGGAGTCGATCCTGGAGCCACTCGAGGGTCGGGGGATCGCAGCGTTCGCCGGCGAGCATAAGGCGCTTAAAACCCGACAGGTCGTAGTTCAGGCGCAGGGCCGCGTCCGGATCTTCCTTGCGCAACGCTCGGAAGGCCGTGGGGGCGGCAAAAAAGGTTTTCACCCCGTGCTCGGCGATCACTCGCCAGAAGGCCCCGGCATCGGGGGTGCGCACGGGCTTGCCCTCGTAGAGCACCGTGGTGGCCCCCACCAAGAGGGGCGCATAGCAAATATAGGAATGGCCCACGACCCAGCCCACGTCCGAGGCTGCCCAGAACACCTCCCCCGGGCCCGTGTCGTAAACCCGCGCCATGGAAGCGGCGAGGGCCACGGCATGGCCCCCGTGGTCCCGCACCACGCCCTTGGGCTTTCCCGTGGTGCCGGAGGTATAGAGGATGTAGAGGGGATCGGTCGCCTTCAGGGGCACGGCGTCCACGGGCGCCCCCGCCGCCTCGAAGGCGTCCCAGGGGTGATCCCGCCCTGGGATCAGCGCCATGGGCGCCTGGGGCCGCTGCACCACTACGCAGTGGGCCGGGGGCGTCGCGGCAAGGGCCAGCGCTTCCGTCACCAGCGGCTCGTAGGGAATGACCCGATCCGCCTCGAGGCCACAGCTTGCCGTGAGCAGCACCTTCGGCTGGGCATCATCAATGCGCACGGCGAGCTCGCGCCCCGCAAAGCCGCCGAAGACCACGGAATGAATGGCGCCTAGGCGCGCGCAGGCCAGCATGGCAATGAGCGCCTCGGGGATCATGGGCATATAGATGACGACCCGATCCCCAACCCCAACCCCCAGGGCCCGAAGGCTGCCGGCGGTGCGCGCCACCCGCTCCGTTAAGGCCGCGAAGCTGAAGTGCGCCTTCTGCCCCGTCACCGGGGAATCGTAGATTAGGGCCGTGCGATCGCCGTGGCCCGCCGCCAGATGGGCGTCGAGGCATAGCCAGGCGGTGTTGAGCTGGCCATCGGGGAACCACGCCGCGATCCCCTCCGGGGAGAGGCGTCGCGCCTGCGTCGGCGCCCTATGCCAGGAAAGGCGCTTGGCCTCCTCCAGCCAGAAGGCCTCCGGCATCTCCTGCGCCGCCGCGTAGGCTTCGGGAAACCCCTGGGAATCGAATGTCTGCACCGGGCTGCCTCGCTCCTCAGTCGCTCGCCTTCAAACGTGAGCATGGCGCCATGGTGCCAGGGTCCGAAGACCCTGTCTTGGCACCCTAGGCGCCGGAGAGGAGGGCCTCGAGCTCCTGCTCGCTCGGGCACGCCGCCAGCAGCGCCTTGAAGGCCTTGCTCCGGGGCCCGATTTTCTTGTGCAGGGCGTAGAAATCAATGGCGCGACGCCAGGCACCGGCGAGACCATGGCGAGTAATGGATACGGTGGTATTGACGATGCGCTGCTCCACAAAGGAATGGATGCCCACCTGAAAGACCGGGGTTCGGGTGCCGCTTTTCTCCTGCTTTAAGCGGAAAAGCACGCCGCGGACCCGACCCTCTTCATCCACGGCCCGGCGCCGAGCCAGCCCTTCCCGGCTTTTCTGCTGCAGCGCCTTCAGTTCCTGATCCCGGGCTTCCGCGCGAACCTTAATCGCGGCCCGTTCCGGGCCCCGAATGCGCTTGCCCTCCGCCTTTAGGGAGAAATACTCCTGGTAGGTGCGCCCGTCGATTTGGCGACGAACCCGAAACCCGTAGAAACGCGGGGTATTCAACAGCTCTACACTCACGGCAAACCCTCCTTGGTCGCGCCGTTTCACCTTTATGGGGGGCCCTAGGCCCCCCACCCTTTCTGTCTAACCGTTCGCGGCGACGGCCCCGCTCTCCAGGAGCGCGGCAATTTCCCCCTCCGAGAATCCGAAGTCGGCGAGTACGGCGGCGCTGTCCGCGCCCGGGGCCGGGGCACCGCCCCGCACCGCCGGAGCCGTGCGCGAAAAGCGCGGCGCCGGGGCCGGCTGGGAAATGCCATCCACCGTAATAAAGCTGTTCCGCGCCTTATTGTGGGGATGCTCCGGGGCCTCAAAGATCGACAGCACGGGGGCGAAGCACACGTCCGTGCCCTCCATGATGGCGCACCACTCATCGCGGGTTTTTTGCTTCATGACCTCGGCAAGCTTGGCCTTAAGTTCGGGCCAGGCGCGACGATCCATCTGCGGCTTGAAGGTTTCCGGGTCCAGGCCCGCCTTCTCGATGAGCAGGGCGTAGAACTGGGGCTCGATGGAGCCCAGGCACACGTACTTCCCATCGGCAGTTTCATAGGTGTCGTAGAAGTGGGCCGCCCCATCGAGCAGGTTCGTGCCCCGCTGATCGGTGAAGCCCCCCTGGGCCGCAAAGGAGAAAAACATGCCCATGAGCGCTGCCGCCCCATCGACCATCGCGGCATCAATGACCTGGCCCTGGCCGGAGCGCTGGGCCTCGAGAAGGCCGCACACCAGGCCATAGGCCAGCAGCATGCCGCCGCCGCCGAAGTCCCCAACGAGGTTCAAGGGGGGCACGGGGCGCTCCCCAGCCCGGCCAATGGCATGGAGCGCGCCGGAAAGGCCGATGTAGTTGATGTCGTGCCCCGCGGCCTGGGCCATGGGCCCCTCCTGGCCCCAGCCGGTCATGCGGCCGTAAACCAGCTTGGGATTGCGCGCCATGCAATCCTCGGGACCGAGGCCTAACCGTTCCGTCACGCCGGGGCGAAAGCCTTCAAAGATGGCGTCGGCGCCTTCGCAGAGGCGAAGCACCGTTTCCCGGCCCGCTTCGCTTTTGAGATCCACGGCGAGGGAGCGGCGATTGCGCACGAGCACGTCCTTCGGCGCGGGCGCCCCGGGCGCGGGACGATCGATGCGGATCACCTCGGCGCCCATGTCCGACAGCATCATGCCGCAGAAGGGCCCGGGGCCAATGCCCGCCAGTTCAATAATCTTAATGCCTGCTAACGGTCCCACAATGTTTCCCCTCGCTTCCGCTTTTTGAAGTTCCCACCGCGAGGACCCCCCTCGCGCACCCAAGCTTACCAGAGCGCTTCCCGCCCCCGGAGACAATGGTTTGCACCGGGCGGCGGCATAGGTTTTGATCGAGTTTTCCAGGGAACGGACGCGGTTTCAACGCGCTATTTTTTTGACGTGCGCCACTTTTTTGGCGCGCCAAGAGCCCATGATGAGCGAAGGACAGCAGCGAAAAATCATCCACATCGACTGCGACAGTTTTTTCGCGTCGGTGGAGATGCGCGACGATCCCAGCCTTCGCGGTCGTCCCGTCGCCGTCGGGGGCAGCCCCGACGGTCGCGGCGTGGTGGCCACCTGCAGCTACGAAGCCCGGCGCTTTGGCGTACGCAGCGCCATGCCCATGGCCCAGGCCCTGCGCCTCTGCCCCGAGCTGGTGGTGCTGCGCACGCGCATGGACAAGTACAAGGAAGCCTCGGAGGCGGTGCACAGCATCTTCCGCCGCTTCACCGATCGCATCGAACCCCTTTCCCTCGACGAGGCCTTCCTCGACGTCACCGGCTCCGTGCTCTTCAACGGCAGCGCCACGCGCATCGCGGAAGCCATTCGCCGGGCCGTGCGCGAAGAGCTGGGGCTAACGGTTTCCGCGGGCGTTGCGCCCAACAAGTTTCTTGCGAAGATCGCCAGCGACTGGCGCAAGCCCGATGGGCTCTTCGTGCTCAAGCCGGAGGAGGTGGACGCCTTCGTGCGCCGCCTGCCCGTGGAGAAACTCTTTGGGGTGGGGCCGCGCACGGCGGAAAAGCTCCATCGCCTTGGGCTTAGAAGCTGCGAAGATCTGCGCGCCGTCGATCTGCCCACGCTGACGGAGCGCTTTGGGGTGTTCGGGCAGCGCCTCTTCGACCTTGCCCGGGGACAGGATGAGCGTCCCGTGCAGCCCCATCGGGTCCGCAAGTCCCTCTCCGTGGAGCGCACCTTTAGCGAGGATCTGGCCACGGAGGCAGCCTGCCTGGCGCTGTTCCCGGAACTTCTCAACGCCCTGGAAACGCGCCTAGGGCGGCAAACGCTCGAGGAGGCCCCAAGCCGGGGCTTCGTAAAGGTGCGCTTCGATGATTTCA
>JAUILI010000053.1 GCA_030433075.1 Gammaproteobacteria bacterium | reverse complement strand
CTCGCGCCCTTTCTCTCCCTGCTCTGGCTCGAGCAGATCCTCGGCGAGGCCCTCCGCCCCGCCACCCCCCTGGGTCTAGCCATCATCGTGCTGGGGCTGCTCTTGCGCAGCCGGGTGAGTGCGCTGAAGGCTTAGCGCATGATCATAGAAAGTGCGTTATTGACGCACTTCAATCCTATGCCTATCCTCACGACGTCCTCGCCAGCTGTCACTTAGACAGGCCGATCCGGGAGCCCATCCATGCGCTCAAAGACCTCTAAAACTCCTGCGGAGAGCCATGATGATCTGGGCACGAAACTTCTCGCTTCGATCCGGGAGCTAAAGGCGGGGTCCTCCGGTAGGAAAACCGAGGTACCCATCAACTTCGCCCTAGAGGCACGGCAACGCACGGGCCTCACGCGAAATGCCTTCGCCAAGGCGCTCGCAATCTCCCCCCGCACCATTCAGGAATGGGAGCAGGGGCGGCGGGAACCCTCCGGCGCTGCGAGGAGCCTTCTTCGCATTGCCCACCGCTATCCCGAAGTGATTGCGGAGGTTCTCGCCCAGGACTAGTCACCTCGCGAGGCCCGGGAAAGCCCGCTATGATGCGGCGCTTTCGTCTCTGCCGGCCTGCTTCATGACCGCACTGAATGATCCCGCCTGGGCCCAGGCACCCCTCGCGCTCGTCGATGTCCCCTTGATTCCTCGCCCCTGGGGCGGCGACGCCCTTGCGGCCCTGAAGGGCCAAGCGCCAGGGCGGGAACCTCTTGGGGAAAGCTTCGAGGCCGCCGCCGATCCCAGCGATGAGGAAGCCGCCGCTCACCCCAGCACCGTGGCCCATCCCCGGGGCGATCGAGCGCGCCTCACCGATCTTCTGGCCTCGCAGGATGTCGCCATCCTCGGCGCCGAAGTGCTGGCCAGCGAAGGGCCGCGCCTGCCTCTGCTGCCGAAGTTTTTGGATGTGTCGGGGCTGTTGTCCGTGCAGGCCCATCCCCCGGGAAATCCCGAGCTTTACGTGGTGCTCGAGGCCGATGCGGAGGCCGCGCTTTACCTGGGCTTTAAGGAGCGGCTAGACCCAACCCCCTGGCAGAACCGTTGGATCGAAGCGCTCGGCGCCCTGCCGGCCCTAGAGGCAGACCTCGGCCCGGAGGCTCAGGCGGCACTGAATGCCTGGACCTTAGGGAATGACGCAGCCGCAAGAGCGCTGCCGCCCATCACGGACACCCATCACGCCCTTCGGACGCTGAACGAAGAAACGCTGGGGCTTTTGAATCGCCTGTCCTTGAAGGCTGGAGACGTGATCTTCAACGCCCAGCCTGATAGCGACGGGCGCCTGGGCGCGGCCATTCACGCCCTTGGCAGCCCCCGGGGGGGACGTGCCTTGATTCTCGAGATTCGTCGCCCGGGGGTGACCTATCGCGCCTGGGACCACGCCCGCCTACCCCGTCGCCCGCTTGGGGCGGCTGCAGCCCTGGTTTCCGTACCCCTGGAGGGCTCGGAGGAAGGGGATTTCCGGGTGATCCCAGCGCCCGGCCCGGTGAGCTGCCTGGCCCGCTCGGAGGCCTTTACCGCCTGGCGCCTCACGGCCACAAGCGACACTCCGATCGCGCGGAACACGGAAGATCGGGTGCGCACGCTGCACGTCATTGAAGGCGCGGCGCAAATCGACAGCGCCGGCGGCGCCCTGCGGCTGACCCGAGGCCAGTCGGCCTTGCTCCCCGCCCGCCTCGGCGCCTGGACCCTCAGCGGCGATGCCGTCGCCGTGGAAGCGGCACCCGGTGTGGTGCTCTAAAACTGAACTGACGGCGCGTAGCGAGGCGCTTCATCGCCTCCTAAGCGTGACCAAACCCCTCTGGGAACCCCGTCCCTTCGAAATTCCGGCGCCGCCCTGGACCGAAAGCCATAACGAACTCACCGCCTTTCTGGACGCGCTAGAGGACGACGCGCTGAGCGCCCTAGAGGCGGACCCGGACGCCCTGCGCCGCGCACTGGCGCCCTGGCTACCCGAGTTGCCGACGGCGGTCGCGATCGATGCGCTTCCTTCGCGGGGACCGGATCCGTCGCAAGAGCCCCCAACCGCTGTGCCCGCTCGAAAAGCCGCGCAAATCGAAGCCTTCCTGCGCGCCCTGGAAACGCTGGGGCCGCCCGCGGGTTCCGCGGCGGATTGGTGCGCAGGCAAGGGGCACCTAAGCCGAGCCCTCGCGGCGCGCTTTGACCTAACAGTCCGGGCCTTAGAGAAGGATCTCCACCTCATTACGGCAGGGGAGCGCCTCGCGGAGGGGCAGCCGATCACCTTCGAAGTCGCTGACGTGCTGGAAACGCCCATCGCACTTAAATCCGGAGAGCACCTCTGCGCGCTTCACGCCTGCGGGGGCCTTCACGACGCAGCCCTGAAAACCTTCAGCGGAAGCCACGGCGGCCAGCTCTTTCTCGCGCCCTGCTGCTACGCCCTGCACCGCCCAGGTGTGGGGAACTGGCACAGTTGGGCAAAAAGCGCCCCGGCGATCCAGCTCGACCCGCATGCCCTACGCCTCGCCGCTGCCGATTTGGCCACGGCCCCCGCTGGGGTTCGCGCCCGCCGAGCGCGAGAGCTCGTGCTACGCCAAGCCTTTGATCTGTTCCAGCGAGAAACCTTCAAGCGAGATCGCTATCTCCCCTGCCCTTCCATGCCCGCAGCGATCATCGACGGCGGCTTTGAGGCCTTTGCTACCGAGGCCGCCGCGCACCATGGTCTAACCCTGCCCGCGCAGCTCGACGGCGACCGATGGATGGCGGCCGGCGCCGAGCGCGCGGCCCGGGTGCGCCGACGCAATCTCCTCCGCCTGGCCTTTGGGCGGGTGCTCGAATTGCGCATCGTACTGGACCGTGCCCTTTGGCTTGCGGAACAGGGCTTTGCTGTCTCCCTGGCCACCTTCTGCGACCGCGCGGTGACGCCGCGCAATCTTTTGCTCAGCGCTCATGGGTGACAGAGCATCGCTTCAAGATCGGGGCTGAGGGCGGTCTCCCGGGCCCGGGACTGAGGGCGGCCTGCCTCGCTGCATAGGACAGGGCCTCCTCGGGCAGGTGGGGATAGTCCTCGGCGATCTCTAGGCGGCTCACGCCCGCGCGGAACTGACCCACGACCTGAGCAAGGGGGACGCGCGTTCCCTTAAAAACGGGGACCCCGGAGAGCACGTCCGGCCGGGACTCGAGCAACTTTTGCCCAGCGATGAGCTCCCGAACGGCTGACTGAATGGCCCGGGCGATGCCAGAAAGGTCGAGGGTCATGGGGACGGGGCCCCGACGCGACAGGTGGCTACCTGAGCGACTCCAACACCCTTGCTCGCGGCTGCGGGTCGTAAGGAGCGTAAAGAGCGCCTGTCGATCTTCCTGGCTAAGCTGCGTGCCCTGGGCCTCCAAAGCGCTTTTGAGACGAAAATAAAGGATTTCCCTGAACCCAAACCGGTGGCGATGGCCCAACCCCCCCGGTGATAGGTGCAATACGCGCGTTAGCTCTTGGCGCATCTGCTTAGGGTTTTGTTCCGCCATAACTGCCGCTACCCGCGTTTCGAAGTCCACTTCTAGCCTTCCTAAAATATGACTCATCGTGAGCCTTATTTTATAGCGAGGCGAAGCGCAGAGGAAACGCCTCGGAGCCCTAGCCTCGCAAAGGGCTAGGTGGGGAGGGGTGCGCTGCCGCGGAGCGGCGGTGCAGAAAACGCTAGGCCTAGCCCTCAAGCGCCTCGGCAAGCAGCGTAATCCAGTGGCTAACGGGGCGGCCGGCGGCAGCGGCCAGGTGAAGCTCGCAGCCAATGTTGGCGGTGACGATGCGCTCCGGGGCGTCCTTTTCGAGGTGAGCCAGTTTGCGAGTGCGCAAGGCCTGGGCCATGGCCGGCTCTAGAACTGCATTGGTGCCGGCAGCGCCGCAGCACAGGTGACCCTCGGCGACGGGGACGCGCTCCACCCCCACAGCGTCGAGAATCCCTTCCACAACGCCGCGTACCCCCTGGCCGTGCTGTAGCGTGCAGGGTGGATGCCAGGCGACGCGAAGGGGCGCCTTACGGGCAAAGGCCGTGAGATCAAAGCGCTGGAGATACTCGGAGAGATCGAGGGTTTTCTCGGCGACGAAGGCGGCGCGCTCGGCGTAGACCGGATCATCCGCTAGCAGTGCGCCGTAGCCCTTCACCTCGACGCCGCAGCCGGAAGCGGTCATCACCAGGGCCTCGGCGCCGCTTTGAAGCTCGGGCCACCAGGCGTCGATGTTCTGCCGCGCCAGCGCCTGCGCCTGAGCCCGGGCGCCCAGATGCAGCGGTAGCGCGCCGCAGCACCCCGCCCGGGGCGCAAGCGTCGCCTCAAGCCCGAGGGCCTTCAGCACCCGCGCCGTGGCGTGCTGAGTCTCGGGAACGGCGACCCCTTCCACGCAGCCGGCGAGAAGCAACACGCGCCGCGGCGCGGAAACCGCGGCGACGGCGGGCCTCCAGGGCCGAAGCGCCGAAGGCGGAGCCAGCGACTCCCGGAACCGGGCAGGCATCAGCGGCCGAAGGTGCTGGCCCAGGCGATAAAGGGGCCAGAACAGACCACGCCGGGGCATGAGCGTTCGCAGCGCCCAGCGCGCGAGGCGCGCCGGCAGGGGACGGGGCGCCCCTTCGTCCTCGAGGCGGTTACGGGTGACCTCGAGCAGGTCGTGGTAGACCACTCCCGAGGGGCAGGTGGTTTCGCAGTTGCGGCACGTGAGGCAGCGGTCCAGGTGGCGCGTGGTGATCTCGCTCGCCCCTTCCCCCTCAAGGTAGGCCTTCATGAGCCAGATGCGCCCCCGGGGGCCATCGAGCTCGTGGCCCGTTTCCAGATAGGTGGGGCAGGTCGCATTGCAAAAGCCGCAGTGCACGCAGCTGCGGAGCACGGCTTCGGCGCGTTGCCCTTCGCTCGTCGCTAGAAGCGCTTCCGGTAGGCGGGTTTGCATTAGGGCCCCTCCCCCGGGGTGGCGCCATGAGCGAAGACGCCGGACGGATCCATGGCCTGGCGGACCCGCTGCTCCAGGGCCCGCAGCGCCGCCGGCTGGGGCGTGCGCACTACGCTCGGGCTAAGCCGCAAGCCGTGCCCGCCATGGGGCGCAAGCATCGCGGCCACCGCCCCGGGGTCCGCCGTGCTGCGCACCCAGCGCCGAGCGCCGCCCCAATCCAGGGCCCAGTTTGCATCAGGGAGCTCCAGGGCCGGCGCATCATTCGGCATCGAAAGGCACCAGAGTGCCCCGTCCCCTTTGGCAGAAAGAGGCCCCTCCCGCAGGCGCGCCCAGCGCGTAGCGGCGTCCTCGGGCAGGAGGGTTTCGCCTCCAGCGGCCTTAGCATCCAACTCGACTTCCACCGCCGAGCCCTCAAAGCGCGCCAGCAGCCAACCGTCGAGCCAGGCCAGCCCCGATAGCGCCCCGGCACGGGCAGCAAGGGCCGGCATGCGCGCCAACGCTTCCGGCAGGGTGCAGGCCAGCGCTTGCGTTTGGCTCCACTCCGGCAGGGGCTCTAGGCGCAGGCTGATCTCCAGCATGGCGCCCAGCTCACCGTAGCTGCCGGCCATGAGGCGGGAGACATCAAAGCCCGCCACGTTCTTCATCACTTCCCCGCCGAAGCGGCATACCGTACCCGTTCCATCAATGAGGGTAACCCCCAGCAGCGCATCGCGCAGCGCCGCCCGGTAGGCCCGGGCCGGGCCGGAGGTTCCCAGGGCCACCGCGCCCCCTAGGGTGGCCTCTCGCGCCGGCAAGGGCGGCTCGAAGGGCAGGCGCTGCCCGGCGGCCGCCAGCGTTTCCACAAGCTCCAGAAGCGGCGTTCCGGCCCGCGCCGTCACCACCAATTCCGTGGGGGTATGACGCACGATGCCCGCATAGGCCGCCAGGGCTAGGGGCTCGCCGGAGAACGGGCCGAGGGCCCCGTCTCGCGTCGCGCCGCCCCGCGGCAGGAGCACGCGCCCTTCCGCGGCAGCGCTTTTCACCGCATCGCAAAGGCGCGCAACTTCGGGCTCGGCGGCGAGGTCTCGGCGCGGTGCCGGTGGGGCGGTCATAGGCGCGGGAGCTCCGGGTGGGGCAGCTGCCCGTGATGCACGTGCATTCCCCCAAGCTCGGCGCAGCGCGCCAGGGTCGGCACGGCCTTCCCCGGGTTCAAGAGCCCCTGGGGGTCGAAGGCGGCCTTGAGCGCTTTGAAACGGGTCAGCTCCGGCGCTTCAAACTGGCCACACATAGCATCGAGTTTCTCCACCCCCACGCCGTGTTCCCCGGTGACAGAGCCGCCGTAGGCGACGCACAGTGCCAGGATCTCATTGCCCAGGGCCTCGGCCCGGGCGACGCCGTCGGGGGCATTCGCATCGTAAAGAATCAGCGGATGAAGGTTGCCATCCCCGGCATGGAACACGTTGGCCACGGGGAGGCCGGCCGCCTCGGAGCGCTGCGCAATGGCATCGAGCACCTCCCCGAGATAGCGGCGAGGAATGGTGCCGTCCATGCAGTAGTAATCGGGGGCCAGCCGTCCCACGGCGGGGAAGGCGTTTTTGCGCCCGGACCAGAGCTTCAGGCGCATGGCTTCGGAGTCGGAGACGGTGATGCTTACGGCGCCGGCCTCTCGAAGTACGGCCATCACCCGGGCCCGGGTCGCCTCAAGCACCGGGCCTTCCCCGTCGAGTTCGCAAAGCAGCACCGCCGCGGCGTCCCGGGGATAGCCCGCGTGGACGAAATCCTCCGCCGCCTGCACGGCGAGCTTATCCATGAGCTCCATACCCGCGGGGATAATGCCTGCGGCGATCACGGCGGCCACCGCGTCCCCGGAGGCGCGAATGCTATCGAACGCCGCCAGGAGCACCTCCTGCTGAGCCGGGATGGGCCGCAGGCGGACGGTCACCTCCACCACCACCCCGAGGAGCCCTTCGGAGCCGGTGAAGAGCGCGAGCAGATCAAGCCCCGGCGCATCGAGGGTGGGGCCGCCTAGGGTGAGGAGCTCCCCCTCCACGGCGACGATGGTCACGGCGAGGAGGTTGTGAACGGTGAGGCCATACTTCAGACAGTGGACGCCCCCGGCGTTCTCCGCGACGTTACCGCCGATGGAGCAGGCGATCTGGGAGGAGGGATCCGGGGCGTAGAACAGGCCATAGGGCGCGGCGGCCTCGGAAATCGCGAGGTTGCGCACGCCGGGCTGGAGCCGCGCCGTTTGCCGCGTGGGGTTGATCTCGAGGATCCTGCTGAGCTTGGAAAGCACGAGGAGCACCCCGGCCTCGTGGGGCAGCGCCCCCCCGGAAAGGCCGGTCCCGGCACCCCGGGCCACCACGGGAATCCCCTCGCGGTGGCAATAGCGCAGCACCGCCTGCACCTGGTCCACCGCCGTAGGCAGGACGGCAATGAGGGGCAGCTGACGCAGGGCCGTGAGCCCATCGCTCTCGAAGGGGCGTAGGGCCTCGGGCTCGGCGATCACCTCGAGGCCGGGCACGGCGCGAGCCAGGGCTTTTGCCAGGGCGGAGCGATCCATAGGCATTCCTTAGCAAATTAGCTCGCATTATCCCCGGGGTTTTGGGCCCCTGGCCAGGGTTAGCGGCATCAACAAAAACTAGACAGATTTAAATGTAAGCTTGCCTTGACACTTGTCTTTGCATACATTTCAGGGACAAGGGCAGGAATCGGCCTAAACGTTTCCCGCCCCCCATTGCGCACTATGGCAGCCCAGGCCTAGCGTGGGCTTCATAGAGGCACGGGCGGAGCCCGGGCATGAATAGTTTAGCGGGACAAAAGAGTCGAATTAGCGAGGGGGAGCTCGCATCGCTGCGCGCCGGGCTAGAGCACGACGGCGTCGGGGTGCTACCGGGCTTTATCCCCGCAGCCCTCTGTGACGCCGCCCGCGGCGCCATCGATGATCATTTGGGCATCACCACGGACCCGGCCAGCTGGTATCGTCATAAGCCGGCGCCCGATGGCCTGCTGCCGCTCCATCATCCCCAGGCCTTCTGGGATATCCGCCAGCACCGGCCCCTTTACGAGGTCTTCCGGGCGCTCATTGCCACGCCCTTTCTCTGGGTCTCCATGGATCGGGGCAGCTTCAAGGCGCCCTTCCGCCATAGCCATCCCCGGGAGCGCAACGATGCGCCCTTCCACTGGGAAATGGACCCCCGGCGCCCGGAACGACGCCTCCAGGCCATGATCTACCTGGAAACCTGCCGCGCCGATCAGGGCCCCTTCCGCTGCGTGCCCGGGCTGTTCCGTCAGCTCGAGGCCTGGCGGGCCGTGTACGGGGTGGAGCCCTTCCCCGCCGATCGCATTCGCGCCGAGCAAATCCTCGACATCACGGGCACGAAGGGAAGCCTTCTGGTGTGGGATGCGCGCCTCCCCGCGGGCAGTGCCTTAAACCGCAGCCCCGTGCCGCGCTACAGCATGATGGTCACCATGCTGCCCGAGGGCGATGAGGAACGGCGTGCCCAGCGCATCGACGACTTCGAGGCCCAGCGCGCCCCGGCCTGGCTGCGCGATGGCAAGTCCATCAGCGAGAACCACGGCCCCCTGAAGCTGACCGAGCTTGGGGAGCAGCTGCTGGGGCGGAAGCCCTGGTAGGGGCCTCGAGCGCCCGCGGGCCCTAGGCCGCCCGAATCCAGAACACCGCCACTACCGCCCCGAGCATGGCCAGCACCCCGAGGCCGCCCCAGATCGCCAGGTAGGGCGGCGGTCGCAGGGTCGGATCCTCGATCAGCCGGTTCACGCAGTACCAATTCAGCCCATAAAGCAGCGGCGCCACGGCGAGGCTCACGGCCCCCACCCACTGCACGAGGGTCACGGGGTTCGGGAAAAGCGTGTTCGCCGCGATGGCCACGAGGAAGATCGCCGCCATAAAACCCCAGTAGGTGCCCTGCCCCGCCACCCAGCGCTGCTCCGGCAAAAGCTCCCGAAGGAGCATGGCGAAGGTGCGGGGGAAGCCGTCCATGACCGAGTAGGCCGTGGAGAAAAGCGCCAGGAAGGCCGCCAGCAAAAACAGGGGCAGCATCCAGGACCCGAGCACTTCCGTGTAGATCTCCGAAAGCGTGAGGGCCACGTCGATGCCCTGGGGCACGAGGCCTCGGGGCTTGAGCAGCTCGGCGCCCAGGGCCACGAAGATAACGGCCAAAAGCGCGGAGACCCCATAGCCCACAAGTAAATCGAAGCGCCCCTTCGCCAGCGCCTGAGCCCGGGTCGAGCCATCGGCCAGCCAGGCCTTTTCGTGCTCCAGCGCCCAGAGGGAATGCCAGATCGCCACGTTGATGCCCGTGGGCATGATGCCGAGGATCGCCGCCACCAAAAGCCCGGACCCCGCCGGCACCTGGGGCACAACCATCTGCCCCCACTCCCCCGGGGACGGCAAGGCCACGGAAAAGGCCAACACGCTGATGAGCACGAGCACCCCCATGGCGCCCTTACTGATGACCTCCAGGGCCTGGTAGCGCCCAAAGATCAGCAGGGCGACGATGACCGCGCCGATGATAACGGTCCAGGCTCCAAGAGTGAGCCCGGCGAACACTGCATGGAGGATCGCCGCCGTAATGGCGAGCGTTCCCGCAAGGATGGTGAAGCCCTGAAGCACGGTGGTGCCGAGGAAAGCCCACACCGCCCACTGCTTCGGGCCCGGAACGCGGCCATAGCCGTGGATCAGGGAATGGCCCGTGGCCAGCGCATAGCGCGGGCCGTACTCAAAGGCTGGGTACTTAAACACGTGAGCCAGGAGCACGAGCCACACCAGCCCGTAGCCAAAGCGGGCCCCGGCGACCGGGCTCAGCACCAGATGGCTGGTGCCGATGGCCGTGGCCGCCATGATCATGCCCGGGCCGAGGCTTTTCAGCCGCGCGAGCATGGCTAAACGTTATTCAAGATCGACAGGGCCGTACCGGAGAAGATCTGGGCCTTCTCCCGCTCCGGGATGGTGAGGGCTTCGATGGAGCTCACGGCGCGCTCGATGTTCCCCAGCAGGTGGGGATGGTCGCTGCCCATGACCATGTGATCCGTGCCGACCTGATCCCGGAGCATGTTCAGCGTATGGGGGCTGAAGGTCACCGTGTCGTAGTAGAGCTTCTTCAAATACACGCTCGGAAGCTCATCGATGAATTCCCGGCATTCGGCGAAGTCCCGGAAGCCGTTATCCATGCGCTCCATGAGCCAGGGAATGACGCCCCCGGCGTGGCCAATGATCCAGCGGATGTTCGGCAGATCGCGGAGCATGCCCGAATAGCAGAGCCGCGCCGTGGCCAGGGCCGTATCGCTCGGGAAGCCAAGAATCGGACCCAGCACGAACTCCTGATAGGCCTCGGGGTTCGCCGGCAGCATGGGGTGAATGAAGATGCAGAGGTTCCGCCGGTTCGCCTCCTCAAAGAAGGGCCGGTAGGCCGGATCGGTGAGGGCCTTGCCGCCGATGTTGCTGAGCAGCACCACGCCGTTGAGCTTTAGCTCATCTAAGGCCCGCTCGAGCTCCTTCAGCGCCGCATCGGGATCGTCCATGGGGATGGAGGCAAAGCCCTTGAAGCGCGTGGGATAGGTGGCGATGAGCTCCGCGTAGGCGTCGTTCACCATGCGGGCCACGGCGGCCTGATCCTTCGCCTCGGCGAAGAACACGTTCGGCGTGGACAGGGACACCACCTGCACGTCGATGCCCACGGCGTCCATGGCTTCGAGGCGAAGCTTAGGGTCCGTCATGGGCGGGGTAATGCCAAAGAAGCGCGCGCCCTTGTACTTGATGATGGTGCGCCCCGTGGGATCCTCCCCGAAGGCGAACTCCCCGCCCCGGGCCCGGATCTGGTCAAAGAACACCTCGGGGTAGTAGTGCGTATGAAGATCGAATTTCACTGCGCGCTCCTTTCTTGTTGTTGGCTCGATGCTCACCCGAGGGCCCTTCGCCTGCAAGGGTGCTTGGTGAAAAAACCAAGGGGATCGGGAGTGACCTTTTGGGCGAAATTCTAGGTATCTACTTGAACGCCGAAATAGTGGGTAAGCGCATTCCATTACCAGCCTTTAAGCCAGCAAAAGTGGGGCTTAACCCCCCCTTAGGGGACCACAGGGGCGCAAGAGTGGAGCTATTCCCAGATCGCATGTGTCTACAAAACGTTTAAGTCGTCTTTTGCCCAAGAGCGCTTGAAAACCCACCTGTGGGCGTCTTCGCGCACCCAGCCTCGGTGATTTCGGCGGAAACCCAAAGGGATCGGAAGCATCTCTTTTGAGGGTCCCGTTATGTATCTTTTTTACGCGCAGATAGTGGGTTTTCCAGGTCGGATTCCCGCGGATTTCGGCGCGAAAGTGGGTGCGAAAGACGGAATTCTGCGCCAAACTGTTCAACAGGTGGGGCCATTCCAAAGTGGAATGTGTCTACCTAGAAAACCCGGCAAAAGGGCAGCCCCAGGGCCCCAGGGCCCCAGAGCCCCAAGGCCCCAGGGCCCCACCCCTGGGCCAAGCAAGCGCCCATAAAAAAGCCCCGGCGAACCAGGGCTTTCGAAAGCACACGAAGTGCAGAAGAGACCTACCAGAGGTCGTACTTCTGCAGCTCGGCGCGACCCACCACCATGTGGTGCACCTCGTCCGGGCCGTCGGCGAAGCGGAGGTGACGCATATCCGTATAGAGGCCGGGCAGCGGCGACCACTGGGAGATGCCGGTAGCGCCGTGCATCTGGATGGCGTCGTCGATGATCTGGCAGACCTTCTCCGGAACCATGGCCTTCACGGCAGAGACGTAAACCCGCGCTTCCTTGTTCCCCAGCACGTCCATGGCCTTCGCAGCCTGGAGCACCATCAGGCGCATGGCGTCGATCTCGATGCGAGCCCGGGAGATCTTCTCCAGGTTGCCGCCGAGCTTGGCGATGGGCTTACCGAAGGCTTCCCGGGTGGCGGAGCGCTTCACCATGAGCTCAAGAGCGCGCTCGGCCTTACCGATAGAGCGCATGCAGTGGTGAATACGGCCCGGGCCCAGGCGCACCTGGCTGATTTCGAAGCCCCGCCCTTCCCCGAGGAGAATGTTCTCCTTCGGCACGCGGACGTTGGTGAAGCGGATGTGCATGTGACCGCGCGGGGCGTGGTCATGGCCAAAGACCTGCATGCCCTCGAGCACTTCCACCCCGGGGGTGTCCATGGGCACGAGGATCTGGGATTGCTGCTGGTGCGGCGGTCCGTTCGGGTCCGTCTTCACCATCACGATCATGATCTTGCACCGGGGGTCGCCAGCGCCGGAGATGTAGAACTTCTCGCCGTTGATGACGTACTCATCGCCCTCAAGCACGGCGGAGGTGCTGATGTTCCGGGCGTCGGAGGACGGCAGGGCCGGCTCGGTCATGGCGTAGGCAGAGCGGATCTCGCCGTTGAGCAGAGGCTCGAGCCACTGCTTCTTCTGCTCCGGGGTGCCCACGCGCTCGAGCACTTCCATGTTCCCCGTATCCGGGGCGCTGCAGTTCAGGGACTCAGACGCGAGCGGCGATTTACCCAGCTCCACGGCGATGTAGGCGTAGTCGAGGTTGGTCAGACCGTCGCCGTACTCGCTATCGGGCAGGAAGAAGTTCCAAAGGCCACTGGCCTTGGCCGCGTTCTTGGCGCCTTCGAGCAGCTCAAGCTGCCGGGGATGCCAGGACCAGCGATCGGTCTTTTCCTTGTCGAGGGCGTGAAACTCCTCGGTGATGGGATCGACGTGATCCCGGATGTGGGCCTTCACCGCATCCATCAGAGGCTGGGCCTCCTCGGACATAGCCAGTTGGAACAGATCGGCATTCAAAGCGCTCATGCACTCCCCCCGAAGTGGATTGAAAAACTCAAGCGCTTTGATACCACAGGCGCCGGCGAGAAGCGAAGGCAGGCCTAGGCAGGATCACGCAATTTCCAGGGTCAGATGACCCCTCGACTCAGCGACGGGCTGGACTCTGATCTGAATGTCGTAGCCCAAGCGATTCAGGCAGTCCATCAGCTTTCGCTCGGAGAGATTGGCGAATTCACCCCGCATCATTCTGGATACCTTCGGCTGTGAGATGCCCATGCGCCGGCCAGCCTCAGCTTGCGTTAGGCCGAGACGGTTAATCGCTCGGGTAATCTCAATCACAAGACCGGATTTGATCTTCAACTTTTCAGCGTGAGGCAAACCCAGATCGGCGAAGACATTGCCTGAGCTGCTTTCCACAACAACGTTTTCAGTCATCGGCTTTGTCATGTGGTTGCCCCCTTGCGAGCCTCTCAGCCACCTTGAGCCTTGCGCGAATGATATCCATATCTTTCCTTGGCGTTGCGATTCCTGTCTTACTCTTTTTCTGAAAGCAATGAAGTACGAAAACCGCTTCATTGAACCTAACGGTGTAAACAGCCCGATAGGTGCCACCCATGTCGACCTCGACAACCTCCAGAACGCCTGCGCCGCCGAAGCCCCTAAGGGGCTTCGCTGCTGCATGCTTTTCTCCTCGCTGTGAAAAATCCAAGGCGTGAGCGAAAAACTTCCGCACAGCAACGGGAAGCTTTAAAAGATCGTCCTTGCTGCTGCCCACCCAAAGGAGGTGCTTTTCTGGACGCTCCACGCCGGGTCTTAGACCATATCAGGCATAAAATTTACGCCCCTAGTCACCCTTGCGCAACTCCAGCAGCTCAAGGGCGAGCCGCTCCCCTTCCGGGCAATCGGGGGATGGCATGGGCTCCCCGGTGGCAAGGCGCGCCTTGAAGCGCTCGAGCCAAGGGAAGGGCTCCGCGAATCCCTCAGGCTCGTCGGGAGCGGGAGACGGCTCGACCGCAGGCTCAACCGCGGCAGGCGGTTCCGCAGGAGGCTCCCCACGAGCGCAACGCCCCGCCTCGAAGCCCTCGTGCCAGGCGCGATCGCGAACGCGCGCGTGCACCGCAGAAGGCGTCGCCCAGGCCCAAAGACGCTGCAGCCGGCCGCTCCAGCTTCCGAAGCGCGGATAGGGCCCGCCGATGACCTCGAAGGTGGACGTGGGCGTCGACGCCTCTCGCGTTTCCTCCACCGTGGTGAGGTTGGGTCGAGGCTTTGGCGCATGGCCCTGCCTTGAAGTGCCCGGTCCCGCGAGGGGAATGAGCACGAGGCGTTCCCCCTCCCGGCGTACCACCACTGCAGTCGCCTCCAAGTGGAAGGCCGGTGGGATCACCACGCTCTCGACACCCTGGCGCTGGATCACCCGCGTTATTCGTTCCGTCCGCTTCATCACACACCCTCCCTGTAGAAGGCCGCGGGGTGCGGCCCCGGTGATGTCGGACGATTAAGCTCACTAAAAAGTTACGGGGCTTGGCAAGGGCTTTCGCAAATAACGCACACGAATTCCGGATCGCGCTGCGGAAGCCCATCCGGCGAAACACCTAAGGGCCTGTTTTATAGCGATATTAGCGAATAAAAATTAGTTACTTTTTTAAACATTATCTTTTTGAAACCCCTCAAAGCGCTCGTTTAGCAGGGCGATTTTTTGGTATGCAGATGACGCCAGGGTGTTTTTTGCGTCAAGAAAACGTGACGTCAAGGGAAGAATTCCGGAAGCACCCAGAGCGTTATCTCGCAAATATGGTCCCGGTGATTGGGGGGTTCTAACGCCCAGCAGCCTGGCGCCCTGAGGGCCCTCTAGAGTGGTAGAAACAGGAGCTTCTCCCTGGAGAGCGGATCCGTCACACCGCACCGTCTTCGAAGGCTTCTGCCAAGCCCCAATCCTTGTCGAGGATTCGCTCCAGCGCCTCGGTCTTTCCGGCGTACCGACCAAGCACGCGCCGATGCGGGAGACGATGAGGGACGAGCTCCGCTACTGGCGCGCCACGCCGCAAAATGACGATGTGCTCTCCACTAGCGACCAGTGCAAGGTAATGGGAGAACCGTGCTCGAAGCTCCGTGAGGGACACATTCATCTGACGGCCTCCGAATCGAATATCAGCCGAACGGGTACTCGCCCGCGGGCGCCTCTTGGTCGGCGATCAGGATGTCACGGATAACGCTAAATGGCAGATCAGCGTTATCTGTGACGATCTTGCCGATCTGGGACCAGTATTCGATTTGCTTGGGCACCGCGGCGCTTCGCGGTTTCCACCAAGGCTTCGGGCAATTCCACATTGATGGCCATGGATACCTCGCCAGCCTATCTACCGTGACGCTTTTTCGCTGCCTTACCCCGAGAGCCTCAACCCTCTCAGGGAACCGAACCGCAACTGTTTGGAGGGAGGGTCACAAGCACAACCCCGCGGATAAAAGCCCAATCCCCCTTGAGTCCGCGCATAGGAAAAACCCACGGGGGAGAACACCGCATCACCACAAGCCACGCCCTTAACCGCACGGAGAGCCTCCGGGCCCTCTGTGAAGCGGCCCGGAGCGACAAGACCTTCATTGTCTAACAGGCGCGGACCTTACGCTGCTGTTTGAAATTTGATGTGGAGCCCCAGCGCCTTGGCAATTTTAGCCACCGTCGCAAATGTTGGGTTGCCCTCCTCAGAAAGTGCCTTGTACAGCCCCTCTCTGGAAATACCGGCGTCTCGAGCAAGCTGGCTCATATTTCTGGCGCGGGCAATTACGCCAAGCGCATGAACAATGGCAGCAGGATCATCCCCCCCCTCTTCGACGACAGCTTCGAGGTATGCCCGAATATCTTCCTCAGTATGCAAATATTCAGATGAATCCCATCGACTTATCTTTACGGACATCTCTAGACCTCCAATTGCTGGGCCAAGGCTTTAGCTTTCGCGATGTCTTCACTCTGGGAGCGCTTATCACCTCCGGATAAGAGGATGACGACAACCGCAGAGCGCCTAATGAAGTAGATTCTGTATCCCGGCCCGTAGAATAAACGCAGCTCACTCACGCCATCGCCAACCGACTCCACATCGCCAAAATAACCCAGCTGCAGTCGATCGATTCTCGCCAGAATTCGCGACTTCGCCTGGCGGTCTCGAAGCTTCTTAAACCAGCGGGCGAACTCATCAGTCTTGTAGACTTCATACATATGTCCACTCTAGTTCACAACGCCAGATCTGTAAACCGTGGTTAACAAATCTGCGATAAAGAACCCTGTAGTGTTCGGATTGCGGGCCAACGCGACCGTCCATTCCGTTTGGTCGAGACCGATTCTGGCCCTGCCGCTGGACGTATTGACGAGTACAAGTCCCAGGGGGCCTGCATTGCAGCCCTCGCCTTTGCGTAGGAAGGGTCCCAAGCCGTACCCCGCGCACAAAAGCCCAATCCCCGCTAGAGTCAGCCCATAAGAAAAACGGATGGGGGAGAACACCGCATGACCGCAAGCCACGCGCTTAGCCGCCAGGAGGCCTTGGCCCAGCTCACCGCCGCAGGCCAGCCCTATGAGCTTGAAACGAAGCTCCACTATGGCGAGCCCTGCCGCATCTTTAAGAACGCGCCGGAGAGCCTCCGGGCCCTTTATGAAGCGGCTAGGAGCGACGAGAGCTTTATCGTCTACCAGGATGAGCGCCTGAGCTTCGAGGAAACCTGGCAGCAGGCCGCCCGCCTCGCCACCCTGCTGGCCCAGCACGGGGTGGGTAAGGGGGATCGGGTCGCGATCTCCATGCGGAACTATCCCGAGTGGATCCTGGGCTTTATGGCGGCAACGTCCCTCGAGGCCATCGCCGTGGCGATGAACGCCCTTTGGCAAAGCGACGAGCTGGCCTACGGCCTCACGGACAGCGCCCCCAAGGCCTTCCTCATCGACGAAGAGCGCCTAGAGCGCCTGAAGGCCGTGCGGGATCGCGATCCCGAGATGGCCGTGTTCACCGTGCGCACCCGCGCTGAGCATCCCGCCTGGGCCACGCCCCTGGAGGAGGCCCTGGAAAGCATTCCGAGAGAGGCGCCCATGCCTCCGGCGGTCATCGCTCCCGAGGACGATGCCACGATCCTCTACACCAGCGGCTCCACGGGGCATCCGAAGGGCGCGGTGTCGTGTCACCGAGCGATTCTCCATGCGCTGCTGTCCTGGGAGCTCGACGGCCAGGCCGCGGCGCTAAGCGCCGGGCTGGAGATCCCCGTGCCCGAGCGCCAGCCCGCCACCCTCCTCGCCGTGCCCCTCTTCCATGCCACGGGCACGCTGGCCGTGTACCTGTCCTCCTATCGCGCTCAGCGGCGCCTGGTCAGCATGTATAAGTGGGACGTGGCCGAGGCCGCCCGGCTTATCGAAGGCGAGCAGATCAACACGGTGGTGGCGCCCGCCGCCATGACCGGGGACCTGGTGGTCTATGCGGAAGAACAGGGAGCGGACCTCTCGAGCCTCGACTACGTCGGCGGGGGCGGTGCCCCCAGGGCCCCGGCGCAGGTGAAGCGCATCGCCCAGAGCTTCGCCAAGGCCCTGCCGAATACGGGCTGGGGCATGACGGAAACGAACGCCATTGGCACGGGTATCGCTGGGCAGGATTACCTCGATCATCCGGAAAGCTCAGGACGCGCCTCCGCGGTGCTCGATCTCCGCGTAGTAGACGACGCCGGCACCCCCCTCCCCCCCAACACCCGCGGGGAGCTTCAGATTCGGGGCACAAGCCTGATCCGCGGCTACTGGAACCGCCCGGATGCCAACGCCGACACCTTCGTGGACGGCTGGCTCAAAACCGGGGATGTCGCTTACCTGGACGACGAGGGCTATCTGTACATCGTCGATCGCATCAAGGATCTGGTGATTCGCGGGGGCGAGAACATCGGCTGCGGCGCGGTGGAGGCAGCGCTCCTCGAGCAT
>JAUILI010000153.1 GCA_030433075.1 Gammaproteobacteria bacterium | reverse complement strand
CCAGCCTAAGGCGATATTCACGAGCGTTGAGCCCCGGGATTTCACCGTGTTGTCTTCCGCAAGGGGATAGGCGCCGAGGTGGCGAAGGCGCAGGGTGGCGAAGGGCCCTTGGCTCGGTGCGTAGCTGAGCGTGCTGCTGGCCACGAAGGGCACGGCCCCGGGAATGCGATTGCCCTCCGGCGCGTTGCCTTGGAAGCGACCATGGGTCCAGGACAGGTCTGCCTCAAGACGCCAAGCCGACGTCAGCTGCCAAAAGTTGTTGAATTCCACACCCCAGCGTTCGCTGCCTCGGCTGGCTTCGGTATTGCCCGCGTCCCCCACAAACAGCAGCTCGGAATCCAGATCCAGCTGCCATAGCGCCAGCGCGCTGTTAAAGCCCGGGCGGGGGCTCCACTTCGCCCCCAGTTCGCCGCCGGTGCTGGGCACGAGGGGATCTACGGGGTTAGCGGCGTCGCCGCTTTGAGGATCGATGCGGAGGGTCACGCCCCGGGCATCGTTCGAATGAAAGCCCCGGCCAATGCTGAGGTATGCCTCTAGGGTTTCGCTTGGGGAAAAGATCAGGCTTGCCTTCGGGCTCAGCAGACTTTCCCGAGCTCCGCCGCTGTTCCGGCGGTCCGCGGCCCGTACGGAAAAGTCGTAATGGTCCGCCCTCAGCCCAAAAACGCTGCGCCAGCGGGGCGAGAGGGTGAGGGCCCCCTCATAGAAAAGGGCGACGCTGGTTTGGTCGACGGCGTCGTCGCGGAAGCCTTCCTGGCGCTGGCGGGCCACCGTTCGGTAGAGGCCTACGTTGTCGATGGCGTCGTGACGCGCCTCGATGCCGAGCCGTTGGGTGAGGGGCTGGTTTTCGCCCCAGCTGAAGGTGCCCTGGCCTCCGGTAATGCGCCGATCATCAAGCTGTTCGAACTGATCGCCGCGCGCCGGATCGTCGAGGCCGTAGGTGAAGTTTGACCAGAGGCGAAGGCGGTAATCGATCACATAGGCTTCCGCGGTCCACACCCCGAGATCGGTCCGTCGGGTTCCGTCCGCCCCCAGGCTAAAGCGGTGGGAGCGTCCTCCCAGGGCAGGATCGAGGGTGCCGAGGGGGTGAAGCGTTCCCGTAGCCACGGCCCGGGCGGGGATTTGATCGGCGCTATGCCAGCGGCTTTGATAGCCCCGGGCGTGAAGGCGCCAGCGGCCCTCCTCCGTTTCCCTAGAGAGGGAAAGCTGTCCGTTCAGCTTCTCGAGGTTCTCTTCAACATCCCGCCAGGGACCGTCGTAGTGCACGGCCTCAAGCGCGCCGGTGAGTACCGATTCGTGCTCTCGGCTGGCCATGGCAAGGAGTCGCTCATAGCCGTTGCTGCCCGCGCTGACGCTCACCGTTGGCGCATCGACGCGCCTGCGCGTTTCAAAGTGCACGCCGCCGGCGGAGGAAAAGTCGCCCAGCTCGGCGTGGTAGGGACCCTTCACGAAGCGTAGCTGGTCGATCATCTCGGGGATGAGGAAGTTAATGTCCGTGTACCCCTGACCATGGCCGTGGCTGCGGAGGTTGACGGGCATGCCGTCCACCCAGGTGGCGAAGTCCGTGCCGTGATCGAGGTTGAACCCGCGGAGAAATAGCTGATTCGACTTCCCTGCGCCGCTGTGCTGGGTGACCACCACGCCCGGTATGGCCTCAAGCACATCGCCAGGGCGCAGGAGGGGCCGCAGGGCCAGATCTTCTGCGCCCACCACGCCTTCTGAGGCGGAACGGGCGAGGCCAAGGAGTGGCGTTTTCCGTCCTTCGACGACGACTTCCTCCAAGGCGCCGGGGGCCGCCACGGCAGGGAGGCTGAGGCTAGAGAGCAGCAAGGCGTGAAGAGCGTGGCGCATGCGCGTTTGCTTCATCGTGGCTAGGAAAGGTAAGCGCTGTTAGCTTAAGGGACACGAGCATATCATGCTGACAAAAAAAGGGAAAAAATATGGCGGCTTACGATCCCACGAAGGACCCACGGCTTGATCCGCGGGTGGTGCCCTTTCTTCAGCTGATGGAGGGTATGGGGGGCAATCTCGGAGGCGATATCGCTGATCGGGAGAGCTACGTTGCGGAGGCCAACACGCCGGAGGCCCTGGCTGCTTCGGAGGCCTTTGCGGGTATGGATGACCTGGCCGCGGTACCCGCGGAGGGGCTGCGCTCGGAAGTTCTCGAGTTCCTCTCAAGCCCCGATGGCAACACCATCAAGATGAATTACATCCGCCCCGACACGGACGCGGTGCTGCCCTGCGTTTACTACATCCACGGTGGCGGCATGATGATGGGGTCGGCCTTCTATGGGCACTACAAGACCTGGGGCCGGCTTCTCGCGAAGCAGGGCTTCGCCGTGCTCATGGTCGACTTCCGCAACTGCTTGACGCCGTCTTCGGCGCCGGAGGTAGTGCCGTTTCCCGGGGGCTTGAACGATTGCGTAGCGGGCTTCCATTGGGCGCGCGAGCACGCGGCGGCCTTGAAGCTGGACGGCGACCGAATGCTCATTGCGGGGGAAAGCGGCGGCGGAAACCTGGCCATTGCCACCACCATGAAGCTGCTTCAGGACGGCCATGGGGATGCCCTCCATGGCCTCTATGCCCTTTGCCCCTACATCGCTGGACGCTGGCCCCAGGCGCAGTATCCGTCCTCGTCGGAGAACGACGGCATTTTCATCACGGTCGGCAACAACCGGGGCGCCATGGCCTATGGCATTGAAGCCTTGGAGGCGGGAAACCCCCTCGCGTGGCCGGGCCTGGCGACGGAAGAGGACGTGGCGGCCTTTCCCCCCACCATGGTCATCGTGAACGAATGCGATCCGCTGCGGGACGAAGGCATTGCCTTCTACCGCCTCTTGCTCCGCGCCGGGGTGAAGGCCCAGTGCCGGCAGGTAATGGGCACGGCCCACGGCGGAGACCTGATGGTGAGCCTGCACGCCGATATTAGCCGCACCACGGCGCGGGATTTGGCGGGGTGGCATGAAGAGTGTGGGCTGGGGCGGTAAGCTTTCACCAGAGGCACGCGGGCCGTTCTTCAAAAGGTGCGAGGAAAGACATGATCAAGCATGGGTTGCGCAGCGTGATGCTGGCGGTGCTTTTGACCCTGGGGGCAAGCGCCTTCTCCGCGGAGGGCTGGGAGGAGGGGGTGCACTACTTCCGCCTGGCGGAGCCTCAGGCCGTGGAAGACCCCAGCAAGATCGAGGTGAAGGAATACTTCTGGTATGGCTGCGGCCACTGCTATCACTTCGAGCCC
>JAUILI010000152.1 GCA_030433075.1 Gammaproteobacteria bacterium | reverse complement strand
ATTCCGACGGACCCTGGCACTCCCTGGCGCTTCTTGCTCACCCTAGACCGATCGGGCCTTCCCTTCGGAAGCTTTGCCAGCCGTCTGGAAGCAAACCTCGGCAGCAGCAGCCTTCCCATCTCCGTTCGCTACGAGAACGAGGACCCGGCCCGGGCCTTGGAAGCCACGGCAGGGGTAGTCTTTGTCCTTGCGCTCGATCCCGTCACGGGGGACGCCATTGCCCAGGCTACGGTTCTAGAACCGGTGAATGGGCGCTATCCCTTCACAATTTCTGGCTTGACGCCGGGGTCCTTCGATCTCGTCGCGGGGACCGACATGGACGGGGATTTTCTCATCGGAGACCCCGGAGAGTCCTTCGGCGGCTACCCTACCCTTGATCAGCTCGAGGAAATCAGGGTCAATGGCGAGGTCACGGGGCTCCGCTTCCCCATGGTCTTTCAATTTATTGACGCCCGCAGGGAGGCGCTTAGCGCCACGGAGGGGCCGGAAGAGGCCCGGCGCTATTTCCAGCGCCTTCGCTTGGAAAGCACACAAAAACAGCTCGCGCCCTAAGCGAGCGTGGGGGAGATCGCCAATGAGCGTGAGTTCACAGGAAAGCCTTGAAACCTTAGATCCGAGCCGTCCCGGCACCTTCGCCGACGGCAGCTGGAGAGAGCACTTCGCTCGGCTTCGCGCCGAAGATCCGGTGCACTACTGCGCCGATAGCCCGACCGGCCCCTACTGGTCCATTACGCGCCACGCTGACATCAAGGCCGTGGACATGAACCACATCCTATTCTCCTCCGAGGTCGGGGGGATCACCATCGCCGAACCGGAGCTGGACGAGGCCATCCGCCTCGATAACTTCATCGCCATGGACGAACCCAAGCACGCGGCGCAGCGCAAAACCGTGGCCCCGTCCGTGGCCCCCACCAACCTCGCCCGCTTAGAGCCCCTGATTCGGGAACGGGTGGTGGACATTCTCGAACACCTGCCCGTGGGCACGCCCTTCAACTGGGTGCCCGCGGTCTCCGTGGAGCTCACGGCGCGCATGCTCGCCACGCTCTTCGAATTCCCCTACGAAGATCGCCACAAGCTGATCCACTGGTCCGATATCACCACCGCCTCCCCGGAGCTCATGGGGGACGCGGGGGTCACCCGGGAGGTGCGCGCCGCCGCCTTTAAGGACTGCGCCGAGACCTTCATGGGCCTCTGGAACGACCGGGCTCAGAAGCCACCCCAGGCCGATCTCATCTCCATGCTCGTGCACGGGGAATCCACCCAGGACATGCACACCCGCCCCACGGAGTTCCTGGGCAACATCATGCTGCTGATCGTGGGCGGTAACGACACCACGCGAAACTCCATCAGCGGCGGCGTGCTGGCCCTGAATCAGCAGCCCGAGGAAATGGCCAAGCTCCGGGCCAATCCCGGCCTCATTCCGAACATGGTGGCGGAGATGATTCGCTGGCAGTCCCCGGTCATCCACATGCGTCGCACGGTGCAGGAAGACGTGGACTTCCAGGGCAAGGCCTTTAAGAAGGGTGATAAGGTCGTGATGTGGTATCTATCGGGGAACCGGGACGAGACGGTCTTCGACGACGCGGACCGCCTGCGCATCGATCGGGAAAACGCCCGGGCCCACGTGAGCTTTGGTTTTGGCGTTCACCGCTGCATGGGCAATCGCCTGGCGGAGCTTCAGCTGAAGATCCTTTGGGAGGAGCTCCTCGCGCGCTTTAAGGGCATCGAGGTGGTCGGGGACGCCGTGTTCAACCCGAACAACTTCATCCACGGCATCGCCGACCTCCCCGTGGTGCTTACGCGCTAAGAGGCTTTCCATCAAAGGCGAGGCCCGCAAAGGTGCCCTCGCCCCACCACTGCCGCAGGTAGCGGAAGTAGGCCGTGGGGCCCGCGGGATAGCCCGTGTGATAGCGGGCCCCGGGGCCCGGGTCCTGCCCTTCGTTGTTGTAGTACCCCGGCGTGCACTCCTGGGAGCCGATCATGGCCCGGGGCGGCGCCGACAGAAGAAGCTCCACCCAAGCCTTCTCCGCCTCATCGGTTACCTCAACGGTTTGCGCCCCCTGGATCTCCGCTGCGGCGACGATGGCCGCGATGGCCTGTCCTGACTCGGTCAGGTTGTGGGGCACGTTCGAGATCAGGTTGGCGCCTTGGGTGGGCTGGACGATGAAGAGATTGGGAAAGCCCGCCACGTGCGTGCCGTGGAGCGAACGCATGCCCTCGGCCCAGCGCTGGGAGAGGCGCAGCCCCCCCTTCCCTGCCGGGTCAAAGCCGGCCCGCTCCGTGAAGGGGGTACCCACCTCAAAGCCGGAAGCGTAGATGATGCAATCCACCTCGTAGTGAGTCCCTCCCACCACCACCCCGGTCTCCGTGATTTCCTCCACCCCCTGGCCATCCGTATCGAGAAGCACGGCCGCGGGCTCGTTGAAAGCCTGAAGATACTGGTCGTGGAAGCAGGGGCGCTTGCACAGCTGACGATACCAAGCCTGGAGCTTCTCCCCCGTCGCCGCGTCCTTCACCACGGTGCGGGCCCGGGTACGGATTTCTTCCATCTTTTCGTCGTCGGCTTCCTCGTAGGCCGCGAGCATGCCTGCCGGGGTGCGCTGCTCCGGCGGAAGGCCCATCACCTTCTCCCGGATCCGCCGGGATAGGTCGGTCCAGCCGTCCTGCACCAGGTCTTCCTTGGCCGTGCCCATGGCCTGGTTTTCCGTGAAGTTTTCCAACCAGCGCTGCTGCCAGCCGGGGGTGGCAATGGAGGCGAACCAGTCCGGATCGATGGGATGGTTATCGCGCACGTCCACGGAGGACGGGGTGCGCTGGCAGACATAGAGGCGCTTCGCAGCCCGGGCCAGGTGGGGCACGCACTGCACCGCCGTGGCCCCGGTGCCGATGATGGCCACGCGCTTGTCCCCGAGCTTATCCAGGGGCGCGCCGAGGGGATCACCGCCGGTGTAGTCATAATCCCAGCGGCTGGTGTGGAAGGAGTGGCCCTTAAAGCGCTCCACGCCGGGGATGCCCGGCAGCTTCGGCACGTGCAGGGGCCCCGTCCCCATGCCCAGATACTTCGCCGTAAAGCAGTCCCCCCGGTCGGTCTCGATCTGCCAAACCGCCCGGTCCTCGAGCCACTTGAGATCCTTCACTTCCGTGTGGAAAAGGGCATTGTCATAGAGATCGTACTGGCGCCCGATGCGCTGGCACTGGGCCAGGATCTCCGGCGCGTGAGCGTACTTTTCCGAG
>JAUILI010000151.1 GCA_030433075.1 Gammaproteobacteria bacterium | reverse complement strand
TTCGACCTCATGTCCATCGGGCAGGTGGTGGAGGACTTCGAGGCCTACTTCAAGGGCATTTCCGAGGATCGGCGGAAGAACCCCCGGGATGACGTGGCCTCGATCATCGCCAACGCACAAATCGACGGGGCGCCCATCGGCGATCTGGAAGCGGCGGGGTACTACATCATCGTGGCCACGGCGGGGCACGACACCACGAGTAGCTCCACCGCCGGCGGGCTCCTGGCCCTCCTCGAAAACCCCGGGGAGTTCGATAAGCTTCGCGCCGATCCCGACCGCCACCTCGCAGGCGCGGTGGACGAGATGATCCGCTGGGTATCCCCAGTGCGCCACTTCATGCGCACGGCCACGGTGGATACGCCGCTTCGGGATAAGGTCATTAAGGCGGGGGAATCGGTGATTCTGTGGTACCCCTCGGCCAACCGGGACGAGGAGGTTTTTGAGGCGCCCTTCGAGTTTCGCGTGGAGCGCCCCGCGGCCCGGAACCTCGCCTTCGGCTACGGCGCGCATGTGTGCCTCGGGCAGCATTTGGCGCGCATGGAAATGGAAGCGCTGTATCGGGCGCTGCTGGAGCGGGTCGAACACATCGAGCTGGATGGTACGCCCCAGTATGCGCAGGCAGCCTTCGTGGGGGGGCTGAAGAGTCTGCCCATTCGTTATCGCTTAAAGTAAGCCACGGATTTGCGAAATAAAGGGGGAGCGGGAAATGAGTAGCAGCGCAATGGATCGGATGCCCATCTTGGTGGGCGTGGGCCAGATCACGGAGAAGACGCCGGGCCTGGAGGGGCTCTCGTCCCCCGTGGATCTGATGGTGCAGGCGACGGAAGCGGCGCTCGCCGATGCGCACTTAAGCAAGACCGTCCTCGAGCAGGTGGACACGCTGGTGGTGGTGCGCAGCTTCCGGGAATCCACCCCCAACTCCCCGGAGGCCCTGGCCAAGCGCCTCGGCGCCAGCAATGCTGCCCAGTGGCTTATGCCCAACGGCGGTAATGGCCCCCAATACCTCGTGAATCGCTATGCCCAGGCCATCGCTGAGGGGCGCTGCGAACTGGCCCTTTTTTCCGGCGCGGAAGCCATTGATAACGGGCGCAAGCTGCTAAAGGCGGGGATCACCCCACCCTGGGAAGAGCCCACGGACCGCAAGCCGAGCTATCTCGTCGACGAGAAGAAGATGTCCAACGACATCGAAGATGCCCATGGCCTCATGATTCCCGCCACGGCCTATCCCCTCTACGAAAATGCCCTTCGCGGCCATTACGGGCACAGCATTGCTGAGCACCAGCAGGTCATGGGTGAGCTGTTTTCCCGCTTCTCTGAGGTGGCGGCCAAGCATCCCCACGCCTGGTTCCCCGTGGCGCGCTCCGCCGAGGAAATCGCCACCGCCACCCCGAGCAATCGCTACGTGGGTTGGCCCTACACCAAGTTCATGAATGCCATGAACCAGATCAACCAGGCCGCCTCCCTCCTCATGACCTCCGTGGGCAAGGCCCGGGCCCTGGGGATCCCGGAGGATCGCTGGCTTTACCTTCACGGCTGCGCCGATACGAGCGAGCTGTGGTACGTGCTCGATCGGGAGAACTACCACAGCTCCGTGGCGATCCGGACCCTCTCGGAGGAAACCTACGCCATGGCCGGGCGCGACGCCTCCGGTCTTGATCACATCGACATCTACTCCTGCTTCCCGAGCGCGGTGCAAATTGCTCGGGACGAGTTCGGCATCGCCAAGGATGATCCCCGCCCCCTCACCATTACCGGGGGCCTGCCTTTCCACGGCGGGGCGGGCAATAATTACGTGATGAATTCCATCGCCTCCATGGCCGACACGCTGCGCGCCGCGCCGGGCACCTACGGCCTGGTAACAGCTAACGGCGGCTATCTGACCAAGCACTCCGCCGGGATCTACAGCACCGAGCCGCCAGCGCCGGCGGGAGGAGACGTGCCCTGGGTGCGGAAGGATCCGGCAAGCTATCAGGGCCGCATCGAGGCCACGGCCCATCCCCGGGTGGAGGCGGCGCCGGAGGGGGCCGCCACCGTGGAGACCTATACCGTCACCTTCGGCCGGGAGGGTACGCCGGAGGTGGGCATTGTGGTGGGCCGCTTGGAGGATGGCGCGCGGTTCTGCGCGCACGTGCCGCAGGATCCGGCGCTCCTTACCGCCATGACCGAGGAAGACTTCCTGGGCGTGGCGGGCGCCGTCACTACCGGGACGCCGGTCAATCGCTTTACCCCGAAGGGCTAGCCCTTCGGATCACGGGCGCCCCTAACCAAAGAGAGCAAGGCAATGACCGAACATCTTCAGCCGTCCTGGTGGGCGCGCTTTTCCCTCGTGGGAGCTGTTTTTGCGGCCGTTCTTCTGGGGCTCGCGCCCCTCGCGTACCGCCTGGGCCTCGCCGGCGTGCAGGGGGCGGTGCTGATGCTGCCGGCGATGGCGTCCGTGCTGGCCTTTCTGGCCTTCCTCTTTGGGCTCTTCGGCTTCGTGCTGTGGCTCCGGGGAGGGCGCCCCGCCGATCGCCTCCATGTCCTTGTGGGAAGCGCGCTGAGTCTTGCCGTACTGCTGCAAATGGGGGGGCAGTTCGCCCTCGCCCAGAGCGTTCCCGCCATCCATGACATCAGCACCGATACGGTCGATCCTCCGGCCTTCGTTGCGGTGGTGCCCCTGCGCGCCTCGGCGCCCAACGGCCTCGACTATGATCGGGAGGCCCTCGCCCCGCTCATGGCGGAGCACTACGCCGACCTGAAACCCCTGGTGATCGACGCGGATCCCGCGGCGGTCTTCTCCCGAGCTGAGGCCGTCGTGGCAGCCCAGGGCTGGACCCTCGTGGCCTCCGATCCCGCCGCCGGGCTCATCGAAGCCTACGATCAAACGGCCCTTTACGGCTTCATCGACGACGTGGTGATTCGCATTCGCGCCCTGGGGCCGCGGCAAGCCCAGGTGGACGTGCGTTCCGTTTCCCGCGTGGGGCAAAGCGATCTTGGCGCCAATGCGGCGCGTATTCGCGCGTTCCTTGCCGCCCTGGATCCCAAGAACAGCCGTTAAGGCGCACGGCCTCCGCCGCCTTCGCGGTGGGGGCTTCCCCTTGGGGGGCTTGAGACTAGGGCTATGGTGTCCTTCTCGCTCCCACCGCTGCCCCCGGGCCTCCTCTGGCCCCCCGCGCCCCGCCTTCGCTGGCCCCTGCTGCTGGCCTTTCTCGCGGGGCTGCTTGCCCTCGTGCTGGCCCTGGCGCTCCTGCCCTATCCCC
>JAUILI010000150.1 GCA_030433075.1 Gammaproteobacteria bacterium | reverse complement strand
CGTACGCAGCAGGGTGGCCAGCACGGCGCTGTTGCTGAGCGGCGCAGCCCCATCGCGGACGAAGGCATCGGACACGTCCAGGGCCGGGAGGGGCTCCGGTTCCGGCTCAGGCGGAGGCGCGGGCTCTAGTTCCGGTTCGGGCTCGGGTTCCGGCGGGGGCGGCGGCGGTTCCGGCGTCGGCGCCACCACCGGCGGCGGCGCGGGCTCGGGCTCCGAAGGCAACAGCAGTAGCGCGCCCGCCAGCACCGCGAGGGCCGCGGCGGCCAAAATCATCCAATTTTTCCCAGCCATGCAATGCACTCCCCGGCCTTGGGCACGAACAAATCACCCTGTCAGCTTATGTCAGCGGCGCCTAGGCGGCATCGCTTTACCGCGCTTTCCATTATCATTCCACCTTTGCCCAAGCGTTGCCCAGGCAGGAGTCAAGGAATGTCCAGAAACGCCGTCGCCGACCTTCTAAGCGGAGCGATCCCCGTGGAAACCCCGGTCACCCTCGCCGGGTGGCTGCGCAGCCGCCGCAGCTCGAAGGGCGGCTTCTCTTTCCTCGCCGTGCACGACGGTTCGGCCTTCGACGCCATTCAGGTGGTCGCCGATCAGGCCCTGCCCAACTACGAGGCCATCGCCGCCCTCGGCCCGGGCTGCGCCGTGGAAATTGAGGGCACGCTCGTAGCCTCCCAGGGCAAGGGACAAAGCGTGGAGGTGGTGGCGAGCGCCGTCACCATTCTCGGAGAGGTCGACGACCCCGCCACCTACCCCGTAGCGAAGAAGGGCCACACCTTCGAATACCTGCGCACCGTGGCCCACCTCCGCCCGCGCACCAACACCTTCGGCGCCCTAGCCCGGGTGCGCGCCACCCTCGCCCAGGCCATCCACGGCTACTTCGCCGACCAGGGCTTCCTGTGGGTGAACACGCCCCTCATCACGGCGAGCGACTGCGAAGGCGCCGGGGAGCTTTTCCGGGTCAGCACCCTTGATGCGCTGAATCCCCCGCGCACCGCCGATGGCCAGGTGGACTTCAAGGAAGATTTCTTCGGCCAGGAAGCCTTCCTCACCGTTTCCGGGCAGCTTCAGGTGGAGAGCTACTGCCTCGCCCTGTCGAAGGTCTACACCTTTGGCCCCACCTTCCGCGCCGAGAACTCCAATACGAGCCGGCACCTCGCCGAGTTTTGGATGGTGGAACCGGAGATCGCCTTCGCGACGCTCAAGGAAAACGCCGAACTCGCCGAGGGGCTCCTGAAGCACGCGCTGAAGGCTGTGCTCAAGGCCCGGGGCGACGACATGGCCTTCTTCGGCAGCCGCATCGACCCGGAGCTCCTGCCCCGCCTTGAGCACGTCATCGAATCCCCCTTCGAGCGCCTCACCTACACCGAGGCCGTGAAGATCCTCGAGGCCAGCGGCGAGAAATTCGAGTTCCCCGTGGCCTGGGGCCAGGATCTTCAAAGCGAGCACGAGCGCTACCTCACGGAGAAGCACGTGGGCCGGCCCGTGGTGGTGACGGACTATCCGAAGGACATCAAGGCCTTCTACATGCGCCTAAATGACGACGAGCGCACCGTGGCCGCCATGGACGTGCTCGTGCCCGGGGTAGGGGAGATCATCGGCGGCTCCCAACGGGAGGAGCGCCTCGCCGTGCTCGATGCGCGCATGAACAACGACACCCTGAAGGAACACCTCTGGTGGTACCGGGATCTGCGCCGCTACGGCACCGTGCCCCACGCGGGCTTTGGCCTCGGCTTTGAGCGCTTGCTGATGTACGCCACGGGCATGGAAAACATTCGGGACGCCATCCCCTTCCCCCGAGTTCCGAACAACGCGCAGTTCTAGGGTGGGTGTGGAAGCCGGCCGGCTTCGGCGCCTTCTCCCCTGGGCCCTCCGCCACCGGGGCTGGATTGGCTATAGCCTTCTGGCCTTCGCTGGGGCCCGGCTCCTAGAGGCCAGCGTGCCCCTCATGATGGCCGAGGCCATCGACCGGCTGGCCGCGGACAACTTCGATGTCACCGGCCCCGTGCTCGCCATCGCCGGGGCCGTACTGCTGCGCATGGTGGTGGTCTCCAGCGCGCGCATTGCCATTCGCCGGGCGGCGGTGAACGTGGCCTTCGATCTGCGCCGGGCCCTCTTCGATCGCCTCCAGCGCCAGGGCATCACCTTCTTCGGCCAGCATACGGTGGGGGACATGATGACCCGCGCCGTCTCCGATATCGGCGTGCTGCGCCGCCTCGTGAGCGTCGGCACGATCTTTCTGGTGATCCTGGTCTACGCCACGGCCGTGGGCTTTGGAGCCATGTTCTATCTGGCCCCGGACCTTGCCTGGCTGGTCTTCCCGCCCCTGCCCTTCATCGCCGTTTACGCGCTTTTTGCGGCCCGAAGCATGCGCGCCGCCTCGGAGGCCACGCAGGAAACGCTGGGCATGGTGACGGAGCGGGCTCAGGAGACCTTCGGGGGCATCCGCACGCTCCAGGCCATGGCCCGGGAGCCCTTCGTGGAGGCGCGCTTTGGGGACGCCAACCGGGCCTATATCCAGGCCTTTTTAAACCAGGCCCGGATCAACTCCCTCATGACCGCGATCATGCCGAGCCTCGCCGCCATCGGGACGCTGATCGTCCTCGGCTACGGCGGGTCTCTCGTGCAGCAGGGAGCCCTCTCCCCTGGAAGCCTCGTGGCTTTCTTCGCCTACGTCGCCATGGTGATCCAGCCCATGCGCTCCGCCGGCACCCTGGTGAATATGGTGCAGCGGGGTCGGGTCAGCGCCCAGCGCCTCTTCGAGATTCTCGATCTCCCGGACGAAATTGCCGATACAGGCACGCACCAGGCCCCACAGATCGACGGCGCCCTGCACTTTGGCGCCGTCACCGCGCGCTACGCCCGCGCGCCCCAGCCCGCGCTGCGCGACCTTGAGCTGACCGTCGCGCCGGGGGAAGTCATCGCCCTCATGGGCCCCGTGGGCGCCGGCAAGAGCACGCTCCTCGCCCTCCTACCCCGGCTTCTGGAGCCGAGCGGGGGGACGATCACCCTCGACGGCATCGCCCTCGCAGCCTGGCCCCTCAACACGCTTCGCCAGGCCCTGGCCCTCGTGCCCCAGGATGCCTTCCTCTTCGCCGATGAGCTGGGGGCCAATCTGTCCTACGACCAGCCCGACCGCCCCGCCGCCACAATCCTCCAAGCCGCGGGGGCCGCGGCCTTTCGGCAAACGGTCGAGCGCCTGCCCGAGGGCCTCGACACCCGGGTGGGGGAACGGGGCCTG
>JAUILI010000149.1 GCA_030433075.1 Gammaproteobacteria bacterium | reverse complement strand
GCGAAGGGGCAGGATCCCCTTGGCCCCGGCCGGGGGCGCTATCATGTGATCCGCGGTTCCAGCTGGATGCACGGCCAGCTGGTGGATCTGCGCCTCGCCTTTCGCGACTACGGCGAAGACGGGCGGCAGGATTTGGGCTTCCGCATTGCCCGGTGGTTCGAGCCACAGGAGGTTACGCCGTGACACCATTCAGCAGGTTTCAGGCCGGCCTGACGCGCAGCTTGGTGCTGACGATGCTCGCGCTTACGGCGCTGGCCCAGGGCGCTCGGGCTGAAGACGCTCCGGCAGCGACCGGCGGCCAACCCCGCGCGGAAGGCGCGACCCCCTCCGTGGAAACCGCCCCTGTCCCCGCGGCGGCGGAGCCGGCCCCGGCGGCAAATCCTCCGAGCGCCCCACCGCGCCGCTTTATCCCTACGGAGCAAGTTTCGGAAGACCGCGCCGTGGCCTTTCCCAAGGACATTTAGGACCGCCCATGCGAGATACGCTACGCAGTGAATTTGCCTATCAGCTCTTCGCCCTGCTGTTTGCGGCGCTTTTTGTGCACGCCATCTACGTGACGGCCATTCGCCCGGAAGCGGAGACCTTACTGGCAGAGCAGCGCGCCGCAGCGGCAGCGGACGAAAACTACGTCCCGGAGCGTCACCTAGCCGTGGTACTGCGAGACTTTGAGCAGGAGGCCTGCTTCATTCTCATGCTCTGGGCCATGGCCATCATGGGCTATAAGGCGCGCTCGGGCCTGCGGGAACGGGCGCTGCTGGAGCAAAAGCTCCTTCCCGTCACCCCGGGCATGAGCGTGTTGCCTGAGGACGTGCGGACCTACCTTCGCCCCCTTCAGAACCTAGAGCCGGCGCAGCAGCGGGCCCTGCTCCCCCGAGCCCTAAGCGCGGCCCTCCAGCGCTTCGCGGCCACGCGAAATGTCCAAGACGTCTCGGAGGCGGTGCGCAACGTCTGTGACGCCGAGGGCGAGCGCCTCGACTCCGAACTGTCCATGGTCCGCTATATCGCCTGGGCGATTCCCTCCATCGGGTTCATTGGCACCGTCCGCGGCATCGGGGATGCGCTGAGCCAAGCCAACCAGGCCGTGCAAGGAGACATCACGGGGGTCACGGAGGCCCTGGGGGTGGCCTTTAACTCCACCTTTGTCGCCCTTTTGATCAGCATCCTCATCATGTTCCTCGTCCACCAGCTGCAGCTGCTCCAGGAGCGCCTTGTGCTTGAGGCGCACAGCTACGCGGACCGGGAGCTGATCCAGCATCTGCAGGTGCGCACATGACCCTCGCCGCCTTTGAGCTCAACGACGGCGGCCTTCGGCTACGCACCGGCGCCGGGCAAGAGCAGTGCGAGCCCGGGCTGGCCCTCGCCCAGGGGCAGGAGCTGCGCCTTGGGCGCGCCGCAGCGGCCTGGGTCCGGCGAGAGCCGGCAAAGGTGATGAACGAGCACTTCCATCGGCTGAGCACGGACCCCCTGCCCCAGCCCCTGGAGCGGGCGCGTACCCACGCTGATCTCATCCATGCCCAGCTCCAGGACCTCTGGCAGGCCGGCGCCGATCCCTCCGGGGAGGCGGTGCTGGCCGTACCTGGGACCTGGAATCGGGAACAGCTTGCCCTGCTCCTGGGCATCGCCGACGCCTGCGCCTTTGACGCCGTGGGGCTGATCGATAGCGCCCTGCTCACCCTGGCGGGGGCCAGCCCCCTCGCCGCCGGGCACCATGCGGTCATCGACGGCGGCCTACATCAGGGCCTCGTGAGCACCTTTACCCAACACCCGAAGCAGCTGGAGCGCACCGCGGTCTCGCCCCTGCCTGCGGCGGCCCTCACGGACCTTGAGGATTGCTGGCTCAGCGCCATTGCCGATCAGTTTGTGGCGGAAACGCGCTTTGATCCCCTCCACAGCGGCGCCAGCGAGCAGGCGCTTTTCGACGCTCTGCCAGGCTGGCTTGAGGCCCTAGGCCGGGGGGAGGCGCCGGAAGCCGCCCTGACGGTCAACGGACAACGCTTCGCCCTAAGGCTCCAGGGCAGCACGCTTATGGGAAAGGTGAAGGGGCGCTACGACGCGCTCCTGGAGGCCCTCAGCGCCCAGCCTCTGCCCGAGGGCACGCTTTGGCTCCACGAGCGCCTCGGCCGCTTCCCGGGCCTTGCCACGCACCTTTCCGAGGGCCTAGGCCAGCCTCTCCAACCCCTAAGCGGCGCGCGGCTATGGGCAGGGCTCGAGGCCCAGGGCCCAGCGCTTCGGGGAACCGTGGGCGCCCTAAGCTATCTCACCACCCTCGCGGTCCCGGCTCGCCTGGACGCCCAGGCACCGGAGGCGCCCGCCCCGGCACTTCCGCAGACTCCGGCGCCAAGCCCCAGCGCCCCCCCGGAACTGCCCGGTGCCATGGCCGCCACGCCTGAGCCGACTCACGTGCTTCTGGGCTGGCTGGCCCTGCCCCTGGAAGGCGAAGCCGCCCTGGCCCTGGGCGGCTCCGCGGGACCCACGGAATCCCTTGGCCTACCCCGACTGGGGCACCTAGAGCGCAGCGAAGTCGGCTGGCGCCTCATGCCCGAGGCCCCGGTCCGCCTCGAAGGCGTTCCTGTCTCCGGTCCCCTCCCCCTGGCCCTTGGGCAAACGGTCCATTTGGGAACGGAGGCCCTGCCCCTGCGGCTGATTCACGTCCAGACCGCTGATGGCTAAGCGCGGGCAACGGGGGACGACGCCCTTTAGCCTGTCCTTCCTCGACATCATGTCCTGCGGCTTTGGCGCCGTGGTGCTCGTATTTCTGATTACCAAGCACGGCATTGAGGAAAGCCGCGCGGCCGTGACCGAGCCCCTCACCACCGCCGTCAGCCAGCTTGAGCAGGATTTAAGGAGCGCAGAGCAAGCGCAGGCCGCCCTCACAGCGCAGCTCGCGGCCCTGGAGGCGCAGGCCCAGACCCTTTCCCCGGCCCAGGCTGCCCAGCAGGCGCGCCTAGAGGCAGAGCAGACCCGAGTGCAAGCGCTGATCACGGAAGCGGAGGCTTCCGCCGCAGAGGCCGAGGACCTGGCTAAGGCCGTGGAGACCTTGCAGGCGGAGGTCGATAGCCAGGGCCGCTTCGGGGACGACCAGGAAGGTAGCGCCGCGCGAAGCATCCAGGGCGACGGGCAACGGCAGTACCTCACGGGACTCCGCGTGGGGGGCGAGCGGATTCTCATCCTGTTCGATCGCTCCGCCAGCATGCTCGATGACACCATCGTCAACGTGCTTCGCCTGCGGAACATGGCCCCGGAAGCCCAACAGGCGGCACCC
>JAUILI010000148.1 GCA_030433075.1 Gammaproteobacteria bacterium | reverse complement strand
GAACTTCTTCACCACCCTCGAGTTCTATCCGCCGCTCGCGGAGGCGCGGAGCCTGCCGGTCCTCGTCCGCGACATCGACGTTCCGGTCTTCTTGACCGGCGCTTTTCAGGACGAGCAGACGGGGACCCAGTTCGCCGAGATGCTGGACCAGTTCGACAGCGCCCCTGGCGCCAAGTTCACCCTCTTCAATGGGCGCCACCCAGTTTCGCGCCTTAAGACGATAGGGCGTGCGGTTTTGCAGCGTCATGCGCGTCACCACCCCCAGGGCCCCCAGGCTTACCCGGGCCGCATCAAAGAGTTCGTGGCCCGGACCGATATCCAGCACCTCGCCGCGGGGCGTAACCAAGCGCAGCTGCTGCACATAGGCGGACAAGCACGTAAAGCCGATGCCCGTGCCGTGGGTGGCCGTTGCCGTCGCCCCGGCCAGGGTCTGGCGGTCGATATCCGGCAAATTCAGCATGGCTTGCCCCACGGCCTCCAGGGGCGCGCCCATATCGCCGAGGCGCGTGCCCGCCCCAAAGGTGGCCTGCAAGGCCGCGGAATCGTGGCTTAGCAAGCCGCTTAGCCGATCCAGCACCACCAAATGGCCATCCGTGGGGACCAAGGGGGAAAAGGAGTGGCCCGCGCCCACCGGGCGCACGGGCCCGGAAGAGGCGGCAAAGAACTCCGCCAGCTCCGCCTCGGAGCTCGGGGAAAAACGCCCCTGGGGCTGACACACCAACGCGCCGGACCAGTTACGCCAGGGCAAGGACGGCGATCTCGCCGCAGCGCCAGGATGGGACGCCGCAAAGAGCGCCGCCAACGCGCTACTTGCGAGAAAATCACGGCGGGACAAGCGCGGGCTCATGGCTGATCCCCCGCCGGCGCGGCCGCAAGGTTAGCCGTCATGAAATCAATCATGGCGAGGAAATCGTCGCGCTCACAGGCCATGCAATAGCCCAGGGGCGGCATGCTGTTTAGCCCTTCCACGGTGTGCTTAAGGAGCGTTTCCCGACCCTGGGCGAGGCGCGGCCCCCATTCCTCGGCCTGCCCGACCCGCGGGGCGCCGGCATTACCATCGATATGGCAGAGGGCGCAGCTGCGCGCCCAGAGCGCCATGGCCCGTTCGTTTGGCGCCGCCCCGGCTCCGAAGGCCTGCGCCCCCGCGAGCATCAGCAAGCCAAAGACTAATCCCCTACTTACAATCACCCCAAGCCCCTCATCCCGTGCATCTCGTGGGACGCTACCAGCATTACTCCCCTGGATACATAGGGCCGGTGGGGCTTGGCGCTTAAGCGAGACTATTTAAAGGGTTCGGGCCGGTGAGTGCGGTCCATGGAAGCCGGCAAAAGCGGCAGGGCGATCGCCGGGCGTTCGCCCGTCAGGGTTTTGAGGAACGCCACCATGTCGTTCAGCTCTTCAGCGGAATAATTCCAGCCCAGCTGCAGTCTGCCCATGACGGCCACGGCCTCCCTGAGCGTTTCCGCCTCGCCATCATGAAAATAGGGATAGGTGAGTTCGACATTGCGCAAGGTGGGCACCTTGAAGCTGAACCGGTCGGCATCCTTGCCCGTTACGGCAATGCGGCCCTGGGCGGGGGAGCTTGAGTTGTACGGCTCGATGATGCCCATCTTTTGAAACGACGTGCCGCCAAGCGCCGCCCCGTTGTGGCAACCCACGCAGCCGCTGGTTTTAAACAAGGTATAACCCGCAAGCTCTTGCTTCGAGAATTCGGGGTGGCGAGGGTCTCCTCGAAGACCGCGATGGCATCCGTAATGCGATCCAGGGAAACGTCCTCGTTCCCATAAATGGCAGCGAATTGGCTACGGTACCCGGGAATCGATTCGATCACTTCCACGGCGAGGGTGTGGGGCATCGCCATTTCCACGTCGGCTTCAATGGGCCCTGCGGCCTGCTCCTGCAAGTTTGCGGCGCGACCATCCCAGAACTGAGCAATAGATAAGCTGGAGTTAAAAACTGTGGGCGAGTTGACCGGCCCTGCACGCCACCGATGGCCTACGGAAGTTTTCAGGTTGTCCGTGCCCCCGAGGGAAAGGTTGTGGCAGGTGTTACAGGAAATAACGCCTGACAGGGAAAGGCGGGGATCGAAAAAAAGCTGCTTCCCAAGCTCGACCTTGGCGGAATCGGTGATAGTCGCGTCCTGAATGGGGCTAATAGGTTCGCTTCTGACCGAGACCCGATCTGCCTTCGCCGCCCCGCCGAAAAAAAGCGCAAAAACTAAGATGAACTGCACAGTCGTTCTCATAACGCCTCCGCCCAACTGGTCTTTGATCAGTATAGGCTGGGGGTGCGGGGGCACCTTGATACGGGTCAAAGGGCGCTGCCGAAAAGGACGCTATGCATGACCCTGCCTGGAAGAAGCGTAAAGAGCCCGGTGACAATGAGGGCAAGAAAGTAAAGGGACAGCATCGTCCATCGATGCGCCTTGATGTTGCCGCGCCGGGCCATGACTACGGCAAAGGCCAGGGAACCTAACGTCCAAAGGCTGAGTAGATGGATAGGGCTAAACCGACCCCAGAGCCGAAGCTCGCTAATCCAAAACGACGAGGCGGCCACGTAAACCATCGCAGTCACCCATAGCCATCCCGCAAGGCGATGGCCACCGCCCCCCTTTGGCCTAGCAAGTTGCCAGGCGCCTAGGACCAAAGCCCCTAGGGCGGCAAGCGCATGACTGGGAATGGGGGACGCCTCTAGGAAAAGCAGATCCATGCTGATGTCTCAGGGCCGAGCCTAATCCGGTACCTTATCCGATCTCTCCCCAGGCGAGTGCATACAATGAAAGCTTTACTTGTCGCCCTGCTGGTGTCCCTTACGGTCCTGCCCTCCTTCGCAGCGCAGCTTACGGTCACCGTCACCGGGCTCAGCGGGCCCGGGGAAATTCACCTGGCGGTCTACGACGACCCCAAAGTTTTCGAGGGGGATACGGGCGATCGCGGTGGCCCCCGGGATGGCATTAACGCTGGCGCGATCGAGCCAGCGGGCCCGGAGCCTTTCCTGACGACCTTTGCCCTGCCGGCCGGCACCTACGCCCTTGGCCTCTTTCATGACCTAAACGGCAATGGCGTTCTCGATAAAAATCTATTTGGAATCCCCAAGGAGCCTTACGGGTTTAGCAACAACGCCCGAGGACGCTTGGGCCCACCGAGCTTTGAAGACGCCGCGATCTCGGTGACGGGCGATCAATCGATCACCATCCGCCTTGATTAACGCCGGACAGAGCGCGGTCAAGATGCGCTCGCAAGGGTCTCGATGAGATCGGCGGGGAAGCTCCCGGCAAAGGGTTCAATGCCAT
>JAUILI010000052.1 GCA_030433075.1 Gammaproteobacteria bacterium | reverse complement strand
GCCGTGACCCACGCCTCAAGGGCCTGGAGCGCTTCCCCAAGGGTGCCGGCGCTGGCCCAGAGCTGGGCCGCGGCGTCCGGATCCTTCGGCGGATGCTCGGGCACCTCGGGAAGCTCGCCGGGCATCTCGGGCAGGGGGCCCGCGGCGTGGAGTCGCTCGAGGGCTGCAACGCGACCGCCGAGGGCCTCGGCGAGGTGCGCAAAGGTATTTTTCAGGGGCATGAGCACGGCATCGGGCAGGGACGGCTCACTTGCGAGGGCGTCCTCCCAGCGCGTGGTCTCCAGGGCCAGGGCCGTTTGCAGGCTGGCGAGGAGCGGCGCCCCGGCGCCGGGGGCCCCTTCCCCCCGGCTGATGCGCAGATCCGCGTCGGCGAGGAGGGCTTCGACCCCTTCCAGCTGGGCCTTTAGCTGGTCTCGCTTCTGCGCGGCGGCCGCCTCCAGGGCTGCGGCGGCGTCAGCGGCGCGCTTTTCCTCGGCGAGGCGCGCATCGAGGCGGGCGAGGCTGTGATCAAAGGCCGCGAGGGCTACCGTGCCGGCCTCGGCGCTATCGCCGAAGTGCTGGAGGGTTTGGGCAAGGGCCGCGAGGGCCGCCCGATGTTCACTTCGCTGGCGCTCGGCACTTTGGTAGCGCTCCAGCAGGTGCCCATCATCCGTGCCCTGGGCATGGGCCGCGAGGCGCTGGCTTTGCGCTTCGAGCTCGAGCACAAGGGCCTCGAGGGCCTTGCGGGCGCCGCGGTAGTGATCAAGGCGGGCGCGCAGCTGCTGGGCCACGGCCTTGTCCTTGCTGCGGACCTGCTTTTCCAGAGTTCGGAGGGCGCCGTGGTGATGCACGCGCGCCGCCGCCGCAGCCCGCACCGCGGGCGCCGGATGGCGCGATGCGATGTGGGCGAAGGTGTCCTCTTCCTTCAGGGCCGCGAGCACCGGTTCAAAGTGCTGCGGCTCCCGGCAGGCATCGATGAGCTGACGCAGCGTAGCTTCTTCAAGCCCCTCCATGAGGGGCGCCAGCGCCGTACCCGCGAGCAGCAGCTCCCCGAGCACGACCCGGGCCGCACCCCCCACCCCGGGGGTGGCCAGGTGCTCGACGCACAGGGCGGCGTCATTTAAGTGGCGAAGGGCGCTCTCCCGAACGGCGCCGTCTTCGTCCTCCGCCATGACGGCCAGGAGCTTTTCCCGATCCTTTTCCGGATCGAGCTTCGCCAGGGCGGCCAGGCGACGGGCGGGGTCCGGGGCCGTGAGGTCGGTCCCCGTGAGCTGCTGCAGGTAGCGAGTAATCATCGATGGGTCTCGAGGTCTGGCCGGGGCGCGGGCCCCGGCGTAGAGGGTGGGCTAGAGGGCGTTGTGGGCCCCGTCACAGAGGGGCGCCTTGGCCGAAGCCTTGCACCCGCAGAAGTAGTAGGTCTTGGCTGCCGGCGCCTCGAAGGCCACGGGCGTGAAGTCCGTGCCCTTGTGGGAGCCGTCGCAGAAGGGCTGCTTACTGCTGCGCCCACAGCTGCACCAAAACACCTTTTGCCCTTCCGTGAGTTCCACGGGGAAGGGCGCTTTCTGGGCTACCACGGCGTCGCTCATGGGCGATCTCCTTTCGCTGTTCGCAAGCGTCCGGCCATCTCGGCCTTAGCCAAAGTCCCGCTGATCCCACCAGGGGAAGAAGTCGGGCATGTCCGTGCTCGGTTTACCGGTGAAGGCCGGCGGGCGCTTCTCGAGGAAGGACATGACCCCTTCCTTCGCATCCGGGCCCCGGCCCGTGCCATAGACGCCCCGGGAATCGATCTTGTGCGCTTCCATGGGGTGATCGGCGCCGAGCATGCGCCACATCATATGGCGAATGAGGGTGACGGAAATGGCAGAGGTGTTTTCGGCGATTTCCATGGCAATTTCCTGGGCCCGGGGCAGGAGCGCTTCCGGCGCCAGCACCTCCTTCACGAGGCCCCCGGCGAGGGCTTCCTGAGCGGAGAAGACGCGCCCGGAATAGGCCCACTCCAGGGCCTGGCTGATGCCCACGACCCGCGGAAGGAAGTAGCTCGAGCAGGCCTCGGGGACGATGCCCCGGCGGGAGAAGACGAAGCCGAACTTGGCGTTCTCCGAGGCGAGGCGAATATCCATGGGCAGCTGCATGGTGGCGCCCACGCCCACGGCCGGACCGTTCACGGCCGCAATGATGGGCTTATTGCATTCGTAGATGCGCAGGGTCAAAAGACCGCCGCCGTCCCGGGGGGGCAGGGCGCTTTTTTCTTCGCTCCGGCCCTGGGCGTCGTAGTCGAAGGTTTCCCCGCCCTTCTCCAGGTCTGCGCCGGCGCAGAAGCCCCGGCCTTCGCCGGTCACGATGATGGCGCGGACGTTGTCGTCGGCGTCCGCCGCGTCCAGGGCGGCGATCATCTCGTGCATCATGGTGTTGTTAAACGCATTCAGCCGGTCGGGCCGATTCAGGGTGAGGGTCAGCACGCCCCCGTCAAGTTCATAGCGAATCGTTTCAAAGTCCATCTGTCCCCTCCAAGGTCCGTTAGGCGTCAGGCGCCTAGTGTGCCCTGGGCTGCGCCACCTTTCCATGGACCGGAGCGGTTGCCCCGGCCTGGGGCCCCGCCTATCATCGGGGCGCTGCGCGTCGACGGGGGAGAAAGGCTGCGCCAGCGGAGGGGCTCGGGGAGCGCCGCCGCGGGTAAGCTGCGTCTCCAAGAGCCCGCGCCCCGCGGGTGCATGGCAGCATGCGCCCACCTTGGATTGGTTGCCGCCCGGCGGCAATACAGAGCGAGAGGACACCATGGATTTAGCGTTAACGGATGCCGATCTGGCGTTTCAGGCCGAAGTTCGTGAGTTCATTAACACCTATTGGCCGGAAGACGTTCGTCGCGCCCGCGCGACCTCGAGCCGCTTTGAGGAGTCCCGCGGCCATTCGCCGGAGGTTCGGCGCTGGATCGATGCGCTGAACGAGCGCGGCTGGGCCGTCCCGAACTGGCCCCAGGAGTGGGGTGGCACGGACTGGAACCCCACGCAAAAGTACATCTGGGATAAGGAAACGGCGAAGGCCGAATGCCCCCAGCTTTCCGCCTTCGGCGCGCGCATGCTGGCCCCCGTGCTCTACACCTGGGGCACGGACGCGCAGAAGAATGAGTTTCTGCCGAAGATCCGCGAAGAGCGCATGATCTGGTGCCAGGGCTATTCCGAGCCCGGCGCCGGTTCGGACCTCGCCGGCCTCGCTACCCGCGCCGTTCGCGAAGGGGACGAGTACGTGGTCAACGGCACCAAGCTCTGGACCTCCGGCGCCCACGTGGCGGACTGGATGTTCTGCCTCGTGCGCACTGAAAGCGGCGCCAAGAAGCAGGAAGGCATCAGCTTCCTCCTCATCGACATGAAGACCCCGGGCATCACCGTGAACCCCGTGTACATCCTCGGCGGCATCCACTCCGTGAACGAGGTGGAGCTGAAGGACGTGCGCGTTCCCGTGGAAAACCTCGTCGGGGAAGAGAACAAGGGCTGGACCTACGCCAAGGGCCTGCTCACCCACGAGCGTACGGGCATCGCCGGCGTGGCCCGGAGCGAAGTGCAGCTGGCGCGCCTAAAGCGCATCGCCCAGGAAACGGGCATGGACGGCGGCTCCCTCTGGGACGATCCGGCCTTCCGCACCCGGGTCACGGAGCTTGAGGTGGATCTCGAAGCCCTTTCCGTCACCGAGCTGCGCGTGCTGGCCCAGGTGGCCCAGGGCGGCGCCCCGGGGCCCGAGTCCTCTATCCTGAAGATCCGCGGGACGGAGATTGGTCAGGCCATTGCCATGATGACCATCGAAGCCTTTGGGTACTACGGCATGCCCTACCCGGAGCAAACCCTCATCGACAACGAAGGGCCCATCGGGAATCCCTACGTCATGCCGACCATGAAGGGCATGCTCTACGGCCGGGCGTCGTCGATTTTTGGCGGCTCCAACGAAATTCAGAAGAACATCATTTCCAAGGCGGTGCTGGGGCTCTAAGCCTCACGCCAGTGACTTCAGACCAACCCCTAGAGGACTAGACATGGATTTTTCCCTTTCGGAAGAGCAAACCCTCCTGAAGGACAGCCTTGAGCGCTTCATTCAGAACGACTACGACTTCGATACCCGCCGCAAGGTCATGGCCGGGGAAGAGGGTTTCTCCCGCGAGAACTGGAAGCAGTTTGCCGAGCTGGGCTGGCTGGCCGTGCCCTTCGCTGAGGAAGACGGCGGCATCGGCGGCGGCGCCATCGAGCTCATGATTGTGATGGAACAGCTGGGCCGGGGCCTCGTGGTCGAGCCCTACCTGGCCACCGTAATCCTCGCCGGCGGCGCCCTGAAGTACGCGGGCAACGAAGCGCAGAAGGGCGCCTACCTCGGCGCCATCATCGAGGGCAGCAAGATGGGGGCCCTGGCCTTCGCCGAGCCCCAGAGCCGCTTCAACCTGGCCGACGTCGCCACCACCGCCACCGCTGACGGTGACGGCTATGTGCTTTCCGGCCACAAGGCCGTGGTGCTTGGCGGCCCCTCCGCAGACTTCTTCGTGGTTTCCGCCCGCACCAGCGGCGGTCCGCGCGATGCGGACGGCATCACCCTGTTCCTCGTCGACGGCGACGCTGCGGGCCTCTCCCGCCGCGACTACCCGACGGTGGACGGCCTGCGCGCCTCCGAAGTCACCCTCGACGGGGTGAAGGTGGGCGCTGACGCCGTGCTGGGCACGGTCGGTGGCGGGCACGCGGTGCTCGAGCAGGTCATCGACGAAGCCACCCTGGCCGTGGGCGCGGAAGCGGTGGGCGGCATGGAAGTTTGCTACAAGGACACGGTGGAGTACTCCAAGCAGCGCGTGCAGTTTGGCCAGCCCATCGGCAAGTTCCAGGTGCTGCAGCACCGCATGGTCGACATGTTCATGGAATACGAGCAGGCCAAGTCCATGATGTACCTCGCGGCCATGCGCCTCGACGAAGGCTACGGCGCGGTCGCCAAGAAAGCCGTGTCCGGCTTCAAGGTGCAGGTCGGTAAGTCGGGCCGCTTCGTGGGCCAGCAGGCCGTGCAGCTGCACGGTGGCATGGGGATGACCGAAGAGCTCAACATCGGTCACTACTTCAAGCGCCTCACCATGATCGACACCACCTTCGGCAATGTCGATTTCCACCTGAAGCGCTACGGCGCCGTCTAAGGCCCTTCGCGTTTCGAAAAAGGGAGGCCCAGGCCTCCCTTTTTTGTGCCCGGCCCCTTAGGGTTGGGGGATAGGGATCACCAGGGGGAGAAGGGAGCATGGCCATTCCGCAATGGTTTTGGGACGCGGTGGAAGCACCGCGGCAGGACGACGCCGTGGAGGTCGATGAGGCCGATGTGACCTATACGCGCTGGGAGGGCCCGGCCGGCGCACCGGGGCTCCTGCTCGTTCACGGCATGAACGCCCATCGCCGCTGGTGGGATTTCATCGCCCCCCAGCTTACCGATCAGTACCAGGTGGCGGCCCTCGATCTGGCCGGCATGGGGGATGCAGACGATCGCTACGACTATTCCGCGGAGCTCTGGGCCGAGTCCCTCGTGGCCGTGGCCGACGCCGCAGGCCTTCCTAACAACACGCTCATCGTGGGGCACAGCTTTGGGGGGCGCATTGGCCTGGAAGCGGCCGCGCGGCATAGCGATCGCTTCGCGGGCCTGGTGCTCGTGGATGCGGGGGTCCGCGATCCTGCGGAGGCCGTGGATCATAGTGGTCCCCGGGTGGGGGGGCGCCCCGTGCTCTATCCCGATGCGCAAACGGCCCAGCAGCGCTTCCGCCTGCAGCCGCCCCAGAGCTGCGAACACGAGTTTCTCCTGACCTACATCGCCAAGCATTCGGTCATGGCCATCGACGGCGGCTACGCCTTTAAGTTCGATACGGACATGCCCGAGGTGATGACGGGCGTGGACCGGGACCGGGCCGAGGCCAACCTCCGGGCCCTGACCCTGCCCCTGGGGCTCATCTACGGCGAGGACAGTGAGCTCTTCTCCAAGAACACCCTGGGCTATATGGAAAGCGTGCGGCCCTTCACCGCGCCTCCCGTGGGGTTGGCGAAGGCTCAGCATCACCTCTTCCTGGATCAGCCCCTGGCCTTTATTGAGGCCCTACGGGGCCTGGCGCCCACGCTCCTCGGGGCCTAGGCGCCATGGCGGGGCTTCAGGTGCTCGGGGTCGGCTTTGGCCGCACGGGCACCTACACCCTGAAGCGGGCCCTGGAAATGCTTGGCTACGGGCCCTGCTATCACATGGCCGAAGAGATGGCTCAGGCGAGCCATGATGACCCCTGGCTTGAGGCCCTCGGCGGCGCGCCGGAGGCGGCCCTCGGGCTGCTCGAGGCCTACCCCGCGGCGGTGGACTGGCCCGCGCTCTTTCTGTGGCGGGAGGCCCTCTCCCGCTGGCCCGGGCTCAAAATCATTCTGACGGAGCGCGATCCGGAGGCCTGGTACGCCAGCGCCGCGCGCACCATTGTGGCCACCATGGAAACGCCTCTGCATCCCGGGGATGGGATTCGCCCCAGCCACCGGGCGCTGACCCGCGCCATGATCCTGGACCACACCTTCGGGGGACGCTTTCACGACAAGGCGCATGCGCTGGCGGTCTACGAGGCGCATCGGCGTGCGGTACGGGAGGCGGTGCCCCCGGCGCAGCTGCTGTGCTTTAACGTGGAAGCAGGGTGGGAGCCCCTCTGCGCCTTTCTTGGGCTCGCCGAACCGACCCAGGCCTTCCCCCGGGAAAACAGCTCGGCGGCCTTCTCTACCCTGTTTGGGCCGCCGGGGGCGGCCCCTTAGGGGGTCAGGACGCCTTGCTCGCCGAGAAAAGCGCGGATGGCCTTGGCCACCGCGTCCACGTGCGTGGGCTCGAGGTGCAGGTGGTGAGGCCCGGGCATCTCCAGCACCGTCAGGTTCGGATGGTGCTCCTGGCGGCGCTCGAGGCCGCCGCGGTACCAACGATCCCCCTGGGTGGCGGCGATGAGCAGGGCCGGCGCCGTGCTCTGGGCCATGAGCTCATCGAGCTGGCGCTCCGTGATGCGCAGGGGCGTGGCGAAGCGGATCCGCGGATCGGTGCGCCAGGTGACCCCACCCTCCACGGCGTGGTGACCTCGAGCCACGAGTTCGGAGGCCGCGGCCAGGCTCTGGTCCGTGGCCTGCGTCACCCGCTCGGCCATGGCGTCGATGCTTTCGTAAACCGGCGGCTTTTTCTCCGAGGCCTTCAGCATCTGCAGGATCGCTTCCTTGTTGCGATCGTTGCAGTCCTTCGGGCTGCCCTGGTGATGGACAAAACCGTCGATGCTGATGGCTTGGGTGATGCGCTCGGGAAACATCCCTGCCGTCTCTGAGGTTACCGCGCCACCCATGGAGTGGCCGATGAGGCCGAAGCGCTCGAAGCCTAGGGCCTCGGCGGCCGCCACGACGTCCTGCACGTCGAAAAAGGAGGTGTAGTGCACCCCCGGCGCGCGATGGTCCGAGAGCCCATGGCCCGCAAAATCCAGGGCGATGAAGTTCAGCTCTGGGAGGAGGGGCGCCAGGCGATTGAAGGTGTTGGCGTTATCGAGCCAGCCGTGGAGGCCCAGAAAGGGGGCTCCGTCCGGATTGCCCCAGGCCTTAGCTGCGAGGCGAAGACCGGGCACATCGATGGTGAGCGCTTCGCCGAAGCGGAGCGCCGCGGGGGAAAGGGCACTTTGCGTCATGGGGGATGTCCTTAGGGTATAGCCGGCGCAGCCCTGGGGCGGCTGCGCCGGTCGGGCGGTCGATCTAGCCTTGGGCGAGGCTAGCGAAGGACTTGCCGTCCTTCGCAAGGCGCTCAAGCAGCGGCGCCGGGGTCCAGAAGTCGCCGTACTTCTCGCGGAAGCCTTCGATCTTCTTCAGCACCACGTCGAGGCCCATTTGATCGGCCCAGAACATGGGGCCGCCGGTGACCTCGGGGAAGCCGTAGCCGTTGATGTAGACGATGTCGATATCGCAGGCACGAATGGCGATTTTGTCTTCGAGGATGCGTGCCCCTTCGTTGACGAGGGCGAGGATGCAGCGGTCGAGCACCTCTTCGTCATCGATGGCCGTACGCGTAATGCCCAGCTCGGCGCTCGTTTCCTCGACGATCTTCACCACCTCCGGGTCCGGCTGGCCGGCGCGGCTGCCTTCCTGGTAGATGTAGAAGCCGCGGTTGGTCTTCTGTCCGAAGCGCTCAAGTTCGCAGAGCTTATCGGCCACGCGCGCGGTGATCGGCACCTCCTCGGGCTTGAGCCCCGCGAGCTTGCGAGCCCGCCAGCCGAGATCGAGGCCGACGAGATCGTTCATCTGGAAGGGACCCATGGGCATGCCGAAGCCGCCGATGACCTTGTCCACCTGGTAGGGGGTGGCGCCCTGGAGAATCATCTCCCCCGCCTGGCGCGTGTAGCCGCCGAGCATGCGGTTACCGATGAAGCCCGGGGCGTTGCCGGACAGCACGGCGACCTTGCCGAGGATTTTCCCGAGGGCCATGGAGGTGGCGATGGTGGTGGCGGAGGTCTTCTCGCCCCGGACCACTTCCAGAAGGCGCATGACGTTTGCCGGGCTGAAGAAGTGCAGGCCGATGACGTCCTCCGGGCGGGAGGTGACGGAGGCCATGGCATCCACGTCGAGGCCCGAGGTGTTGGAGGCGATGATGGCGCCGGGCTTGCACACCTTTTCGAACTCTTCGAAGACCTTCTTCTTCACGTCAAGGTTTTCGTAGACCGCTTCCACCACCACGTCGGCCTGGCCGAGATCCTCGTAGGCTAGGGTGGTGGAGATCAGCGCCATGCGCTTTTCCGCGGCTTCTGCGCTGATGCGGCCCCGCTGCACCATGCCGTCGTAGTTGCGGCGGATGATGCCCATGCCGCGGTCGATGGCTTCCTGGTTCATCTCGAGCACGGTGACGGGAATGCCCGCGTTGGCGAAGCACATGGTGATGCCCCCGCCCATGGTGCCGCAGCCCACGACGCCAGCGCTTTCGATCTTCTTCACTTCCGTGCCCTTGGGGACATCGGGGATCTTGGCCACTTCCCGCTCGGAGAAGAAGAGGTGGATGAGCGCTTCCCGCTGCGGGTGCTTCAGGCACTTGGCGAAGTTTTCCTGCTCCACCTTCATGCCGGCGTCGAAGTCCCCGGCTTCCACCGCGGCTTCCACGCACTGGATGATCATTTCCGGGGCGAACCGGCCCCGCATCTTCCGGGCGGCGTTTTTCCGGGCGGCGTCGTAGATTTCGACGTTACCGCGGTCCGCGGCGACCTTGTCCGTGAGATCCCGGACCCGCTTCTTGCCCTTGCCATCGGCCACGGCGGCGCGAGCCCAGGCGAGGGCCCCGGCGATGAAATCGTCGCCGTCGATGACGTCATCGACGATCCCCAGATCCTTGGCCACGGGGCCCGGGATGGGGTCGCCGGAGAGGATGAAGCCCAGGGCCTTTTCCGCCCCTACGAGGCGCGGCAGGCGCTGCGTGCCGCCGGCGCCGGGGAGCAGACCCAGCTTCACTTCCGGCAGACCCACGGGGGCCTTCGGGGCAATGACGCGGTAGTCCGCGCAGAGCGCCACTTCGAGGCCGCCGCCGAAAGCCGTACCGTTGATGGCGGCGATCACGGGCTTCTCCCCAAATTCCATGAGGTTCAGGCACTCGTGGAGCCCGGGGCCCTTGGACTCGCCGCCGAACTCGGAGATGTCCGCGCCGGCGATGAAGGCCCGGCCTTCCCCGTAGAGCACGATGGCCTTCACGGCGTCATCGGCGAGGGCCGCGGTGAGCCCGTCAAAGAGGCCCTGGCGCACGCCGCTGGAGAGCGGGTTCACCGGGGGGTTATCGATACGAAGGATGGCCAGCTCGCCGTCCACGGAATAGTGCACCGTACCTTTCATGCGTCTCTCCCTTGCTCGCAAAGTGCCGCGCCCAACGTCGCAGGCCCCCTGGGGGCCATTCAAGGTGCAGGCCAAGCGCGATGGAAATCGTTGGTTTGACGGGGAAGGGCGGCCGCCCCCTCGCGCTGCGCCGGCCCCCGCCGTGGCCGGAGCATAGCGAATTTGCGCCGGCCCTGCCCCCCTTCCCGGGGCGTTGCATTTCTTGGGGGGGCAGCGTTTCATTAGGGTGAATTAATTGGGAGGAAAGGCTATGGCCGAACTATCGGAAAGCCGCGCGTTCACGGCGCCGGAACCGGGGGAAGACTGGGCGGCGCTGGCGGCCCGGGTGCTGCCGGGGACGCCGGAGGGGGAGGCGGTGGAAAAGCTCCAGAGCTGGAATTTGCACTTGTTTGCCCGCCACCCCCGGGGTCAGTTCCTCGGTAGCGACGTGGTCTTTACGGCCCCGCCGGCAGCGTGAGCGAAACCCCCTTCATTGAAGCGGCGGAGATTGCGCCGGGGCACGACGGCGCCGCGGAGCTTGTGCTTTTCGTGCGCTATCCCGGGGCGGGCCGGCAAACGGTCACGCTCGATGCGGACGCCGCGGAAGTGCTTTTTGAACACACCCAAACCGGGGACGTGAGGGCCCTTCACGGCGTGCCCTGGCATCACCTTAAAGACGTCTTACAACAGCGCCCAGGCAGCGGCGCAGCGGGAGGCAACAGCTAATGGATTGGATTATTCGTGGGGGTCGCATTGTGGACGGGTCGGGCTTGCCGGCCTTCGAGGGCGACGTCGCCCTGAAGGATGGCAAGGTGGCGCGCCTGGGCGGGCGCATTGAGGCCGAGGGGGCTCAGGTATTTGACGCCTCGGGCTGCATCGTGGCCCCGGGGTTCATCGACCCCCACACCCACTTTGACGTGCAGCTTCTTTGGGATGGCCAGGCTCGCCCGGCCCTCGAGCACGGCGTGACCACCATCGTTCCCGGGAACTGCTCCCTGTCCCTTGCGCCCCTGAAGGCCGGGGATCGGCAGCGCGTGGTGGGCATGTTCCAGCAAATAGAGGAGATGCCTGACGCCGCCTTCGACGGCGCCTTTGAATGGCGCTGGGAATCCTTCGACGGCTACCTGGCAGCGCTGAAGGAAAGCCTCTCCATCAACGTCGCCCCTCTCGTGGGCCACTCCGTGATCCGCCTTTGGGTTATGGGCGCGGCGGCTACGGAGCGCGCGGCCACGGCGGAAGAGCTCTCGGCCATGCAGGACCTTCTGGCCCAGTGCCTCGAGGCCGGCGCCGTGGGCCTGTCCACCAGCTTCGTGGACGTGGATGAGAACCTCATGCCCGTGCCGAGCCGCTACGCCCACTTCGAGGAGCTCGACGCCCTCGCTGCCGTGCTGGGCCGCTACGGCCGCATGCTGCAGGTGGTGCCCGAGTTCTACGCCACGGACATCACCCTGGCCCGGGTGGATCAGCTCGCCGAGCTGTCCCTGCGCTATGGCATTCCCACCACCTTCTCGCCCCTCTTCGATTCCGCGGCGACGCCGGACAACGTGCCCCGGGTCATGGCCCGGGTGGCGGAGCAGATGGCTCGGGGCGCCCAGGTGTGGCCCCAGGTGCAAACCCGGCCCATCGACATCAGTTTCACCTTTGAGGTGGCGAGCCTGCTCTTTGCCGGCCTGCCCAAGTGGTATCGCACCATGCGCATGGGGGCGGAGGAGAAGATCGCGGCCCTTTCCGATTCGGAATGGGTGGCCCAGCTGCTCGCGGAAGCGGAGCCCGGTGGCAACGGCGCCCGCTGGGCGGCGGTGCAGGTGCGCGGCGGGGTAAGCGATGCGAGCCTCGTGGGCCAGACCCTCGGGGCCCTCGCCGAGGCCCGGGGCAGCTCTCCGGCGCAGGTGATGATTGACCTGTCCCTTGAGCACAACCTCCAAGCCTCCTTTATCGCGGCGTCCCTCGGGCACAACGACAGCGATCGGGTAGGGGCGCTCCTCGCCGATGGCAACGTCCACGTTGGCGCCTCCGACGCCGGCGCCCACATTCAGTCCTTTGCCACCTATGGCGATACGGGTTACCTCCTCGGGCACTTCGTCCGGGATCGGGGCGCCCTGAGCCTCGAGGCGGCCATCAAGAAGATCACCGCCGATACGGCGCGGATCTGGGGCCTCCCGGGTCGGGGCCAGCTGGCCCCGGGCTTCGCCGGGGACGTCGCCATCTTCGATGCCGCGGAGATCGACCGCTGCGCCGAGGAAGCGTGCTTCGATATGCCGGAGGAGGGCATGCGCTACGTGCGCGCCTCCAAGGGCATGGTGGGGGTGTTCGTGAACGGGGCGCTCAGCTGGTCGAAGGCCAGCGGCTACGCCGACGCCCCCGTGGGGCAGATCGCCACCCAGCTCCCTGGCGCCGCCTCGGCATGAGGGGCGAGGTCGAACACCGCATCGTCGACGCCGCGGGCACGCGCATTCACCTGGCGTGCCTAGGGCAGGGGCCCACGGTCCTGATGGTTCACGGCTTTCCCGAGTCCTGGTACTCCTGGCGCTATCAGATGACGGCGCTGGCGGCGGCGGGGTACCGCGCCGTGGCCATGGACGTGCGCGGCTACGGTCGTTCCGCGAAGCCTACGGCGGTGGCGGACTATCGCATGGTGCGCAACGTCTCCGACGTGGTGGGCGTGGTAGATGCGCTGGGGGAGGGCCCCGTGGCCCTCGTGGGCCACGACTGGGGCGCCCCCATCGCCTGGACCAGCGCCCTTTTGCGCCCCGATCGCTTCCGCGGGGTGGCGGGCCTATCCGTGCCCTATGCGCCGCCGAGCGCCGGCCCCCGGCCGACCACGGCCATGCGCGCCATGGCGGGCCCGGACGCCGAGTTCTACGTGGAATATTTCCAAAGCGTGGGCCGGGCCGAGGCGGAGATTGAAAAGGACGTGCGCCAGTGGCTGCTGGGCTTCTACTGGTGCGCCGGGGGCAATATCGAAAACGGCCCCAACATCTCCCTCGTGCCCAAGGGCACGGAAATGCGCGACCAGTTTCAATACCCGAAGGTGATGCCGGCTTGGATGACGGACGAGGACCTCGACACCTACGCCGCCGCCTTCGAGGCCGGGGGCTTCTTCGGGCCCCTGTCGCGCTATCGTAACGTCGACCGGGACTGGGAGGACCTCCGGGCCTTTGCGGGCCAGCCCATCACCATTCCGTCCCTGTTTATCGGCGGCGATCGGGATGGCCCCACCATTTGGGGCGCACCGGCGATTGCGAAGTTTAGCGAGACCCTACCGAAGCTTTATCGCTCGGAGATCCTCGCGGGCTGCGGCCACTGGGTGCAGCAGGAGCGGCCGGAGGAGACCAACGCGCTCCTCCTCGACTGGTTGGGAACGCTGCCCTAGGGCGCGCAGAAAAAGGGAGGACAACCCATGACCGCAGAACGCTTGGGGCATCGGGCCCTGGTGCTGGGGGGCAGCCTGGCCGGGCTCCTCGCCGCCCGCGCCGTGGCGCCCCACTTTGACGAGGTGATCATCGTCGATCGGGCCGCCTTCGGCGATGACGCGGCGCCGCGCATGAGCGCGCCCCAGACCTATCATCTTCACGTGCTGCTGAAGGGCGGAGAGCAGGCCATGGAGGCGCTGGCCCCAGGCTTTCTCGCGCGCCTCGAGGCCGCGGGCTCCGTGCCCCTGGATCCGGGCCATGATTTCTTTTCGGCCTCGGAGCTGGGTGTGGCCAAGCCCTTCGAAACCCCCATGCGGGTGCACGGGCAAAGCCGCTGGCTGCTTGAGCATTGCCTGCGCCAGCAGGTGTGCGAGGGCACGGCGAATCTCACCCTGCGTAGCGGCGTGACCGTTCGGGGCCTGGTGATGGACACCGGGGGCACCGCAGTGGAAGGGGTGCGCTTGGAGACGGCCGCGGGGACGGAGGAGACCCTCTCCGGGGATCTCGTCGTCGATGCCTCCGGGCGCGGAGAAGGTGCCATCCGCTGGCTGAAGGCCCTGGGCTTCCCCGAGCCGCCGGTGGAAACGGTGAAGGTGAGCTTCGGCTACGCGAGCACCGTGGTGCGCTTGGCGGAGGATCCCGCGCGGTCCTGGAAGGCCGTGGTGGTGGGTAACCTGCCCCGGGACGGTGCCCGCGGCGGCGTGCTCATGCCCATCGAAGGGGGGCGGCACATTTGCTCCCTTGGGGGGCGGGCGGGGGACTATCCGCCGGATGATGAGGCGGGCTTCCTCGCCTTTGCGAAGGCCCTGCCCAACCCCGCGCTCTATGAGGCGCTGGCCGGGGCCACCTTCGAAGCGCCCATTTCCAAGCTGATCTATCCCGCAAATCGCCTCCGCAACTACGCGGCCATGGCGCAGCGGCCCCGGGGCTTTGTGCCCGTAGGGGATGCGCTGTGCAGCTTCAACCCCACCTACGGCCAGGGCATGAGCTCCGCGGCGCTCCAAGCCAAGGCCTTAAGCGAGGCCCTCGCCGGCGCAGGGGATCTTCAGGGGCGCCTCGAGGCCTACCTCAAGCAGGCGGCGGAGGTGGTGCGCCTCCCCTGGCGCCAGGCGAACTACAACGACTTCCTCTATCCCACCACGGAAGGGGATCGGACCATGTTCACGCAAGAGGAAATGACCTACCGCACCCAGGTGCAGATGGCCGCCCTCCGGGACGATCAGGTGCGCGAGTGGTCCGCGGCGGTGCAGCATTTGCTCATGCCCTTTGAGCGCCTGCTGGAGCCGGACGTGCGGGCGCGGGTGGCGGAGGCCCTGGCCGCCTAGGGGCGCCGGGGCGAAGACGCTTTTCACAGAGTCGGGGAGGGCTCGGAATGTTTGAAACCATCACTACGGAAATGCGCGATGGGGTGTTGCTCATCACCCTAAATCGCCCGGAGCGGCTGAACGCCTGGACCTACAAAATGGGCGCGGAGCTGGCCGCTGCCGTCAGCGCGGGGAATGACGATCCCGAGGTGCTCGCCATGGTGGTGACCGGGGCCGGCCGCGGCTTCTGTGCGGGCGCCGATATCGGCGATGTTTTTGCGGAGCAGGACCGGGGGGAGAGCGAAGGCTCGAGTCCCCGGGACTGGGTGGGCCTGGTGCGCCGCTCTAAGCCCCTCGTGGCCGCCATCAATGGCCCGGCCATCGGGGTGGGCCTCACCCAGGTGTTGCCCTTCGATGCGCTCTACGCCGCGGAGGGGGCGAAGCTGAGCCTGCGCTTTATCCGCATGGGCCTCGTGCCGGAGCTGGGCAGCTCCGCGCTCCTGCCCCAGCGCGTGGGCTTTGGGGCCGCCAGCGATCTCATGCTCACGGGACGCACTGTGCTCGCCGAGGAAGCCCTGGCCCTGCGGTTAGTGGATCGGGTGCTGGCGCCGGAGACCTTGGTGCCCGCAGCCCTCGATGCGGCCCGAGCCATGGGGAGCAACCCCCAGAGCGCTCTGCGCGCTGTGAAGGCGCTGCTGACGGAGAACGCCGCGGAGACGGACCTCGCCATGGCCCAGCGGCGGGAGATGGCGGCGCTGCAGCAGGCCTACGAGTCCCCGGAGCACAAGGAGGCCATTGCCGCCTTCCTGGAAAAGCGCGAGCCCAACTTCCGCAAGGCCCGGGGCGCCTAGGGCGCCCCCTCGGGGAGGGGCGGCGCCGCCCCGAGGTGTTTCCACAGGTGGGTATAGGTGAGGGCCAGGCGCTGGGCGAGGTCCTCCCGGCGCACGGGATTGCCGTGGCCCCCATCCTCCGTTTCCCAGTACCACACCGGGGCCCCGAGGGCCTTCAGCTTGGCTGCCATCCAGCGCCCATGGGCCGGATGCACGCGGTCGTCCCCGGCGCTGCCGTAGATGAAGGTTGGGGCATAGCGCTCCCCCTCCCGAAGCTGCTGGTAGGGCGAATAGGCCTCTAGCCAGGCTCGAGCTTCCGGGTCCCGCGGATCGCCGTACTCGCCCATCCAGCTCGCCCCGGCGAGGAGCGTGTGATAGCGCAGCATGTCCGCCAGGGGCACGCCAGAGACAATGGCCCCGTAGCCCTGGGGCCGGCGGGTGAGGGCGGCGAACACTAAAAGCCCGCCGTTGCTCCGCCCTTCGATGGACATTTGGGCCGGGGTCGTGAGCCCCGCCGCCGTGAGGTCGTCGACCACGGCTTCGAGGTCCTCAAAGCTCTTCACCCGGTTTGGGCCCAGGGCCGCTTGGTGCCAGGCGGGGCCATAGAGGCCACCGCCCCGAAGATTGGGCACCACAAAACGTCCGCCCTCCTCGAGCCAGAGCCGGCCGTAGACGCCGGGGGTGGCTTCGTAGGTGCCGGCGTAGCTGGGCATCAGCGTGTTGGCGAAGCCGCCGTAGGCAAAGAGGTGGGTCGGCCGGGGCTGGTCGTCCTTCGGACCCACGAGCCAATAGGGGACGGCGGTGCCATCGGCGGAGCGGGCCTGGCGCCGCTCCACGGTGAAGGCCTGGGCATCAAAGAGCGCTGGCGCCTGAAGCGCGGGGCTAAAGGTGCTTCCCGACACCCGGGCCAGGGTGGGGGGCGAAAGGAAGCCCTCGTGGGTGACCCAGAGCGTATCCTGGCTGCGGTCCGTGCCTAGGAAGGCCAATGCACCGGGATCGCCGAGATCGATGGGCTGCCGGCTCCAAGAGCCTTCGCCGTTGGGCGCACGCAGGCTTTCCAGGGTGCTGACCCCCTCATCGAGCACGTGGAGCCATAGCCGACCCTTGCCCAGCGCCACATCCTCAAGCGCCCGGCCGCGGGACGGCGCAAAGAGCACGGTGGCCGCGCTCAGGGCCCCGGGGGCTTCGCTTGGGACGGCAAGGAGCGTTCCCGCCGGGTGCAGGGCTTCTGCTTCCCCCTTGATGGCCCAGGGGCGACGGAGCTCGACAATAAGCTGCCCCGCCAGCAGGCCGTGGAGCCGGGCCGTGGTGGGGAGGGGGAGGGGCGTTTTCGCCGTCCCGTCCCAGCGCCAATAGCGCGCTTCAAAAAAGCTGGGGACCTCCACCAGCAGGTCGAGGACCGTGCCGTCGTCGTCCTCGAGGCGCCGGGCATAGGCGCGGACGCTCCCTTCCTCCGCCTCGTGGAGCACCGGCGCTTCGGCGAAGGCCGTGCCCCGGGTCCAGAACGCCACCTGGCGGGCATAGCCCGAGTTCGTGAGAGAGCCGGGCCCTCGATCCGTGGCCACGTAGAGCGCGTCTGGGCCCGCCCAGCGCACGGTCATTTTTCCCTTGGGGAGGCGAAAGCCCTCCTCGACGAAGGCGCCGGCCGCGAGATCAAACTCCCGGAGCACGGTGGCGTCTCCGCCATCCGGGGAGAGGAAGAGCAGGCAGCGGGTCTCCGGGGCGGGGCGGCAGCTGCTGTGGTGGTAGGTCCAGTTTTCCCCCTCGGCGGCGCTGAGGGCGTCGAGGTCGAGCAGGGGCGTGAAGACCCGCTGCCCAGCGGCGAGGGCGGCCCCGTCGAGGAGGCCCCAGCGCCCCCGGGGATGGGCCTGGCTTTTCTCGAGGGTGGTGATGCGCCCCTCGGAAAGGCTGAGTTTGGGGAGAGCGTCGGCGTAGCGCTCCAAAGCCTCCAGGGCTTTCCCGTAGCGCTGCGCGAGGGCCTCTGGGGGGCCGGTCTCGCGCTCTGCCCGGGCCCGTTCCCTGCGCACCCAGGCCTTGGCGGCGGCGCCGCTGACCTCGGCCAGCTCAGCCTCCGAGGGGGACGGCGCCGCATTACCGTTAGGGGCGCCCTTAGGGGTGGGCGGCGTAGGGTCGGAGCAGCCCGCGAGGGCGAGCATGAGCACGAGGGAAAGGGTTCGGGGGCCTTTTGCTATGAGTTTTGCCATCGCCATGATCTCCGGGAGGGGCTAGGCCCTGGGGGCTTTGGGCGCATAAAAAATGCCGGCGCGGGGCCGGCATTTTAGCGTTGCGTAGGCTTCTCGGGGCCCTAGGGGCCTAGGGCTTAATCCCAGCTGAGGGCGCCGCCGACCTGGTATTCCGTCACCCGGGTCTCGAAGAAGTTCTTCTCCTTCTTGAGATCCATGATCTCGGACATCCAGGGGAAGGGATTCGCGACCCCAGGGAACTGCTCGGGGAGGCCAATCTGCGCCAGGCGCCGGTTCGCAATGAACTTCAGGTACTCCTCCATCATGCTGGCGTTCATGCCCAGCACGCCCCGGGGCATGGTGTCCCGGGCATATTCGATCTCGAGCTGCGTGCCCTCGAGGATCATCTGGATCGCTTCCTGCTGGGTTTGCGCATCCCAGAGGTGGGGGTTTTCGATCTTGATCTGGTTGATCACGTCGATACCGAAGTTCACGTGCATGGACTCGTCGCGAAGGATGTACTGGAACTGCTCCGCCGTGCCCGTCATCTTGTTCCGGCGCCCCATGGAAAGGATCTGGGTGAAGCCGCAGTAGAAGAAGATCCCTTCCAGCACGCAATAGAAGGCGATGAGGTTCCGCAGCAGCTCCCGGTCCGTTTCCGGCGTTCCCGTGGAGAAGGTGGGATCGGAGATGGCGCGGGTATAGGACA
>JAUILI010000051.1 GCA_030433075.1 Gammaproteobacteria bacterium | reverse complement strand
ATCTTGCTGCCGGCGGCGTGTACGGCCTCCACGACCTTGGCCCAGCCGGCCACGGGGACCTCGCCGCTGATGGCGGGGATGGCGTCGCTGCCGCTGGAGGCGAGATCCCGAAGGGTCGTGCCTTCCGTGATGATGAGCCCCGTGCCCCCTTCCGCCCGGCGCTGGTAGTAGCGCGCCACGTCCTCCGTGGGCGTGCGGTTCGGGCTGAACTGTCGAGTCATGGGCGCCATAGCCCAGCGGTTGGGCAGCGTGATGGGGCCGAGCTTCACGGGCTCGAAGAGGATACTGAGGTCGCTCATGGCGTGCTCCTAGCAAGGGTCGGGGTGGCCGAAGGGCCGGCGTAACGAATGCGATAGACGGCGCCGCGGTGGTCGTCAGAGACGAGGAGGGCGCCGCTCGGTTCTACGAGCACATCCACGGGGCGGCCGAGGGTGGTCTCGCCGTCGAGGAAGCCCGTGAGGAAGGGCTCGATGCGTTGAATCTTGCCGCCCTCGAGGAAGGCCACGGAGACCTTATAGCCAATCTTCGTGCTCCGGTTCCAGGAGCCATGCTCGGCAAAGAACAGGGCGCCCCGGTAGCGCTCGGGGAAGGCGCTGCCCGTGTAGAAGGCGAGGCCCAGGGGGGCGCTATGGGCCGGGAGCCGAGCTTCCGGCGCGGCGTAGTCTTCCAGGCGATGGCCCTCGCCAAACTCCGGATCGAGGACGGCGCCACCGTGGACGTAGGGGTAGCCAAAGTGGGCCCCGGGGGCGGCTAGCCGGTTCAGCTCCTCCGGGGGGATTTCATCCCCGAGCATGTCCCGGCCGTTGTCCGAGAACCACAGGGCGCCGGTGCCCGGCTCGAAATCGAAGCCCACGGTATTGCGGATGCCCTGGGCGATCACCTCATAGGCGCCGCTGTTCCGGTCCATGCGCAAGAGGCTCGCGTAGGGAGGCTTGGGGTCGCAGATGTTGCAGGGGGCGCCCACGGGAATCAGCAACTGCCCGTCGCTGTCGAACTCGATGTGCTTCCAGCCGTGGTGCTTATCCGTGGGCAGGGCGTCGGTGATCACTTCCAGGGCCGGGGGCGCGGCGAGGGCGTCCTCGATGCCCCTTAGGCGATAGAGGTGGGAGACCGCCGCAATGTAGAGATCGCCGTCGTGTACCGCGACGCCGCTGGGGAGCGTGAGCCCCTCGGCGAGGGTGTAGCGCACCCCGTCGCGAAGGGCCCAGACCCGCCCATCGCGCCGCGTACCGGCGAAGAGCGTGCCCTTGGGCCCGAGGGCCAGCTGGCGGGCGTTGGGCAGATCGTCGCTCACCACCTCGAGCACAAAGCCCGGGGGCAGGGCAAAGGGCGGCAGAGGCGTGTCGTCCGCCGAGGAAAGTAGCGGCCAAAGGGCCAGCAGGGCACCGATCAGGCGCCGGGGAATCGAACGCATGGGGCTTCTTGCGAGGAATCGCAACCGCCGGCAAGGCTAGCACCGAAGGGTTTTTCTTGCATGGCCCGGTATACTCGGCCCATGACCACCGCTTCCCCCCAAGACGGCACCCTAAGCCCCGCGCTCCGCGAGCAGATTCAGGGCGCCTATCGCGCTTGGCTGGCGGCCCGGGGCTTTACGCCGCGGCGGGGGCAGCGGCTCATGATTGCGGAGATCGCCCGGACCCTCGGGGCCCTCACGGTAGACGAGCTTGGGGTCCGGGAGCCCGGTCCGCCCCACGTGGTGGTCGCCGAGGCCGGCACGGGGACGGGGAAAACCCTCGCCTACGGGCTCGCGGCCATTCCCCTGGCCCAAGCCCGGGGCCTGACCCTGGTGATCTCCACGGCCACCGTCGCCCTGCAGGATCAGCTGGTGGAACGAGATCTGCCCGATCTGCAGCGGGCCGCGGGGCTGAAGTTCACCTACGCCCTGGCCAAGGGCCGGGGCCGCTATGCTTGTCTGGCACGGCTTGATCGCATCCTCTCGGAAGACAGCACGGCGCTCGCCAGCGACCTCTTCGGCCCGCCCCCGAGCTTGGCGGCCCGGCCCCTCTATCAGGCCATGCAGACGGCCCTGGAAGGGGGGCGCTGGGATGGGGATCGGGAGCGCTACGGGGAAGCCATCGACGACGACCGCTGGGCCTCCGTGACCACCGATCATCGCGGCTGCACGGGCAGCCGCTGCACCTTCTTTCGCGATTGCCCCTACTTCAAGGCCCGGGAGGCCGTGCAGCGGGCCGACGTCATCGTCGCCAACCACGACCTCATTCTCGCGGATTTGGCCCTGGGGGGCGGGGTGGTGCTACCGACGCCGGAGGAGACGATCTACGTCTTCGACGAAGGCCACCACCTTTCCGATAAGGCTCTGGGGCACCTGCGCCGTTTCACGCGCATCCTCGGGAGCCAGCAAACCCTCGACGCCTTCGAACGCCTCGTGGGCACGCTGGCCCAGCGCCTCGGCCGAGCTCCCGCCTGGGTGGCTGCGGCGCAGCGCCTGGCCCAGCTGGGGGCGCCGCTCCGGGAAACGCTCAGCGCCACCCTCACGCTAGCGGAGCAGCTCGAGGCCTTGGAGGAAGGCGCGCCGGGGCTCCGCCGCGGCCAGGTGCCGGCGCACCGCTTTCCCCACGGGGATGTGGGGGAGGCCTGGCGGGCTCAGGGTAAGCAGTTGGCCGAGGCCTTCGCGGAGCTGGTGTCCCTGGGCGATGAGCTTTCGGAGCGCCTAAGCGAGGCCTTGGAGCAGGCCGGCGATGCCCGGGCCGAGCTAGAAGCGGCGCAGGGCAGCCTGGGGCAGCTTCAGGGTCGCCTGGAGGGCAGCGAGGCCCTCTGGCGCGACTTCGCTCAGGCAAGCGATGCCCCCCACGCCCGCTGGATCTCCCGCCTGGGGCAGGAGGGCAGCCTCGACGTCGAGGTGCAAAGCTCTCCCTTGAGCGCGGGCACCTCCCTGCGCAGCGTGCTCTGGGACCGGTGCTTCGGCGCCGTGGTGAGCTCCGCCACCCTGTCCTCTACGGACGGCTTCGGGCGCTTCGCCGAGGCGGCGGGCATTCCCGATAACGCTCGCTACCTGGTGGTCCCCTCAAGCTTTGCCTATGGCGAGGTAGCCCAGCTGGTGGTGCCGAAGCTGCGCAGCGATCCGAGCCAAAGCGAGGCCCACGCGGCGGAAATCGCCGAGCTGCTCCCGGGCCTCATTCGGGAGGACGAGGGCACGCTGGTGATCTTTACCTCCTGGCGCCAGCTCGATCAGGTCTGCGCAGCCCTGCCGCCGGCCCTTCTTAAGCGGGTGCTGAGCCAGGCCACGGAAAGCAAGGGCCGGATTCTGGCGGAGCACCAGCGCCGCATCGACGGCGGGGAGGGGAGCGTGATCTTCGGCCTCGCCAGCTTCGCCGAGGGCATCGATTTGCCTGGCGCCTATTGCCGCCACGTCATCATCTGCAAGCTGCCCTTTTCCGTCCCGGACGATCCCGTGGAGGCGGCCACGGCGGAATGGCTCAGCGCCCAGCAGCGCAACCCCTTCATGGAAATGTCCGTGCCCGACGCGGCGCTGCGCCTCAAGCAGGCCTGCGGGCGACTTTTGCGCTCGGAAAAGGACTACGGCCGCATCACCCTGCTCGATAAGCGCATCGTCACCCGGCGCTACGGCCAGGCGATCTTGGACGCCCTTCCGCCCTTCGAGCGGGTGTTCGAGGCCTAGTTAAACTGCCGTAGCGCCGTTAGCGAAACACCAGTCTGAAAGGCGATTTGCGTGATGGTCGACCAAAAGCTCAGCGTATCCCGATAGGCCGTATCCACGGGCACAACGATCGCATCGCCCGGGCGCAGCTTCTGCCGGCCTAACTCGAAGGCCAAAAGGCTTCGCTGCGGTCGGAACACGGAGCCGTCGGCCCGTACCACATACAGCTTGCGACGATCGGCACGCTTAGTGATCCCCGCGCTTAGGGCGAGATAGTCCTCTAGATTCAGCGAATCAGAGAACTGAAAGTTTCCCGGGCGGAAGACCTCTCCCAGTACGGCGATGGCATTGCTTCTTCCAGGCACGTAGAGCCGATCGCCATCGCTGACTTCAAGATCCGCAGAACGATCTCCGAGCAGCAGCCCGGGAAAATTCACTGCGATGCGGCCTGCGGCTTCGCGCTCGGTGAGGGCGGCCAGGGTTTGTTCAAGTTCGCTCAGATTTGACCCGGGCGTCTCCAACGTCAGTGCTTGCGCCGCAAAGGTTCGGCGAAGCTCGTCGGAGAAGCGATTGAGCTGACTGCGCTCCACCGCGGCCTGGGTTTCCGAGGTGAACACCGCGCCGTAGGGATAGGCGTTCTCCGTTAGGCCTCCGGCTCGCGCAAGCACTTCCGAGAGCTTCTCCCCGGGGGCAATGGGATAGACCCCGGGAAAACGAATCTCTCCCGACAGTTCCACGGTGCTTTGGCTGTTGAGCCCCGGGATGGTTTTGATCAGCACCTGATCCTTCGCTCGGAGGAGCGTCGCACTTGCAACCGTGCCATCGGTAAGTGAAACGGTGCGGGTCTCAGTGAATGCGTCGCCGCGATCATCAATGGCTACGGAACGTATTTCGACGCTCCTTTCATAAGCGCCCTCCTTAAGGCCGCCCGCGGCTGCCACAAGATCCTGGACGGTGCTGTCAGTGGAAAGCGGATAGGTGCCGGGTGCGAAAACAGCGCCGCTGATGCTTGCGAGGGCTGCGGGACGTTCAGGCGTCGCTTGAGCTTGGAGGCGCCTCACGACCCCTTTGATCCTCGCTTGTCGTGTTGCAAGGGTGTCTGGCTCGCCGCTGACATTCGGTAGAAGAATGACCGAATCCCCGGGTTTTAAGGCCAGCTTGAGCGCAGCCGTCGCCGTGCTTCGGAGGAGTTCACGAGGGGCGAACTGGCGAAAGGTGAGGACGCCCGTTACTGGATCCTGGGAGAGAACTAGACCAAAGTCGAGGTCAATGGCCGCTTCTCGAAAGCCCCCGGCGGCCCGAACCAGCGCAGGAATACTGAGGCCCGGTTCGTGAGGGTAGGCGCCGGGTTCGCGAACCGGGCCCTCAATGGTAACGAGCTGCGCCGGCTCATCGGGAGTTGCCTGTGCTCGCAGCCGTGAGATCACTTGGTCAATGAGGTTTCGGCGGGCCGGTGTTCCAGGCCTTGGCAGGATCAGAATTTCGTCTCGGGGCATGAGTGCGGGCGCAAAGCTACCTCCAAGCGTGCCGACCGGGGAAAAGGTCTGCACCGAGATATAGCCATCATGGAAGCGAGTAGACACTCTTAGGGCATAGCTGTAATCCGTGTTTTCCAGCAGATCTCGATTGGGATCCCTCAGAAAGTCGGCAACGGTCATTTTCGGCTCCCAGCCGTAAACGCCTGGCCGCTGCACCGCGCCGCGAAGCGTAACCCGATTGGCAAAGCGCGACGCGCGAGGAAGGAGGCGAAGCCGATCCCCGGGCGCTGCTTGGCGTAAGGGTAGGGCCGTCAGCGTGATGCTCTGGATTTCCGGTACGCCTCCCGGGATCTCATGTTCTAGTAGCACCTGTTCGCTCAGCGCGCGTTCTGTAGGCCCGCCAGCCATGGCTAGAAGATCGGATAGGCGGCTGTGGGGCAGTAGTTCATAGATACCGGGGCGGCGCGCTGCCCCGAATACCGCAGCCATGCGCTTCACCGGGGGGACGAAGACCACGTCACCGTCTTGCAGGGCTACATCCTTAGTAGCATCTCCCTTGAGCAAAAGTTCGTAGGCGTCGAACTCGAGGGTCGTTTCCGCGCCCCGATTGACCGCGATATGCCGCAAGCTCCCCAGCCCCGTTAGCCCGCCGGCCGCGTAAAGGGCCTGGGATAGTCGGGTTAGCCCGGGCACGGTGGTGGTACCGGGGTTCGCCACCTCTCCGGCGAAGGTCACGTTGATCATGCGCAGGCGCCCGAGCGTCACAAAGGCCTCGACGCCAATGCGGGAGTTGGCGAACTTCGCCTGGAGCAGGGCTACGGCGTCGTCAAAGCGGGTGCCTGCCAGGGAGAGCTTGCCCAGATCAGGGAGGGCAATTTCCCCGTGGCGGTCGATGGTGACTTTAATCTCCCGGCTTTCTAAACCAACCAGGAAGAGCACCACTTCGTCGCCGACGCCTAGGCGATAGTCCGGGGGCACGGGGGCATTATCGGTGGGCCCCCTCGCCATGCTCGAGGTAAAAAAGCCCAGGCCGTAGCGCTTTTCCGGGGCCAGGGGCTCGATGGTGCTGTCGGCCGCTGTTTCCGCAGCCGCCGCCTCCGTGGAAGTGGCCACCTCGAGCACTTCCGAACTGGCTTTTGGCGGCGGGGGTGGGGGCGGCGCTGGCGTGGGGGCGGCGGGGGCGGGGAGCGGCGCTTGCCCCGGCGCGGCGGGGGCGGGAGTGTCAACGTAGTCTGCGGGGTTCAGACCATAGCGCTGCGCCAACGCCTGCGCTTCGCTGGGGCTCATGCCCTTAAGTTGCCGGACCACTTCCGCGGGTAGGTCCGGAGCCCCGAAGCCGGCTGGCGTCCCCATGACCGAAAAAAACAAGCTCAGAAGACCGGCGACAATTCCCCGCGCTCTGGTACAGCGGGGGCTCAGAGCTTCGGAAGGCAGGCGAAGGCCAGATCCGACCGCAGTAGTAGACATAGCGTTCTCTTCTTTGCGGCGTGCCCGCGACCGACCGTAGGAAACGCCAGCCTGCACGTCCTTGTGCAAAGCACTGGCGTGCTCCTAAGAGCACGAACGTTTTAACGCAAAAACCTTTCGGGGGAGAAAATTTCGGCTTAAATCGCTAAGAAGATAATTTTTCGTCTAAAAAATTAATTCGGTTAATAAAATCAACACAGGTTAGCCTCGTTAACCTTTGCATTCTGAAAAAATCTCTAAAAAACAGTCGGGTAACAACTTATGGGGCGCTGGATTAAGTTGTATCGCGAAACTAAAAGAATTTGAAATTTTGATTCGCCGGCGATTCCGAATAATAGAGAGGAGTGAGCCATACGCGGATAAGAACCATGGACGATCGGTTTGAGTTTCCTCACGACGTACGCCAGTTCGTGCTGCCGCAGCGTAGAAGGGGGGTGAATAGCTTTTCGCCCAGTGCTGCGGCAGAGAACGCGCAACGGATGACGCTTTGGGAACTGGCCTGGCGCGAGGCGCTTGGCAATCTCAAGGTTTCGGTGGCTGATGCCCGGCGCCGTTACATCGACCGGCATCCACGGGAGCCCTATCGTGCTAGCAAGTGTTGGCGTGTGGTAGGACCTCGCTACCCGGAGCGGCCAGAGCGGGAAACGGTGGAGCTATGTTTAAAGGTGTTCGGCCGGGTGGTGCCCGGCGTCTTTGGCCCAGGGGTAGATAAGATCACCTTCTCCGGCCAGCCACAGGCTGTGTACGAGGCCCTCAAGGCGATGCGCTCCCAGGTGGCAACCATGACCCACAAAGATCAAAACATCATCTCTCAGGCCATCTGGGCTACCGCCTACCGACGCAAGCTTATGACGAAGCTCAACAAGCACTGGGACTACGATGCGGAGTCAGATCTGCTGATCCCAAAAAGCTAACGTCCTGCTTTGGCACTCTCCTCGGCGGGATCCCTCTGCGTCAACATAGATTCCCCCTCAATAGGTACACTGCAGAGGGCACGGAGTATGACGCATGGCAAGATATTCGACGGCCTTCAAGGCCAAAGCGGTGGCGCGCTTGCTGCCGCCTGAGAGCGCAACGTTGGAAGACGTCTCTCGAGCACTCGGCGTGCGAACCGACACCTTGTCGCGGTGGCGGGCGGAGGCATTGAGTGACTCCCGGGACCGGCTGTGGACCGGTCCGTCTCGTCTCGAAGCGGTGATCCACACAGCCAGCCTGGATGAAGAAGGTCGGAGTGCCTGGTGCCGCGAGAACGGCGTGTATCCGGCGGAGCTGGCACAGTGGCGGTCCCAGGCGAGCGACTCCTTGTCAGAGCCGTCGTCCGTCGAAGCTTCAGGCAAAGCAGACCGCGCCTCCCGAAAGGAGATTCGCAAGCTGAAGCAGGACCTAGCGCGGAAGGAGAAGGCGCTGGCAGAGACCGCGGCACTGCTGGTGCTGTCAAAAAAGCTCGAGGCGATCTTCCACGAGAGCGGGGACGAATGACTTCCCTGGAAGATCGCCGGCAGATCCTCGAGGCCGTTGCACAAGCGCGTAATAGCGGCGCGCGCCTGGCTAAAATCAGCGAAATCATTGGAGTGGATTGCAAGACCTTACGGGGCTGGTCGCGACCTGAGGCGCTGCGTCTCGGCGATCGGCGCCCGTTAGCGGAACGGCCGGCGCCTGCTTCGCGCCTGACGGAAGCGGAGCGGCAGGAGATTCTCGCGGTGGCCAATCGGCCCGAGTACGCTGCGCTGCCACCAACGCGGATTGTGCCCATGTTGGCCGATAAGGGCGTATATATCGCCAGCGAATCGAGCTTTTATCGTGTTCTTCGAGACGCCGGCCAGCTGACGCACCGGGGTCGCAGCAGGGCCCCGGTAAAGCAGAGGCCGCCGGCAACGCATGTGGCCTACAGCCCGAACGAGGTATGGGCGTGGGACGTTACCTTCCTGCCAACGCAGGTCATGGGGCAGTGGTTTTACCTCTACCTGATTCTGGACGTCTTCAGCCGTAAAGTCGTTGCCTGGGAGGTGCACGCCACCGATGACGCGGATCACGCAGTGCGGGTGGTGAATCGTGCCGCGTTGGCTGAGGCCATTGCGGGCAGAGCCAAAAAGCCGGTGCTGCACGGCGATAACGGGCCTACGCTCAAAGCCACCACCGTGCTGGCCATGCTGAACTGGCTGGGCATCAAACCGTCGTACTCGCGGCCGCGCGTAAGCGACGACAACGCTTATGCTGAAGCGCTCTTCAAAACGGCGAAGTATCGCCCTGAATATCCCAAGCGCGGCTTCGCCGATCTCGACGAAGCGCGGAAATGGGCGGCTGCCTTTGTGGGCTGGTACAACTATGAACATCGTCACAGCGGTATCCATTACGTGACCCCTGCACAGCGCCATAGCGGTGCCGATCGCGCCGTGCTGGAAGCCAGAAGTGCCGTTTACGCACACGCTAAGGCGCGTTGCCCAAGCCGATGGAATGGCCGCGCTACTCGCAACTGGAGCCGTCAGGAATACGTCACCCTAAACCCTGAGCGAGACGCTGTTTGTTTGGCAGCGTCGCCAAGCATGTTGAAACAACATTCTGCATGACTCATCGGGAATCTATGTTGAAAGACTCCGGGATGCTCAAGGCCAGAAATGAAATCAACTCTTGAGGGTTAGCTGAGTCGTCCAAAGCGCGGCGCCAGGGGCTCGTTAGAAAGCCAGCCCGTGATCAGCCGGGGCGGCGTCATCTCAAAGTAGAGATTCCGCGCCTTGAGCCCGGGCACCGGCGGCGGCCCCAGCTCGCTGCCGGAGCGCTCCTCGAGGGCGAAGGCATGGGCGGGGGTTGCGGTGCACTTGAAGCTCTCCGCGCAGACCCAGAAGGGGACGTTCTGATCCTTGGCGGCGAGGGCCAGCAGGTAGGTTCCGGCCTTATTGACCACCGTTCCATCGGCGAGCAGCGCATCGGCGCCCACGAGGACCGCGTCCGCCTGAGCCGTGAACAGCCCGCCCTGGGCGTCGGTGATATAGCTGACCCGGTGCCCCTGGGCGGCCAGCGTCGCCCCCAGCTCCCACCCCTCTCGCCCCGGGCGGCTTTCCGTAACGATGACCTCCGTGCGCGCTCGCGGCAGGCGTTTGAGCACCTCGAGCACCGTGGAGCTGATGGAGTGGGTGAGAAGGCATTGGGCGCCCTCGAGCTGGGCGAGGGTGGCGCGCACCGTGGCATCCCGAGCCCCGTCGGCCCAGGTGCGCACAGCCTGCGCCTGGGTGCGGGCAAAGGGTCCGAGGGCCTCCGCAGGCCCGTCAAAATCTCGCACCGCGTCGCACCAACGGCTTACGAGGTTGGGAATGGCCACCATGCTGGGGCGTAGGGCGCCGAGCTCGTCAGCGAAGGCGAGGAGGGCGGCCTTGCGATCCTCGAGGGGGCCTTCCGGCGCTTCGGCGTAGCGGGCGAGGGCGTCTAGGGCTCGCCGCGCGAGCTGGGAGGCGCCGTCCCGGAGGTTATCCCGGATGGCTCGGAGCAGCTCCGAGCGTAGCGCCTCGGCGGCGTTCACGGGGTGGCCCCGGTGGCCAGGAAGCGATCCCGGCTGGCCTTGAAGGCCGCTGGGTTCGTCACCGCCGTGCCCTCGGGGAGGGCCTCGTCGCCGAAGCGACCGGGGCTTAGGGCGAGCACCCGCTGCGAGGCCAGGCGCTCAAGGAACACGCCGTAGAAGGCCTGGAATTGCTCTAAGGTGAGGGCGTCCAGGGCCGCGGCGAGGGCTTCCCGGAGGGCGAAGTCCGCCCGTTCCACTTCGATGTTCTCCCAGTAACGGCTGGCCATTTCCCCGAGGTTCTTATCCCGCTCCAGAAGGCGGGAGCGCAGGCCCGCCTTTTCCGTCTCAAAGGCCTCCGGGGTCAGGGTCGCCACCGTCTCGCCGTAGCGCGTAAGGAAGCCTTCCGTTTCCGCAAGAATCGTCGCCGGCCCGGCCACAGGGCTCTGGGCGAGGAAGTAGAGCCCGGGCGTGCTATGGCGCACAAAGGCCCCGGCGGAAACCACATAGCCGAGCTGGCGCTCCGTGCGTAGGGCATTGAAGAAGGGGGAGGCGAGCATGTGCCCGAGCAGCCCGAAGCGGGCGCGCTCGCCGAGGCTTTGGGTGCGCCCCTGGACGTACAGCACGAAGGCCGCATCGTCATGGTCGATGGTTAGGGCCTGGGCGAGGCGATCCCCCGCTTCCAGCTTAGCGAGTGCTTGGGGGGGCACGGGATCGGCGGGGGCCGTGCCTAGGGCGCCGGTGATCATGGCCGCCAGCCGCTCGGCCTCGGCAGAAGTGATGTTACCGACCATGAGCCCCGTTAGTTTGGGCGCTTTCAGAAGGGGCTTTGCAAAGCCTTCCTTAAGCTCCTCCAGGGTGAGGGCTTCCGCCGCTGCCAGCCGGGCGTCGAGGGGGTGGGCGTCGTGGTCAAGGACCTGCTGGAGCGCCCGCATCCCTTGCTGGTAGGGGCGGTCCTGGCGCTGGTTGGCGAGGCTCTGCAGCAGCCGCGCCTTTTCCCGCTCAAAGGCGGCTTCGCTGGGGTCGACCGTCGTCAGGCTGCTGAGCACCGCTTCGAGAAGCTCGGGCAGGCGCTCGCTGTAGCCTGCCACCTGCAGCTCAAGCCCCGAGGCCGCCGGGCGCAGGGCGAAGCTGAGGCCAGCCAGGCGCGCCGGGTAGGCGTAGCTGTTTAGGCTGTCCTCGAGGAGGGCCGCCCAGAGGGCGGCGGCCATTTGCCCCTCAGGGCCCGTGATGGCCCCGCTTTGCACCTTCAAGCGCAGCTCCGCCCGGGGCGCCTTGAAGGCCACCGTGGGGGCATGCCACAGCGTACCCCAGGGGCCCGAGGCGAGGGCAGCGGGGGCGGCCGTTTCCTGCGCGTCCATGAGGCTTAGGGCCTCTGGGACGAAGGGGTTCGGCGCCGGCAGGGCCAAGCCCTCGGGGGCTGCGGGCTTTTCCCAGGCCATCCACAGCGCCGGGGACAGGGGCTCGAGCGCGTAATCCACGGCGAAGAAGGGTTCCCGCGCGGCCGTTTCCACCTCCGGCGCCGTGAGGGTGAGCTGGAGCCGGTCGGGGCGCAGAGCGGCGAGGATCGATTCCAGGAGCGCCGGGTCAAAGCGATCCATGCGCATCCCGCTGCGGAGTATTTCCTCTGGGGGTACTTCCAGCAGGCCGGCGGCCAGCGTACTCACCGTGTGATAGGCGTCGCGCTGAGGCTGGTAGGCGAAGGCTAGGTCGGCAAGGCGCGCTTGCTCATCGTAGCGCCAGGGCTGCGGGCCCTCGGCCTTCAAGCGCTCGATGGCGGCAAAGAGCGTTCCCACCACCTGGGGCCACTGGGCGTAGCCCGCTTCCGTGAGCTCCACGGCGATGGAGAAGAGGGCGTTATGCTCCCCGAAGGGCGCGGCGCCGGCGCTTAGGCTGTTGATCAGTCCGGCGTCCTTCAGCACCGCATGGGCGCTGCCCTCGCCCTCGTGGCCGAGCAGGTTCGCTAGGTAGGCGCCAGGGGCCTCCGCCTGGTAGGGGTCCAGGGGCGGCAGGGGGAAGGTCAGCTCGAGGCTGCGTCGTTCCTTCACGGGGCGGATGCGCAAAAGGCTCGGCAGCTGATCCTCGGCAAACACCGGCACGTCGGGTTCGTTCACCGCGGTGGGGCGGGCACGCACGGGCCCGAAGAGCTCCGTGGCCCAGCTCTCGAGGGTGTCGAGGGATTCGGGGGCCAGGAGCACGAGGCGCATGCGATCGGCGGAGTAGTGGGCTTCGTAGAAGGCGACGAGGGCGTCCCGAAGGGCCCCGGGCTCGTCATCGGCCAGCGTGTCGAGGCTTCCAATGGTGAAACGGCTGCCCGGGTGGGCGGGGTTTAGGGCGCGCTTCTGCGTCATGTAGGTGCGCCAGCCATCGTTTTTCAGCTGCATCTGATATTCGCTGTGCACGGCGTTCCGCTCCCGGCTGACGTAGGCGGCGTCGAAGCGTGGGGCGATGAAGAACTGAGCGAAGCGGTCCAAGCCCTCGAAGAAGGCTTCCGGGCGGATGGAGAAAAAATAATTGGTGTGATCGAGGGCCGTGTAGGCGTTGCGGTCCCCGCCGTTGCGGCTGATGAAATCCCCGTAGCCGTCGGGGTCCGGATACTTCTCCGTGCCGAGGAAGAGCATGTGCTCGAGGAAGTGCGCCAGACCCAGGTGGCTTTCCGGCTCGGCAAAGCTGCCCACGTCCACGGCGAGGGCGGCCGCGGCCTGATCGCTGTCAGGGTCGCTAACCAGGAGCACCTCAAGGCCATTGGGAAGCACCCGGTGCCGGTAGGCCCGGGTATCAATGGCGCTGGTCTTGATGACCACCGCGTCCGCCTCCGGCGCCGGGCTCGGGGGCGGGGCACTCGGGGAAGCGCAGCCCAGGAGCAGCAGGGCGAGGAGGGCACCCAGTAGGGAGCGGGGGAGGGAGCGAAGGGTGGTCATCAACAGCGCCTCTTCTAAGAACGGGAGCAAAGCCTAGTGTACCGACCTTGCGGGAAGCCGTGGGTTCCCAACCTTTGCCGGTGCTAAGGTTTACGCCATGGAACCCCAGGACCCCAAAAACGCGCGAGCGCCGGAGGCGGACGACGCCCTCGGGCTATGGCCAGCCCTGCCGGGGCTGGCCACGGCGTCGGCGCGGCAGGGGGTGCTTGCGCTTGCCCAGGCCGCCGCGCGGGAGTCAGTCCTGGCCTGGCCCGCGGCGGTACCCGCGCCCCGGCGCCGAGCCCTGGAGGTGCACGGGGCGGCGCTGGCCGCTCATCTGGCTGCCGCTCAGGACGCTCGGGGTGCTCCGCTCCTGGTGCTTTTGAACGGCGCTCAGGGCAGCGGCAAGAGCACCTTTGCGGCCCTGCTTTCCCACTACCTGCCCGCCCTGGGCCTGCGCTGCGCGTGCCTGTCCCTGGATGATTTCTACCTGGGAAAGGCCGAGCGGGCGCAGCGTGCGGAAACGGTCCATCCCCTTTTTCAGACCCGCGGCGTGCCGGGCACCCACGATATCGACGCCCTGACGGCAGCGGTGGACGCGCTTCTGCGGCCCGGAGCGCCCCTGGCCCTGCCCCAGTTTGATAAGGCCCTCGATGACCGGGCCGCGGCCCCGAGGCTTCAGCCCCGGCCCGTGGATTGCCTCATCCTGGAGGGGTGGTGCGTGGGGGCGCCGCCGCCGGACGCAAAGGAGCCCGCCGCGCCCCTGAATGCCCTCGAGGCAGAGGCGGACCCCGACGGCCGCTGGCGCGCCGCCGTGGATGCGGCCCTGGCTGGGCCCTACGAGGCCCTTTTCAAGCGCTTCTCCGGGCTCATTCATCTGCAGGTGCCCAGCTTTGAAAGCGTTTACGCCTTCCGGGAGGCCCAGGAGGCCGCCCTGCGCGCGCGCAGCGATCAGGCCATGAGCCCGGCCGCGGTGCGCCGCTTCATCGCCCATTACGAGCGTCTTACCCGGCGCCAGCTCCGCCGTCTCCCGGAGCGGGCCGATTTGGTGCTTCGCCTGGCGCCGGACCACGCCCTCGTCGCCGTGACGGGGCCGGGAATTCAGGGATGATTCAGCGCTTAATCCCCATGCTTTAGGCTGGTTTGATGAGCGAGTGCCCTGCACTCAAGGAAACGCTGCGCCATGCCCCGCGCCCTCTCCCCCACCCTTTGGCTGGCCCTTGCCCTTATGCTCTGGGGCCTGTGCTTTCAAAGCGCCTTCGCCGTCGCCGCGGAGGGGCTGCGCAGCGATTTCGCCACCGCCACGCGCCACGTGCAGCGTCGCTATGGCGGCCAGGTCATCGCCGTCGCGCCAATCCCGGAAGCCGAGGGCGCCGTGAAGGTGAAGGTGCTTTTGGACGACGGTCGGGTTAAAACGCTCGTGGTGGATGCCCAATCCGGGGAGATCCTAGACACGCGGGGAGCGCGCCGCTGATGCGAATCTTGATCGTCGAAGATGATCCGACCCTGGCGAATCAGCTTCGCGGCCACCTCGAGCAGGAAGGGCTGGTGGTGGAGCACGCCGGCGATGGGCGGGAAGGGCTCTACATGGCCCAGGAACTCCCCTATGACGCCGCCATTGTCGATCTTGGCCTGCCCGAGCTCGACGGCTTGGGGCTGATCAAGGCCCTTCGGGAGGCGGAGAATCGCGTGCCCGTGCTGATCCTTACGGCCCGGGATGGGTGGCAGGACAAGGTCCTGGGTTTGGAAGCGGGGGCCGACGACTACCTCACTAAACCCTTTCACTTCGAAGAGCTTGTCGCGCGCCTTCGGGCCCTGGTGCGCCGCGCCTCCGGCCACGCCAGCGCCGTGCTGCGCCACGGGCCCCTCGAGCTCGACACCACGGCAAAGGATCTCCGGGTGGGGGGCACGCGGGTGACGCTTACGGCCTACGAGTACAACTTGCTTGAGTACATGATGCTCCACCCGAGCAAGGTGATTTCCAAAACCGAGCTCACGGAGCACCTCTACGCTCAGGATTTCGAGCGCGACAGCAACGTCATCGAGGTCTTTGTGGGGCGCCTTAGGCGCAAGCTCGACCCCCTTGCGGGCACCTCCACCATCACCACGGTGCGGGGCCAGGGCTACCGGCTCTTGGCGGCGGAAGGCTAGGGGCCCGTGCTCTCCAGCCTGGGGCCTCGCCTTCAGGGCTGGCTGCGCCAACCCAACGCCCCCCTTCGGCGCCGCCTGCTGATGGCCGCTGCCGCCCTGCTCCTGCTGTTCCTCTCCATCACGGGTGTCGTGCTCGACGGCGCCTTCCGGGCGAGCATCGACGACTCCGCCCGGGCCCAGCTGCGCCTGCGAGTGCTGAACCTCTTAAGCGTCGCGGAATGGCGGGATGGGGGGTTGGTATTGCCTCCGGCCCTTTCCGAAGCCCGCTACAACCGCCCCGGCTCGGGGCTCTATGCCCGCCTCTTCGACGGGGACACGGGCCTTGCTTGGCAAAGCCTGAGCCTGAGCCACAGCGGCGTCTCCTTGCCCGCGCCCCTGCCCATGCCCCCGGGGGGGGAGGCCTTCGACCGTATCGCCACGGCGGAGGGGGCGCCCCTCTACCGCTTTACCTTCGGCCTGCTGTGGGAGGGGCCCGAGGGGGACGTGCCCTATCGCCTCGAGGTGAGCTTTAGCCAGCAGCCCTTCCAGCAGGAAGCGCGGGGTTTTCGCCGATCCCTTTGGCTTTGGCTTGGCGGGGCCACGGTCGCCCTCCTGCTACTACAAATAGCCTTGCTGCGCGCGGCGCTGGCGCCCCTGGGCCGCATGGCCCACGCCGTGGAAGCGCTGGAGCGGGGGGAGGAGGGGACCCTGGCTCGGCCCTGGCCCCTCGAGCTCTCGGGCCTGGCGAAGAATCTTGAAGCGCTGCTGGCGTCGGAGCGGGCCCGGCAAAAACGCTATCGCACCACCCTCGATGATCTGGCCCACAGCCTGAAGACGCCCCTGGCCATTCTTCGCAATACGCAGCCGGAAGATGAGGGGGAGCGGAGCACGCAGCTCTCGCGCATGGAAAGCATCGTGGCCCATCACCTGAAGCGGGCGAGCCTGGGAACGAACCCCCTCACCTCTGATGCCGTGCCCCTGGCCTCCCACGGCGAGCGTCTGCTGGCGGGGCTCCGGCGCCTCCACGCCGATCGGGGCCTGACCCTGACGGCGGAGCTGGACCCGACCCTGGCCGTGGCCGTGGATGAGCGCGATCTCTACGACATCCTGGGCAACCTTTTGGACAACGCCTGCAAATACGGCCATAGCCGGGTGCATCTCCGCGCGGAGGGCGCAGCGGATGCGGTGAAGCTGTGGGTCGAAGACGATGGCCCGGGGATTCCGGAAGCGCTACACGGCTACGTGCTCACCCGGGGGGCTCGGGCGGATACGGCACAGCAGGGGCAGGGCATTGGGCTGGCCATGGTGACGGAGCGGGTGGCGAGCTATGGCGGCGCCCTCGCTATCGGCACCTCCGCCTTCGGCGGCGCCGCCGTGGGGGTTACCTTGCCTCGGGCTTCGCGCCCGACGCCGGAAGGGCGCGCCTAGCTGTCGCTATCCCGGAGCGCCTCCGAATAGGCGCGCTGCCCCGCGCCGTCGAGCGTATGCCGCACCGTAATGGGTTGGCAGCACACGGGGCAGTCCTCAATGGCCTCGAAGGCCCCGGCGCCGAAGGCGGCTTCGCTCTCGTCGTAGAGGCTTTCGAAGCCTTCCCCGCAGTAGGGGCAGGTGAGGTCTAAGGGTTCGAGCATGGCCCTAGCCCTGAAGCGCGGCCTGGGCCCGGGCCGCGAGGCCCCAACCCTCGTCATCCGCCCCCGGGGTCGCCAGCAGGCGCAGGGCGGCGGCCGTGGCCCGCTGCTGCGGATCGTCCTCCGCCGGCCCCTTCCCCAGCCCCGAGGCCAGGCGAGCGACCTGCCGCGCAAGGCGCAGCTGAGCGTCGCTGGCCGGGCTATCCACTCCAAGGGCCATTTCCAGATCGATGCAGGCTTCCCGCCGGGCCGTGCTGTCGGCCGTCGCCGCTGCCCGAGCGCTTAGGGCCTCGGCAAGGGCGGCGCCTTCCCCGGAGGTCGGTAAGGCCTGCCCCCCGCGTTCTGCCTCGCAGCACTGGGCGTCGAGGGTGAGGATGGCCGCGAGCTCTGCCGTGGCTGCCTGCTGATTCAGGCGCCGCTTGGCGTGCTTAATCCCATCCAGCGCCTGCTCCGCGGCCTTGCGCGCGGCGTCCAGCTGCCGAGGACCGCGTCGGGGCAGGGCCCGAAGGGCCTGGCGCAGGGCGCCTACGGGAAGGGCGTTGAGGGCTGCCTCGTCCTGGGCCTGGGCCGTGCCGTCCTTCACCTGCTGGGTCAGTTCCCGGAGAGCCTGGGTTTCCGCGTCCGCGGCCTCCTTGGCGTCGTTTCGGGCTTTCTGCAGCTGGCCAAAGATGGCATCGCAGTGACCACGGAAGGTGGTCCAGAGGGCCCTGTCGATCTTCCGCGGCGTAATGTCGATTTCCGCCCAGCGCCGCTGAAGCGCCTTGCACTGCTCTGCGGCTTCCCGGTCGCCCTGGGCCACGAGGGCCTCGGCCTCCGCGACGAGGGCGCGTTTCGCCTCTACGTTGGCCTGCCAGCGGGCCTCGAGCTGGGTTTTCAGGCCCCGCATGCGAGAGAAGAAGGGGCCTGCGAAGCGCCGCCCGCCGTTATCCACGGGCTCGTGCTCCCGCCACTGGGCGTTGCTATGCCGATAGAGACGATCGAGGGCTTTCCAATCAGGCGCCTCCCAGTTCACCGCATTGAGGGTTTCCTCGAGGGTCTTGAGCAGAGCCTCCCGAGCCGCGGTGTTGGCGGCGCGCAGCTGATTCTGCGCCTCAAAGGCCGCCCGGGCCGGCTCGAAGGCCGCCTCCGCCGCGGCATCAAAGCGCTTTTGTAGCGCCTTGCCCGCTTCCCCTCGGGCGGGGCCGAGGCCGTTCCAGGCGCTTCGCAGGGCCTTCACATCCTCGGCGCGCTGCTTGCCCGCGGCCTCCTGAGCCTCAGCGGTTTCCCCTTCGACGGCGGTGGCGGTTAGGGCTTCGAGCTGGGCGATGAGCCCTTCCCGGGCCTCCAGGCTCGCCTCAAAAAGCTGGTCCCGGAGGGTCTGGTAGCGGGTCTCGAGGGCTTCAAGGTCGATGCCGCTCTGGTGCACCGGGGGCAGGGCCGGGTGCAGGGTTTTCAGCTCCGCGAGCATGCCCCCGGCGGCTTTCGTTTGTTCACTTGCCAGGGCGCGATCAAAGCGCTGAACGCGCTTCTCCGCCCGCTCCTTGGCGCGCTGGGCCAGGGCGTCGAGCGCGCGGGCCGTTTGGCTC
>JAUILI010000050.1 GCA_030433075.1 Gammaproteobacteria bacterium | reverse complement strand
TTTTACGGCCATGCTCATCGATTTACTTTTGCTGGCCCTGTGCCTTGGGCGTCGAAAGGGCCTGCCCGCGGAGGAAGAACGGGCCATTGTGGAGGCCCTCCATGGCCTTCCGGCTCAGATCAAGCACACCCTGGAGGTGCTCGAGCAGCCCGTGCGCGCCCTGGCGCAGGCCTTTGTGCCGCACAGCAATGCGCTGTTCTTGGGTCGGGGCGAGATGTACCCCATTGCCCTCGAGGGGGCGCTAAAGCTCAAGGAAATCAGCTATATCCACGCGGAAGGGTACCCGGCTGGGGAGCTCAAGCACGGCCCTCTGGCCCTGGTGGATGAGCACATGCCCGTGGTGGCCGTGGCCCCCAACGATGAGCTCCTCGAGAAACTCGAGTCCAACCTCCAGGAAGTGCGGGCCCGGGGCGGGCAGCTTTACGTCTTCGCCGACGAGGACACGCCCTTTGAGCCCGAGCCCGGAGTAGAGGTGGTCCCCGTGCCGCGCTGCCCGGCCCTCCTCGCCCCCATCATTCATACCCTTCCGCTGCAGCTCCTCGCCTATTATGTGGCTGTGCTTCGGGGTACGGACGTGGACCAGCCTCGAAATCTTGCTAAGTCCGTTACGGTGGAATAACCCCGCATGCTCACGGAATTCCTACAAGGCTACGGGCTCCAGCTGGTGGTGGGCATGATCCTTTCCGTCATGCTGGGCATGGCGGTCCGGGCCCTCTGGGTATGGCGGGCCACGCGAAAAGGAAACGCACGATGAGCGAACTTCCCGCCCCCGGCCCTCGCAGCCAGCTGGCGCTCGAATGGCTGGGGGTGGTTACGGCCATCGCCTACTCCCTGCTGGTTGCCTCCAATACGGGCTTCGAGTTCCTGGGCTTTGTTCTCCTTTTTATTTCCTCCCTGGCGATTGGGCTTTGGGCCCACCGGGGGGCTCATCGGGGCATACTGCTCCTGCAATTCTTCTATGCCGCCGCGGGCCTGATTGGCATGTGGCGTTGGTACGGCGGCTAGCTGGTCAGGGATTTCACCCCTTTGGACGTTACGCACCTCCTCGATGGTCTGAACGATGCGCAGCGGGCAGCGGTCACCGCGCCCCGGGGGCATATGCTTGTGCTGGCCGGGGCCGGCTCGGGGAAGACCCGGGTGCTTACCCATCGCATGGCCTGGCTCGTGGATGCGGAGGGCCTCTCGCCCCATAGCCTGCTGGCTGTGACCTTTACCAACAAGGCCGCCGCCGAAATGCGGGCCCGGCTCGAGCAACTCATTTCCGTGCCCCCGCGGCAGCTGTGGGTCGGCACTTTCCATGGCCTCGCCCATCGGCTTTTGCGGACCCACTGGCAGGAAGCGCGGCTTCCGGAAAACTTCCAGATTCTCGATGCGGATGATCAGCAGCGGCTCATCAAGCGGATCCTGCGCAGCCTCGATCTCGACGAAAAGCGCTGGCCCCCACGGCAGGTGGCCTGGTTCATCAATGGGCAGAAGGATGAGGGGCGCCGGGCTCGGCACGTGGAGCCGGGGGGTGACCACTTCACGGAAACGCTCCTGAAGGTCTACGAAGCCTATGAAACCCTGTGCTTCCAGGGGGGGCTCGTGGATTTCGCCGAGCTCCTTCTGCGTAGCCATGAGCTCTGGCTCGAGGACGCCGCCCTGCTGGCTCACTACCAGCGCCGCTTCTCCGAGCTCCTGGTGGACGAGTTCCAGGACACCAACGCCATCCAATATGCGTGGCTCCGGGTTCTCGCGGGCAGCAGCGCCCATATCACTGCCGTGGGCGACGATGACCAGTCCATCTACGGCTGGCGCGGCGCCCGGGTCGAGAACATACATCGCCTTCAGCAGGATCTGGGCGATGTGCAGCTCGTGCGCCTCGAGCAAAACTACCGCTCCACGGGGAATATCCTCACCGCCGCCAATGCGCTGATCGGGCACAACGGTGATCGCCTCGGAAAGGACCTCTGGACCGACGGGGAAGCGGGCGACCCCATCGCCCTCTATGCCGCCTACAACGAATTAGATGAGGCGCGCTTTATCGCAGACCGCATCAGCGAATGGCTCTCCGGGGGTCGCCGGGCTGACGAGATTGCCATTCTCTACCGTTCGAACGCCCAGTCCCGGAATTTGGAAGAAGCGCTGCTGCGAAGCGACATCCCCTACCGAATCTACGGGGGCCTGCGCTTCTTCGAACGCATGGAGATTCGCAACGCCCTGGCCTACCTGCGCCTCACGCTGAACCGAGACTCGGACCCGGCCTTCGAGCGCGTGGTGAATACGCCCACCCGGGGCATCGGGGAGAAAACCCTTGAGCAGTTGCGCCAGCAGGCACGGGATCGGGGCTGCTCCCTTTGGGCAGCGGCGCGCCAAGCCCTCGGGGATGGCACCTTCAGCGGCCGGGGAGCTTCGGCCCTCGCGGGCTTTCTTGCCCTGATCGACGATTTGGCAGAAGCCGTGGCCCAGCTGCCCCTTCATGAAGCGGTGCAGCACGTGGTGGAGCTGTCCGGGCTGTATGAGTTCCACGGTCGGGAAAAGGGCGAGCGGGGCGTGGCCCGGCGGGAAAACCTCGACGAGCTCGTCACCGCCGCCCGGCAATTTGTGCCCGAGCCCCTGCTTCCCCTGGACGAAGGCGGTGAGCTCCAGCACGCGGAGGCGCCGCCCCTGGAGTCCTTTCTCGATCTGGCGGCCCTGGAAACGGGGGAAAGTCAGCATGGGGACGGCGACGCCGTGAACCTCATGACCCTGCATACGGCGAAGGGCTTGGAGTTCCCCCTGGTGTTCCTGTCCGGCCTCGAGGAAGGGCTCTTCCCGCACCGCATGTCCCTAGAGGAGCCCGGGCGCCTCGAGGAAGAGCGTCGGCTTTGCTATGTGGGCATCACCCGGGCCATGGAAAACCTGGTGCTGAGCTACGCGGAGGCTCGGCGTCTCCATGGCTCCGATAATTACAACCGGCCCTCCCGTTTCCTGCGGGAGCTGCCGCCTGAGGTCCTTGAAGAGGTGCGCTTGGGGGGCAGCGTCGCGCGCCCCGTCAGTGCGCCCTCCGCCGGCCCCACCCCGGAGTTGATGCTTGGGGGACGGGTGCGGCACGCTGCCTTTGGCGAGGGGACCCTACTGGATGTGGAGGGGGACGGCGCCCGGACTCGGGTGCACGTGAATTTCGACGAAGCGGGGCCGAAGTGGTTGATGCTGGCCTATGCAGAATTACAACCGGCCGATTGAGCCTGTGAGGAGGGATCTGTGAAGAAACTAGGGCGGATGGGGCACTGGCTGTCCCTAATGGTCATCGCAGGGTTGCTCGGCGCCTGCGCCGGGGGCAATGAGCCGGGCGCTTCCGGTGCGGCGGCGGAAAGCCAGCGCTATGAGTGGAAGCTCATCACCACCTGGCCGAAGAACCTGCCGGCCCTGGGCACGGCGCCGGAGAAGTTCGCGAAGCTCGTGGAGCGCATGTCCAATGGGCGCCTGAAAATTAAAGTCTACGGCGCGGGGGAACTGGTTGGCGCCTTCGAGGTGTTCGATGCGGTGCTCGCCGGGGACGCCGAGATGGGCCATGGCGCCGCCTACTACTGGCGCGGCAAGGTGCCCGAGGCCGCCTTCTTCACCGCCGTGCCCTTCGGGCTGACGGCTCAGGAAATGAACGGCTGGCTTTACTATGGCGGTGGCCTGGAACTGTGGCAGGAGCTCTATGCGCCCTTCGGCCTCATCCCCTTCCCCGGCGGCAACACGGGGACGCAAATGGGCGGCTGGTTCAACAAGGAAATCAAAACCCTGGCCGACGTGCAGGGGCTGCGCATGCGCATTCCTGGCCTCGGGGGCGAGGTATTCCAGCGCGCCGGCGGCGAACCCGTGGCCATGCCTGGGGGCGATATGTACACGGCGCTGCAAACGGGCACCATCGACGCTACGGACTGGGTGGGGCCCTACAACGATTTGGCCTTCGGCCTGCACACGGTGGCGGAGTACTACTACTACCCCGGCTGGCAGGAGCCCGGCGCGGTCATGGAAACGCTGGTGAACAAGGAGGCCTTCGAAGCGCTTCCCGATGATCTCCAGGCCATCATTGAAGTGGCCACCCGGGCCATCAACGAAGACATGCTGGCGGAGTACACGGCGCGCAATAACACGGCCCTCCGGGAGCTGGTAAACAAGCACGGCGTGAAGGTTCGCCCCTTCCCGGACGACGTGTTGGCGAAGCTTCGGGAAGTGTCCAACGAGGTGCTCATGGAGATGGGGCAAACCTCACCCATGGCCGAGCGCATCCATGCCTCCTTCACGAGCTTCTCCGCGGATGTGAAGGCCTGGACGGCCATCGCCGAGCAAGGCTACCTCGACGCTCGTCGCGAAACGGACTAACCCTGCTTAGGGGCTGGGGCCAAAGGGCCCCGGTCCCGCTACGCCCTAGGGCGCCTCGGGCAGGTCCTAGGGCGCGTCCGGAAGGGCCTGCCACTGGTCCCAGGGGATGCCCCGATCGGGCCAGGCCACGGCCCTAAAGGGCCACTGATCCGCCACCCAGCGCCGCGTCCAACGCTCCAGTTCCCCATCGAAGCCCGCTTCAAACTCCGCTTCCGTTACCCATAGGCGCACCACCGCGTCATAGCCCGCCTTCAGGCTTGGGCGCAGGTAAATGCACCCTCGCTCCCGGGTCCCATCGGGGGTCAGCACCGCATAGGCAAAGGCCCGTCGGCTTTCAAAGAGCGCGGCCTCCTGAACCATATCGGCTACTGCGCCTTCCGCGGTGAGATCGGCCCGGGGCCAGTCCGGGCTGTGGGTGAAGGTGCGCTGGAGGTAATCGATCGACCCCATGTAGGCCTCGAAATCCACCTCAAGTACCGCGGGCCCCAGGGGGACCAGCACGAACCCCTCGGCCTCCACACGCTGGGGTACGGGGAAGTCCTCGGGGACGAAGGGTGCGGCAAGGGCCGCAGCGCCCAGGAGCAGGAGCATCGCCCCCAGGCTGACGCGTTTCCAAGAAATCGGGAGCCGGCCAGCCATGGGAGGTCTCCTTTTAAGGTGAGGGGCGCCTAGCCGTAGAGGCGCTCCGGCAGCCAGGTGGCTAGCTCGGGCCAAAGGGCCAGGAGCGCGAGGAGGAGCACCTGAATGACGATGAAGGGCACCACCCCCCGGTAGATGTCCCCCGTGGCCACGGAATCCGGGGCCACGCCGCGCAGATAGAAGAGGGCAAAGCCGAAGGGGGGCGTTAGGAAACTCGTTTGCAGGTTGACCGCAATCATCACCCCCAGCCACACGGGGTCGAGCCCCATGGCCAGGAGCACGGGGCCTACGATGGGCACCACCACGAAGGTGATTTCGATGAAGTCGAGAATAAAGCCGAGGAGAAAGATCACCAGCATCACCACGATGGTGGCGCCCACGACCCCGCCGGGCATGTCTTCGAAAAGCCCCTGCACCAGCTCGTCGCCGCCAAAACCGCGGAAGACGAGGCTGAAGACCGCGGCGCCAATGAGAATGAAGAACACCATGGCGGTGGTCTTCGTGGTGCTGTCGACGATTTCCCAGAGCGTTTGCTTCGACAGCTGACCCTGGGCCAGGGCCAGGAGGAGGGCGCCGAGGGCGCCGACGCCAGAGGCCTCCGTGGGCGTCGCAATGCCGCCCATGATGGATCCGAGCACCGCAATAATCAGGAGCAGGGGTGGAAAGAGCCCCTGGGCCAGGGTTTTTCCGAGGCTAACGCGCTCCCCAGCGCTGAGCGCTTCCGGGGCCACCCGGGGCGCCCGCGCGGGCTGAAGGAGGGCCGTGGTGGCCACGTAGACCATGTACATGGCCACGAGCACGAGCCCGGGGAACAGGGCCCCGGCGAAGAGATCGCCGACGGACACCGTATCCGGTGAGAAGATCCCCATGTTGAGCTGGGCTTGCTGATAGGCGCTGGACAGCACGTCCCCGAGGAGCACCAGGGCAATGGAGGGGGGAATGATTTGCCCGAGCGTGCCCGTGGCGGCGATGGCCCCCGTGGCCAGCTTGGGATCGTAGCCGTGGCGCAGCATGGTCGGCAGGGACATGAGCCCCATGGTGACCACGGTGGCGCCGACGATGCCCGTGCTGGCGGCCATGAGCATGCCCACGAAGGTGACGGATAGGCCCAGGCCGCCGGGGAAGCGGCCGAAGACCACGGAGAAGCTATCGAGCAGCTTCTCCGCCACCTTCGACTTTTCAAGCACCACCCCCATGAAAACAAACAGGGGCACGGCGATCATGGTTTGGTTGGTGATCGTTCCGAAGATGCGCCCGGAGAGGAAGCCAAGATCGCTGGGATTGAAGCTGCCCCCGATCATCCCGCCGAAGCCAAAGAGCAGGGCGACGCCGGACAGGGTAAGGGCCACGGGATAGCCCAGGAGCAGGCAGGCGAAGACCGCCAGGAACATGATTAGGGGGATCCACTCAATCATGCGCGCAGGCTCCGGAGGATTTTCACTTGCTTGGCCAGTTCAGCGAGCCCTTGAAGCAGCAGCAGGGTCCCGAGCACGGGAATCAGGGTTTTCAGCAGGAACACCAGGGGGATGCCCCCGACCTCCGGCGAGCCTTCGAAGATGCGCCAGGCCCGGGCCGTGTAGTTCCAGCTCACGTAAATGATGAAGCTCGCCAGGGGGACCAAAAATAGGCAGTGGCCAAGGATGTTGACCTGGGCCTGCTGGCGCGGGGTCATGCGGCCGTAGAGCACGTCCACCCGGACGTGGGCGTCGTGCTTAAGGGCGTAGGGAATGCCCAGCATAAACACGAGGCCGTGGAGGTAGATCACGCTCTCCTGGAGCGCAATGGAGCCCACGGAAAAGCCGTAGCGCAGCACCACCACGAGGCAGGTGACGGCGGTCATGGCCAGCACGAGCCAGCTGACGCTGCGGCCGATCGCTTCCGTTAAGCCATCCACCCAGCGAATGAAACGGTCCATAGGGGCCTCCCCGACGCCCAAAAACGCGCCTGCGAGTATACACAAGGGCCCGAGGGACGAGCCCTCGCTAGAGCGCCTCCACGGCGATGCCGAGGAACACCAGGGCGCCAAACAGATTGTTGCTGCGGAAGGCCGTGAAGCAGGCGTCGAGGTCCTGGTGCCGAATGCGCCAGAGCTGGCCTAGGGCCTGGGCCGCCGCCAGTAGCAGGCCCGCGTAGTAGGGCCAGCCGAGCTCATGGCTGAGCCCCGCCTGCACGAGGCACGCTCCCGCGGCCAGGAAGGCCAGGGCAATGGCCGCGCGATCAAAGCGGCCGAAGAGCCGCGCGGTGGACTGAATGCCCACGGCTTCGTCCCAGGGCCGATCGACCATGGCGTATTCCGTGTCGTAGGCGAAGGTCCACAGCATATTGGCTGCGACGAGCCACCAGAGGGCCGGCGGCAGGGCATCAAGCACGGCGGCGTAGGCCATGGGGATGGCCCAGGAGAAGGCCGCGGCCAGGAACAGCTGAGGAAAGGGCAGAAAGCGCTTCGTAAAGGGGTAAAGGGCCGCCAGCCCCACGGCCACGGGGGCCAGGGCTACGGTGAAGGGGTTCGTGAACAGCACGAGAATAAAGGCCACCAAGGTCAGGGCGGCGGCGGTCAGGAGCGCGTCCCGGGGTTGAAGGGCCCCGGTGGCCAGGGGGCGGTGCTGGGTTCGCGCTACGTGGCCGTCGAAGTCCCGGTCGGCGTAATCGTTAATGGCGCAACCGGCGCTGCGGGTCAGGACCACGCCCGCCAGGAAAATACCGAGGATGGGCCAGGCGGGGCGCCCCTCCGCGGCGAGCCACAGCGCCCAGAGCGTCGGCCAGAGCAGAAGCCCAATGCCCACGGGCTTATCTAGGCGCGTGAGCTGAAGGTAGGGGCGAAGGGAAAAGCTGGGGTCTGCGGTCGTCATAGGGAAGCGATTATCGCGAAAACCCTAGCCTAGCGAACCCCCTGGGCGTGGTCGATGGCCGCAGCGGTAGGGCTTTCGAGCACGAGCAGGGGGTCGCCCTGCACGCGATATGTGGTGGCCCGTAGCCAGCCCCCGGCGGCGTTGCGAAAGGCGCAGCGATGTTCCCGGGTCACCCCCGCTCGCAGCGCCCGACCTAAAAACAACAGTTCACCGAGGGGGCGGCGACCCAGGCCCCGAAGGGCGGGGAGCAGATTCGAGGCACCCTTAGGCACCACGGTGCGCGCATGGAGCATCACTTCGCCCCCAGCGGCCAGGGTGATCTCCCGAAGCCAGGCGCAGCGCAGCCCCGGCGTCGCCAGCAGCGCGGCTTCCAGCGCTGAGGGTCGGCCGAACCCTTCCCGAAGCGGCGCGATCGTCACTACGCCCCGGGTGGCCCGAAGCTGGCCCGTAATGGAGTGGTCATAGCGGAGCCAGGGCGCAGCAGGGCCCGCCCGAAGCGTCAGCAGGGCGTCGGGGAGGGTGCCCAGGTGCGGATCCCGAAGCCAGGGCTGGGGGCGGAGTTCGGGGCGTGGGGGGGCGATCAGAAGCACGGTCGGACTCTGCGCCTTTCCCGCCCCAAACTCAATCGCTGCCCCAATCCATTGATTTCCCGGCCACCTCTGCTAGGGTGCGCGCGGCGCCGGGGCACGAAGCTCGCGCTTGGCCAAGGAGACCCCCATGAAAAAGTGGCAGTGCATTGTGTGCGGCTGGATCTACGATGAAGCGCTCGGCTGCGAAGAAGAAGGCATCGCTCCGGGCACGGCCTGGGAAGATATCCCGGAAGATTTCGTTTGCCCCGAGTGCGGCGTGGGTAAGGCGGACTTCGAGATGATCGAGATCGGCTAAGTTTTCCCCAGTCCTCTCCCCATTGCGTGACGGGTGGGCTTGCCGGTAGCGTTATCCCTTTTGGGGGAGGCAGGCCATGAGCTTAACCACGCGGATTCTCATCGGGATGATGGCGGGGTTCCTCCTCGGCTCCGTACTCCACGGCCTCGATCTCCCGGACACCCATCCGATCCGTGCCGTGTTTGTGGATGGGTTCCTAGACGTCGGCGGCAAGATCTTCATCGCGTCGCTAAAGCTCCTTGTGGTGCCCTTGGTCTTTGTGTCCCTGGTTTGTGGCGCCAGCAACCTTTCCGACGGCGCGGCCATGGGCCGGGTGGGTGGCAAGGCCCTCGGCCTTTTCCTGCTGACCACGGCCATCGCCATCTCCCTCGCGCTCCTGGTGTCCCTCACCATCAAGCCCGGCGAAGGCATGAGCCAGGAGGCGCCGCAGAGCTTTGAAGCCACCGAGCCCCCGGCCTTCAAGGACGTGGTCCTCGATATGTTCCCCACCAACCCGGTGGCGGCCATGGCCAACGGCGAGATGCTTCAAATCATCGTATTCGCCTTGCTCTTCGGCTACGCGGTGGCGAAGTCCGGAGCCCCCGGGGCCCGCATTAAGGCGTTCTTTGAAGATTTGAACGACGTCATCATGCGCCTGGTGGTCGCGCTCATTGCGCTGGCGCCCTACGGCGTGTTCTGCCTCATGACCACCATCTTCACGGCCCTTGGGTGGAGTGAGATCGGCGCCCTGGCGGCCTACTTCTTCACCGTGGCCGGGGTGCTGGTGCTGCAGCTCGTGGTGGTCTACCCCCTGATGTTTGCCGCCCTGACGCGCCTTTCTCCCATGATTTTCCTGCGGAAGATGCGGGCGCCCATGCTCTTTGGCTTCTCCACCTCTTCGAGCAGCGCCACCCTTCCCGTGACCCTGGAAACGGTGGAGCAGCGCATCGGCGTGCGCAACGAGGTGGCGTCCTTCGTGGTGCCCCTGGGGGCGACCATCAACATGAATGGCACCGCCATCATGCAGGGGGTCGCCACGGTCTTCATCGCCCAGTACTTCAACATCGCTTTGGACCTCACGGATTACGTGATGGTGATCGTCACCGCCACCATGGCCGCCATCGGCACCGCCGGCGTGCCTGGGGTGGGCCTCATCATGCTCACCATGGTGCTCCAGCAGGTCGGCCTGCCCGTGGAAGGCATCATGCTCATCATCGGCGTGGACCGGCTTCTGGATATGGCGCGCACCATCGTGAATGTGGCCGGGGATGCCATGGTGGCGACCATCGTTGCCCGCTCCGAGAACAAGCTGGATCTGGAGCGCTTTGCCGATATGAATGCCGGCGCCGAGCTCGACAACTAGCCGTAAGGCAAGCGCTAGGCGTTTATGAACTGCTGCCGGGTCCCCAGCCAGCGCTGCATGATGGGGGCCGCGGCAGCCGGGTCCGAGGCCAGCAGGGCCCGCGCGGCCTCCTGAATGGCCGGGAGCTGGTCCTGATCCCGCAGGAGATCCGCCACCTTCAAGTCCAGGGCGCCCGTTTGCCGGGTGCCCAGCACCTCCCCCGGCCCCCGGAGCGTGAGGTCCTTTTCCGCCAGATAGAAGCCGTCGTCGGAGGTCCGGAGGGCCTCGAGGCGGGCCTTCCCATGGCGTCCCAGGGGCGACTGGTAAAGCAACACGCAATGGCTGGCGGCGGCGCCCCGGCCCACCCGGCCTCGAAGCTGGTGCAGCTGGGCGAGGCCCAGGCGTTCGGCGTTTTCGATGATCATGAGGGACGCATTGGGGACGTCGACCCCCACTTCGATAACCGTGGTCGCAACCAGGAGCTGGGTGTCTCCGGCGGCAAAGGCCTGCATGGCGGCGGCCTTGGCATCGCCTTTTAGCCGACCATGGACCAGCCCCACGGTGAGTTCCGGTAGGGCCTTCGCGAGGGTCTCCGCCGTTTCCTCCGCGGCTTCGGCTTCGAGGTGCTCGGAGCGTTCGATCAAGGTGCAGACCCAGTAGGCCTGGCGTCCTGCCTTGCAGGCCTCTCGAACCCGATTGAGCAGGGCCTCCCGGCGGCTGGCGGGCAGCACCACGGTGGTGACCGGGGTGCGCCCGGGAGGGCGGCTATCGATGATGGAGACGTCGAGGTCCGCGTAGGCGCTCATGGCCAGGGTGCGGGGAATGGGGGTGGCAGTCATGACCAGCTGGTGCGGTACGCCGTCCTGGGAGGTCCCCTTATCCCGAAGGGCCAGGCGTTGATCGACGCCGAAGCGGTGCTGTTCATCAATCACGACGAGCCCCAGGCGCTGGAAGGCCACGCTGTCCTGAAAAAGCGCGTGCGTGCCCACCACCACGGGCAGGGCCCCGGAGGCGAGATCGGCCTCCAGCGCTCGGCGCTGCTTGGCCCCAAGCCGCCCCGTGAGGGCCGCGCAGCGCAGCCCTAGGCCCTCGAGCCAGGGCCCGAGGGTCTTCAAATGCTGCTCCGCCAGGAGTTCCGTGGGGGCCATGAGGGCGCCCTGGAAGCCGCTGCCCACGGCCCGGAGGAGCGCCAGGGCGGCAACCACCGTCTTCCCCGACCCTACGTCTCCCTGGAGGAGCCGGAGCATGGGCTGGGATCGATCCAGATCGGCGGCGAGCTCCGCGCTGACCCGGCGCTGGGCCTCCGTGAGCTCGAAGGGCAGGGCGCGCAGGAAGCGCGCCTCGAGGGCCGGATCCCCGGCAAGGCGGGGGGCGGGCTGGGCTTGGAGGACGGAGCGGGCCGTCATCATGGCCAGCTGATGGGCGAGCAGTTCGTCAAAGGCCAGGCGCTGCTGGGCAGGATCGAGGCCTGCCTCGAGGGTGGCTAAATCGGTCCCCACGGGGGGCGTATGCAGATGGCGCAGATCAGCCAGGAGGGTCTCCGTGAGCCCCAGGGCCTCGGCGCCGGCCCCTTCAAGCAGGGCGAGGGCGCGGTGCAGGAGGCTTCGGAGTCGGGCCTGCCCAAGCCCTTCCGTGGTGGGGTAGATGGGCGTTAGGCGATCGTCGAGGGCGGGGGGTGCGCCGCCATCTAAAAAGGTGAGCTCGGGATGCACGAATTCGATGCCCCCGGCGCCGCCCCGCCCTTCCCCAAAGCCGCGTAGGGGCCGCCCCGGCTTAAGCTGTTGCTGCTGCGCCTTGGAGAAGTGGAAGAGGCGCAGGGTGGCGAGACCGCTTCCGTCCTCGACCTTGAGCACTAGGCTGCGCCGGCGCCCAAAGGCCACCTGGGCCGCCCGGATGGTGGCTTCAAAGACCACGGCCTGGCCCTGGCGTACGGCGGCGAGGGGGGTGATCCGGGTGCGATCTTCATAGCGGAGGGGCAGGTGAAAGAGGGCGTCCTCAAGGGTGCGGAGCCCGAGGCGCGCAAACGCCTCCCCGACCTTGGGCCCCACCCCCTTCAAGGTGGTGAGGGGGTCCCTGAGCCGTGCCACGATGCGGACCCTACGCCTTAGGCGGCGTCCGGGAGCACCAGGATGGCGTCGAGCTCCACCACGGCCCCCTTCGGGAGGGCGGCCACCTGCACGGCGGCGCGGGCCGCATAGGGGGGCTTAAGCACGGCGGCCATCTTCTCGTTGACGGCCCCAAAATGGGCGAGATCGGTGAGGAACACGGTGAACTTCACGGCGTCATCGAGGCTCGCGCCCCCGGCCTCGGCGACCGCCGCGAGGTTGGCAAAGACCTGCTCCAGCTGGGCGTCGAAGCCCTCGCGGAGTTCCCCCGTGGCGGGGTCAAGGCCAATTTGCCCCGATAGGTAAAGGGTGTTGCCGGCGCGAAGGGCCTGGGCGTAGGGCCCAAGGGCTGCGGGCGCCGCATCGCTGTGAATGGCGCGCTTGGTCATGGGGTTCTCCAGCTTAGATGTTTCGGGTTCGGGCGAGGCCGATGACCGGGGTGAGGCGCCGAAGCCGGCGCATGATGCGGGCCAGGTGGACCCGGTCCCGGACCAGGAGCGCAATGACCACGGTGGAGAGGTGGGCGTTGCGCTCGGCGATGTTGATCTTTTCGATATTGGCATCGGCGTCGGTGATTTCCGCAGCCAGCTCGGCGATGACCCCCTTCCGGGCCTCCACTTCCACGCGAAGCTCAACGCTGTATTCGCCGTCCACCTCCGCGGCCCAGCGTACGGGGATCAGCGCTTCGTTGCGCTCCCGGAGCTCAGCGAGATTGCGGCACACCTCCAGATGTACCACGAGGCCCCGCCCCGAACTGAGGTGGCCGACCACCGGTTCCCCGGGCAGGGGATAGCAGCACTTGCCATAGGCCACCACGAGCCCTTCCGTGCCCCGGATGGCGAGGGGCCCGCCGTGCTCCACGGTCAGGGCCGCCTCTTCGCCGCCCCCCTGGGTGAGGTGCTGGGCGACCACGTAGGCCATGCGATTGCCGAGCCCGATGTCCTCGAGCAAATCATCCAGGGTGTCGAAGCCGAGCTCATCGAGGACGTCGGAGATGCGCTGGCTCGGAAGGCTGGCGAGATTGGTATCGACGTTGGCCAGGCTGCGGTTGAGCAGGCGCCGCCCGAGGGTGCGGGATTCGGCGACCTGCTGATGCTTGAGCGCGTGGCGAATGGAAGAGCGGGCTTTACCCGTGACGACGAAGGAGAGCCAATCGGGGTTCGGCCGGGCATCCTCGGAGGTGATGATCTCCACCGTCTGGCCGCTCTGGAGCTGCACGGACAAAGGCGCAAGGCGCCGGTCCACGCGGCAGGCCACGCAGGTGTTGCCGATATCCGTGTGCACCGCATAGGCGAAGTCCACGGGGGAGGCGCGCTGGGGCAGCTCCAAAATGCGCCCCTTGGGCGTGAACACGTAGACCTCGTCGGGGAAGAGGTCGATCTTCAGGTTCTCGATGAACTCCAGCGAATTCCCGGCGCGCTGCTGGAGCTCCAGGAGGCCCTTCACCCATTCCCGGGCCCGGGCCTGGCTCGGGCTTTGCTCATCGGACTTATACAGCCAGTGCCCGGCGATGCCGTTGCTGGCCACGGCCTCCATTTGCTGGGTGCGAATCTGAATTTCGATGGGCACCCCGTGCATGCCAAAAAGCGTCGTATGCAGCGATTGGTAACCATTGGCCTTTGGAATGGCGATGTAATCCTTGAAGCGCCCGGCCAGGGGCTTGTAGAGCCCGTGCAAGGCGCCGAGAACCCGATAGCAGGTGTCGGGCCGATCGACGATGATCCGGAAGCCAAAGACATCCATGATGTCGGCGAAGGCCTTCTGCTTTTGCCGCATCTTTTGGTAGATCGAGAAGAGGTGCTTTTCCCGCCCGAGCACCCGCGCCTCAATACCTTCGCTCGCGAGGCACTTTTCGAGGGCCGCGGCGATTTCCTCCATGAGGGCCTTGCGATGGCCGCGCGCCGCCTGCACGGCTCGGCCGATGCGCTCCGCACGCATGGGATAGAGGGCCTGGAAGGCGAGGTCCTCGAACTCCATGCGCAGCTCATTCATGCCCAGGCGGCTGGCAATGGGTGCGTAGTAGTCGAGGGTTTCCCGGGCGATGCGCTCCTTCTTTTCCCGCGCGAGGGCGCCCAGGGTACGCATATTGTGCAGCCGGTCCGCGAGCTTCACCAGGATGACGCGGATATCCCGGGCCATGGCCAGGGCCATCTTCTGGAAGTTCTCCGCCTGGGCTTCGGCCCGGGATTTAAAGATGGTGGTGAGCTTGGAGACGCCGTCGACCAATTCGGCGACGTCGCTGCCGAAGGCCTCGGCGAGGGTTTTCTTGCCGACGCCGGTGTCCTCGATCACGTCGTGGAGCAGGGCCGCCATGAGCGTCTGCGGATCCATGCGCATGCCCGCGAGGATGTGGGCCACCGCCGTGGGATGGGTGATGTAGGGATGGCCGGTTTTCCGCATCTGCCCTTCGTGGGCGGCCTTCGCATAGTGGAAGGCGCGTTCCACCTCGGCAACGGCTTCAGGGCTTAAATATTCCTGCAGACGCGCGGAGAGGTCGGGCAAGGTAATGATGCGCTCCTCGGCCGCCGCAGGGGCGGACCGGGGCGCGGGCCGGCGCGGGCCCGAGGGTTTAGTCGATGAGGGGGTCGTCGCCGACGTCATGGCTAGGTTGGGGCTCGGGAAGTTTGAAACCGAACTCGTCTTCCCCGCGCCGATCGACTTCATCGAGGATCGCGGCGGTCACGTGGCCTTCGGCAATTTCCCGGAGGGCCAGCACCGTGGGCTTGTCGTTCTCTTCTTCCACGTGCGGGTCCCGGCCACCGGTGGCCAGCTGCCGCGCCCGCTTGGAGGCGATCATCACGAGCTGAAAACGGTTTTCGACTTCCGTCAGGCAGTCTTCGACGGTAATGCGGGCCATGGGGTGCTCCTGCAATTTTTGAGCTTTCGCTCCTAAGCCCGCCAGTTTACGGGCTTTTACCCTTACGCCACAAGGAAAAATGCCGTTCCCTAGGCGCCGAGGAGGGGCGGGAGGCGATCCCCGAGGCGTGCCTGCTGCCGGGGTCGGCGGAGCCGTTCGGCCTGAACGATGGCCTTGAGTTCGGCAAGCGCCGTGTCGAAGACGTCGTTCACCACGAGAAAGGGATAGGCCTCATGGGCGCGCATCTCCAGCGTGGCTTCCGCCAGGCGCCGGGCGATGGTGGCCTCGTCGTCCTGGGCGCGCTGGCGCAGCCGGGCCTCAAGGGTGGCCAGGGAGGGGGGAAAGATAAAGATACCCACGGCGTCTGGGCGCTTCTCCCGCACCTGGCTGGCGCCCTGCCAGTCGATCTCGAGGATGACATCCTTCCCCTGAGCGAGGGTCTCGTCCACGAAGGCCTCGGAGGTGCCGTAGAGATTCCCGAAGACCTCCGCGTATTCCAGAAAGGCGCCGGCGTCGATCATGGCTTCGAAGGCGGGCCGGTCAACGAAGTGGTAATTGACGCCGTCCCTCTCCCCCGGGCGCTGGGGCCGGGTGGTATGGGAGATGGACACGGTGAGGGCGGGATCGTCCCGCAGGAGCGCCTGGACCAGAGACGTCTTCCCGGCCCCGGAGGGGGCGGAAATCAGAAAAAGCGTGCCGCCGGGCTGGGGGTTCATGGCCGTTCTCCTGCCGGGCCCTTAGGCCACATTCTGGACTTGCTCACGGAGCTGCTCCACGACCACCTTCAGGGCCACCACCGTTTCCGTGTGGGCGCCGTCGCTAATCTTCGCAGCGCAGGTGTTGGCTTCCCGGGCAAGTTCCTGGGCCAGAAAATCCAAGCGCTTACCTTGGGCACCGGGCTTTTGCAGGCTGGCCAGGAAAGCGGCGCGGTGGGTGACGAGGCGGTCGAGCTCCTCGCAAATATCGGCCTTTTGGGACAGCAATGCCAGTTCCTGGGCCAGGCGCTCCTCCGTGAGGTCGAGGCCGAGGGCCTCGGCGCGCTGCCTAAGCTTGGCCCACAACTGATTTTGAAGCCCGTCCTGCACGGCGCGGAGCGTGTTCACGAGGTCGTCGAGGCGGGCCAGCTGCCCCTCGAGGGTCGCCTTAAGCCCCGCCCCTTCTCGCCGGCGCTCCTCGAGGAAGGCCTCGAGCACAGGCTCGAAGGCGGCGTCTAGGGCGGCCAGCAGGGCGTCCTTAGGGAGGCGCTCGGAGGCCCAAACCCCAGGCCAGCGCAGAAGTTCTAGGGCGTGGGGTAGGGGCGCAGCGGGAACCTCAGCCTGCACGGCAGTTAGGGCGGCCAGAAGCCCTTGGAGCGCGTCGTGATTCAGCTGCCCGCCCCCCGAGCCCTCGCCCTCGAGGCGAACCAAAAGCTCTACCTTGCCCCGGCTGATGCGTTCCCGAAGGCGGTTCCGCAGGGCCCCTTCCTGATCCCGGAGGGGCTCCGGGAGGCGCAGGGATAGGTCGAGGAACCGATGGTTGACGCTGCGCAGCTCGAGGGTGAGGGTCATGCCGCCCAGGGCCTGCTCGCCTCGGGCATAGCCGGTCATGCTTTCGATCACGGGGCTCTCCTTACTGAGACCCCTAGTGTAGCGGGCCCAGGCGCGGGCCGCGCGGTGCTATCATGGCCGGCTAGGAAAACCGTCATTGAAAAAGGAAGCGCTATGCACGAGCGGCCCAGTGGACGGGCGCCGGATGCCCTCCGTCCCGTTACCTTTACCCGAGGCTTCACCTGCCATGCCGCGGGGTCCGTGCTTGCGGCCTTCGGTCGTACCCAGGTGCTGTGCACTGTCTCCGTGACCCCGGGGGTGCCGCCCTTTTTGCGCGGTAAGGGCCAGGGCTGGCTCACGGCGGAATACGGCATGTTGCCCGGGGCGACGCACACGCGCAGTGATCGGGAGGCCGCGCGAGGCAAGCAAAGCGGCCGCACCCAGGAAATTCAGCGCCTGATTGGTCGTTCCCTCCGCATGGCCGTAGATCTCTCGGCCCTAGGGGAGATCACCCTGAAGGTGGATTGCGACGTGCTCCAGGCCGATGGCGGCACGCGAACGGCAGCTATTTCCGGGGCCTGCGTGGCCCTCATGGATGCCCTCGCCTCCCTCGAAGCCGCCGGGCGTCTGCCAAAGCCTGCCCTCGTGCAGCGCATCGCCGCCGTATCCGTGGGCGTGGTGAAGGGCACCCCGGTGCTGGATTTGGACTACGACGAAGACTCCACGGCGGAAACGGACATGAATGTGGTGCTCGCCGAGGATCTCCGCCTCATCGAGGTGCAGGGCACGGCGGAGGGCGCACCCTTCTCGGCCGAAGAACTCACCACCTTGGTGGCCCTCGCTCAGCACGGCGGCCGCCAGCTCTTTGCGGCCCAGGACGAGGCGCTGCGCGCATGATCGAAACGGAAGGCAACACCGCGATGGACCGCGTCCGCCACGACTTTCTCGCCCTGGCGGCGGCTCAGGAGGCACTTCGCTTTGGCACCTTTACCCTGAAGTCTGGGCGCGAAAGCCCCTACTTCTTTAACGCCGGTGCCTTCTCCAGTGGCAAGGCCATGGCGGGCCTGGGGCGGGCCTATGCGGCTTCCGCGCAGGGCCTTGGGGTGGACTTCGACGTCGTTTTTGGCCCGGCCTACAAGGGCATTCCCATTGCCACGGCCATGGCCACGGCGCTGGCGGAGCATCACGGCCAGGAGGTGGGCCTCGCTTATAACCGAAAGGAAGCCAAGGACCACGGCGAAGGCGGTCAGCTGGTGGGGGCGGCCCTGGCGGGGCAGCGCGTGCTGCTGGTGGATGACGTGATCACGGCGGGAACGGCGATCCGCGAAGTGCTGCCCCTGCTCGAGGAAGCGGGCGCTCAGCTCGTGGCCGTGCTCACGGCCCTCGATCGCCAGGAGCGCGGCGCCGAGGGGACCCGTTCCGCGGTGCAGGTGCTCGAGGCGGACCTCAAGGTTCCGGTGCGGGCAATCGTCACCCTAGACGATATTCTCGATTGGCTCGCCACGGAGAAGCAGGAAGGAGAACAGGCGGCCCTCGCCGCCTATCGGGCGCGCTACGGCGCTAGCGCCTAATTCGGTCGGGGTTCGAAGCAAGCCTCCGCCAGCGTTTGCCACTGGTGGGGCCAGTTTTCCAGGGGTGTGTGATCAAACCCGCTGCGAACAAACTGGGCGATGCGCCCTTCCGCCGCCGCCAGCATGAGATTGGCGCAGAGGGCCGCGGGGAGCCGGGTACCCTGGCCCTGAGCGAGCTCCCCGTCGCGAAGAAACTGCCGAAGCTGGGTTTCGATCCGTTCAAACAGCTGGGCCATACGTTTCCGAAGACGCTCCGTTTCCCCCGCCAGCACGTCCCCCGTGAGTAGGCGGGCAAAGCCAGGGTTCTTTGCGCAGAAGGACAACAGCACGGTGAGCAGGGCCCCGCAGCGCTCCGGCGCTTCCGCGAGCTCCTGCTTGATGGTCGGCACCCGGCCCAGCACCGTTTCCTCTAGGAACGCGATGAGCCCCTCAAACATCTGGGCCTTGCTGGCAAAGTGTCGATAGAGCGCCGCTTCCGACACC
>JAUILI010000049.1 GCA_030433075.1 Gammaproteobacteria bacterium | reverse complement strand
TCCGGTCCCTGGAGCATGCCAAGGAAAGGATCGATCAGTGGCGAGAGCACTATAACCAAGTGCGACCCCACAGCACCCGGGGTTACCTACCACCAGCGAAGTTTGCGGCACGAGCGGCCTAAGGTAGGTTTATGAAATCTCATCCAGCTAGTGGCGCTAAATTGGGGGAAAGGTCAGTGGGGAGCGCTAGCCAGAAAATCGCCTCTCGCGAATTTGTCCTGGACCCAGCCGAAAACTAGCTCGTACGGCTGGGGGTGCCCCCCCCCTCCTTGCCCATAACTGATGAGCGGTCATGTCTCCACAGGATGCTGGCGGTGCTGCATTTTGTGGGTACCGAACTCGGGAAAAAACAAAATAGAATATAAAAAACAATACTCTAAATACTAAATGCGGTGATTGGTGGGCCCACCATCCTATGAACGCCACGCCTCGGATAGAAAATCGCTCATGATGTCGAGCACCGCCCGCACCATGGCGTCGCCGTCTGCAGTGCCACAGCCTCGAGCCCGGGCTGCCGCTATTAGCGGCGTTTCCCCTACGCCGGCGATGACGTCGCCCACAAAGAGCTCAGCGTGAAGAAGTTCTAGCGCTAGCGGGGGCTCATCATCGGCTTCGAGGCCTAGGGGCGTCGCATTGCAGAGCAGCTGGAACGCGGACGGATCGGGCGTTTCGACGGCTTCGGCCCTCCCGGGCAGTCCGGCTAGGCGCTGGATAAGGTCCAGAGTTCGGGCCTTCTCCGTATCAAAAATCGCGAGGCGAGCAGCCCCCGCTTCGAGGAGGGCGACGGCGATGGCGCTGCCAGCGCCACCGGCGCCCAGGAGGAGAATGTCGGCGCCCGCGATCGTCGCGCCGTGATCCGTTAGCGCCTTTAGGAAAGCCTCTCCGTCGGTGCTATGGCCGTGCCAGCTGCCGTCGGGGTTTCGGCGAAGCGCGCTGACAATCCCGGTCCGCTGCGAGGTTGGGGAAAGGGTTTTGCAGAACGCCGTGGCACAGGTCTTGTGAGGCATGGTGATACAAACCCCATCCACGTTTTTCGCAGCCCCGAGTCCCGCCATGGCTGCGCCGAGATCTCGTGGGGCGACGGCCATGGGGACGCACAGCGTGGCCAGGCCCCGTTCTTGAAAATGGGCGCTAAACCAGCTCGGTGCCCGCACATGGTCAAGCGGGTCTCCCACAATTGGGAAGAGGCGCGTTGCTCCGGTGCACTGCAGGCCCACGGCGTCGGCCTCGGCGGTCATCCTTGGCGTTCCCCAGCGAGCAAACGCCCCGCGCTCATAACCTTTCTCCGCCTAAGGTAGGCGAGGCTGAAGAAGGTCCGGTCGAGGGGTAGGTGGCCCACGTTGTGAACCATGCTCCAGGCAAGGAGCACCACAAGGCTCCGGCCTAGAAGTGCAGGAAAGAGAACAGCGGGCACGCTGGCGCTTTGAGCCAGAAAAAAGAAGGGAATATCAAAGAACATATTGAGGGTGGTGACCAGGGCGAAGGCCGTAAAGGCCTCTCGTTCCCAGCGCCGCTTAAGCCAGCAAAAGGACAGCAGCCCGATCCAGAACGGCACCCAGAGGGCTCGCGCGGTGGTGATGCCCGCGGTGCGGTTGGGGTCTAAGCCCGAGTTCTCATAGAAGCTCGCCTCGGGGAAGCCCAGGCGAAAGAAGTAAAACAGGCCAATGAGCAAAGTCAGATGCATGCGCCCGAGGAACAGCTCGTCGATGGGGCGTCTTCCCCAGGCTGCCTGGAGAAGGGCTCGGAGGCGCCAGCGCTTCGTGGGGCGCTGGGTGCTGTTGAACAGGGCTTCGTAGCGCCGCGTAAAGAACATCAGAATGCCGATGAGGGAAAGCTTTCCCAGGGCGGCGAAGAGGGCAGCTTGGGGGATCAGGGGGAGGCTGCTCGCGCCCACGGCGAACAAATCAAGGGCCAGGGTTGCGGTGAGGTAGCCCGTTAAGAGGAAAGCAGTCTCCCGCGTTCCTCGGTTTAAGGAATGCGTAAAGGCGAAGCCAAGGGCTAATACGATGACCAGAAGGCTTCGCCAGAGCAGCTCGTGAGCGTCGCCGAAGAGGTAGGTGCCGGCCCTTAGCGTGTCGATGCCTTCAAGGGTTGCGATGAGACCCTCAAGCCCCAGCACTCGGGCGGCACCTAGGGCCAGCGCTGGGAGGGAGGTCGCGACAATGAAAAGACTTAGGGCCCAGGTGCCGAGAAGAAAGCGGAGGGCGATGGACGCCTTGGGCGCCCTTTGCTGTGCAATGGCGCCCAGGGCCTCCAGTTCCTCCCGGGATAACGGGGGAAGGTCGCGGTCGTTAGTCATGCTGGTTTCCCCTCGGCGGGCGCGGCCCCTCGCAGTGCGAAGTCAAAGAGAAGGCCCACCACGCTTAGGCGAAGGAGCAGCATCAGCGCAAAGAGCGTTGGCGCGCTGCTCGCGGTGGCCATGAGATAGAGGGGAATGTCGAAGCCGAGGTTGGCGAGGGACACGAATGCTAGGCCCGCCATCACGGTGCGGAAATGCCAGTCTCGAGCCCAGCTGAAGAGCCCAAGGATCGCCAGGCCTAGGACGAAGAGAGCTCGCCAACTGAGGGCACTGTCGATGAAGGCAAGATCGTGGCTAGGAACCTGCTGCGCAAGGGCCGGAATGAGAAAATTACCCTTCGCAATGAGGGCGATCATGTAAATCGCCGAGCATCCCAGGAGGACCAGCATTCGTGCATCGATCGGGGCCAACCAAAAACGCGAGGGCGAGCCACATCAGATTTCGCTGGATGACCAAGCTAGGGGGGTAGGGAAGGGGCTCTAGCGTCCCCAGGGCAAGGTAGGCAAAGGCACCCTGCGTTTCCGAGGCCCCTGCGAGCCAGGCGTTGAGCGCGAAGAGCAGTTCGACGCCGCAAAAAACCAAGGTTGCGGCCATAGCAGCCCCCGCCGCTAGGGCCCGAGGCACAGCATTGTTGTTGGCCATACTCGCCCTCGCACGGGACCAGTTGCACTATTGTAGTGCGCTTTTATTAATGCGCGTAGGGTCATTAATTTAAGAAAATTTAGAGCCTTAGGGCTGCCTTGGGCCGGGCTGCCTTGGGCGAAGATGCGCGTTTCGTTGTAGATTGGGGCTAGCAAGGCGCCTTAGAGAGAGAGCAATGTTTGAACAGTGGGGGGTTAGGTCGGGGCACTTTATCAACGGTGCCTGGGTGCCCGGACAGCCGGGATTGGACGTGTTCTCGCCGATCGACGAAGCACCGCTGGGGCGTATCGCGGAGGCTACGGAGGAGGAGGTCGGCGCTGCGGCGCAGGCCGCCGCGGCGGCCTTTCCGGCTTGGGCCGCGCTGGGGGCGGAGGGCCGGCTTCCCTACCTCCTTCGCTTCGCCGAGGAAATTGGGGCCCGGGCCGATGCTTTTGCCACTGTGGAAGCTCTTGATGCGGGCATTCTCGAATCGCGCATGCGCCACGGCATTGTGCCTCGGGCCCAGCTGAATATTCGCCACTTCGCCGAGGCGGCCCTGACGCTCCAGGATCGGGTGATGGAAACGGCGCAGGCGCGCCATCTGGTGCGCCACGATCCCGCGGGGGTCTGCGCCATCATTACGCCCTGGAACTCGCCGCTCATGCTCAGCACCTGGAAGCTCGGGCCGGCGCTGGCGGCAGGGAATACCTGCATCCTTAAGGCTCCGGAATGGGCCCCCTACTCCAGTGCGCTGGTGGCCCAGGCTGCGGAGGCTGCGGGGCTTCCCCCGGGGGTGTTAAACCTTCTGCAGGGCACGGGAGCCGGGACCGGCGCGGCGCTTATTGATCGCCCCGAGCTCGCCCGCATTTCCTTTACCGGCTCCACGGCCACGGGGCGGGCCATCGGCGCTGCGGCCATGGGGCGGCTCGTGCCCTGTAGCTTGGAGCTCGGGGGGAAATCGCCCTTTATCGTGCTCCCGGGCGCGGATCTCGACCTGGCGGCGCGCACCGGTGCCCTGATGTATCGCAATGCGACGCAGGTCTGCCTGGCGGGCACGCGCCTGCTTATTCACGAAGGGATTTTCGAGGCGTTCCTCGAGCGCATGGGCCATTACGTCGCGCAGCTGACCGTGGGGGATCCTCGGGAAGCGGCTACGGAGGTGGGGCCCTTGATTCATCCGCGTCAGGCGGCCCGGGTAAAGGCCTATGTGGACGGGGCAGTGGAGCGGGGCGCGGAGGTCCGCTGGGGAGGAAGGCATTCCGGCGTGGGGGCCCTGTATTTCGAGCCTACCTTGCTGACGGGCCTTCCCGCCTCCGATCCCATCGTGCAGGAAGAGGTGTTCGGCCCCGTGCTGGTGGCCCAGCCCTTCGCCGATGAGGCGGAGGCCATCGCTCTGGCCAATGACACGGTTTACGGCCTGGGGGGCGTGTGCTTCGGCCCCGAGGCCGATGCGCTGCGCGTCGCTGAGCGCGTTCGCACGGGCTTCATCTGGGTCAATTCCTTTGGGATCCGCGATCTGGACGCTCCCTTTGGAGGCTGCCGCCAGTCCGGGGTGGGTCGGGAAGGGGGTGACTGGAGCTTCGAGTTCTTTTCGGACGTTAAGGACATCATCGTGCCCAAAGGCCCCTTCGAACCCAGCTTCGCTCACCGCTAAGGAGATCGGCTGATGACTGAGGCGACGGCGACGGAAGGTCGCATCGTTGGCGCGGCTCTGGTTTCGCACCATCCGGGCCTGGCCCAGGAGGAAGACTTCCGCCTGAAGGCGGGGGCCGGGCGGGACTCGGATTTGATCGCAGGTTATGGGCGACTGCGGCGCCACCTGGACCGGGTAGCCGCGGATACGCTCGTGATCATCGATACGCACTGGTTTACCACGGGCTATCACTTGATCGATGCGGGAGCGCATTACGAGGGCAGCTACGTGTCTGACGAGATGCCCTGGTACTTAGCCGATCGCCCCTATGCCTACGACGGCGATCCGGCCCTGGCGCGGCTCTGTGAAGCCGTTGCCGAGGAGCGGGGCATCATGGCGCGCTGCGCGGACCATCCGGCCCTTCCCCGACACTACGGCACCGTGAACTTGGTGAATGCGCTCGGCAAGGGCGAGAAGGTGCTGACCTTAAGCTGCTGCCAGAACGCGCAGAACGAACACTTCCTGGCCATGGGGGCCGTGCTCGGGGAGGCCATTCGCCGGTCCGGGAAACGGGTGGTGATCCTCGCTTCCGGAGCGCTTAGCCATGAGTTTGTCCCCATCGATTGGCAGCAGGTGCACCCGCGCATCTACCACCCGGACAACGTGTCCTCGGCCCAGCACCGCGCTCGCGATCAGGAGGCCATTGCGCTGCTCTCGGCGGGGCGTCACGGAGATCTGCTACGGGACTTCGCCGAGGATTTCCGCCGCCTGCCTTGGGAAGCCCTCGGGGCCCACTATCTACAAATGGTGGGGGCCCTGGGCGGCGCGGCCTGTACCGCGCGGGGGGAGTGCCTCTCGGAGTACGAGAACGCTCGGGGCACGGGGAACATTCATATTTGGTTTGAGGGGGAAGCATGAGCGTACTGACGGGACCGCGACGGGAGCGGCGGCGCGTACTTCATAACGGCGTGCCCCGGTGGGGCGAGGTGGAAGGGGACCGGCTGCGCCTAGACGGGGGGCCCGCGGTGGCTCTCGATGCCTTGCCTGCGTTGCCGCCTTGCACCCCGCAGAGCATCTTCTGCCCTCATCTTACCTATCGCTCCCGGGGCTTTGAGTCCCGGGGTGTGCCCCAGCCCACGGCCCATCCCACCTACTTCATGAAGCCGGTGACGGCGCTGGCGGCCCATGGGGCCGTGGTGGAGCGTCCCGAGGGGTGCCAGTACCTGAACTATGAAGGGGAGTTCGCCGCGGTGATCGGGCGCCCCACCCGGGATGTGACGCCCGAGGAAGCCTGGTCGTGCATTGCGGGCTTTACCCCCGTGCTTGATTTGGGGCTTCACGATTTCCGCGACACGGATTCGGGCTCCATGCTGCGGGTGAAGGGCATGGATGGCTTCTGTCCCGTGGGCCCGGGGCTTGTCTCTGGCGTCGATCCCCGGGCGTCGCGCCTGCAAACCTTCGTGAACGGCGAATGCGTGCAGGATGCGCAGATTGGGGAAGAGCTGATTTGGGGTCCCGAATACCTCATTGCCGATCTGGCCCGGCACATCACCCTTATGCCGGGGGATCTTGTGCTGACCGGAACGCCTTGCCATTCCCGCTCCGTTGCCCCCGGCGACGAGGTCAGCCTGAGCATTTCCCAGCTTGGAACGCTCACCGTAACGGTGACGGGGCGACCCGCACCGCGAGCCGAGGCGGGCCATGCGCCGCAGGATTCGGAGGAGGCGCGGCGCGTCGCCCTGGGTAACGATGCCCGGGTGCCCGAAGCTTTGCGTGAGGCGCTTCAGCGGGCGCGGGCAAAGCGCCGCTCCCAGGAGGGGCCGGCATGAAGATCGCGGTCGCGGGGCTGGGTGCGATCGGTTTATGGCTGACGGGGCGGTTGCTCGCCGCCGGTCACGAGGTCCGGTGCTTCGCTCGGGGGGCGACCCTTGAGGCACTGCAGCGCGATGGGCTTCGCCTGACCTTTGAGGGGCAGCAGAGCGCCACAGCGGTCTTTGCCACGGACGATCCGAAGGCCTTGGGCCCGGTCGATCTTTTGCTGCTGACGCCGAAGAGCCAGGCCTTGCCGACCCTGGCGGCGCAGCTTTCGCCGGCCATTACGGGAAATACGACCATCGTGCCCCTATGTAACGGGGTGCCCTGGTGGTTCCTCGCAGAAGCACCGGCGCCGCTTCGGGGGGGCGCGATGCTGGGAATCGACCCCGGCGCGGTCTGCGAACGCGCCTGGCCCCTCGACCAGGTGCTGGGTTCCGTGGTGCATGCTTCCGCCTTTCTTCAGGCTCCGGGCCATGGCGTCCATGTGATGGGGAACGGGCTGCTTCTGGGTCCCGTGGTGGACGGCGGTGCACCCCGCTTGGCACCGGTGGTTGAAGTGTTTGAAGCGGCGGGCTTTAAGGTGGGCCCGCAAAGCGTGGCCAGCCTCCGCCAGGAAGTCTGGTACAAGCTGTGGGGGAACATGACCATGAACCCCTTATCGGCGCTGACCGGGGTGACCTGCGACGTGCTGCTGTCCGACCCCGATCTTCGCGCCTATGCCTCCGCCATCATGGATGAAGCCGCTGAGCTGGGCCGGGCCCTAGGCTGTCCCATCGAGGATAGTCCGGAGGATCGCCACGACGTCACCTTGGCCCTCGGCGCCTTTAAAACCTCCATGCTGCAGGATGCGGAGGCGGGGCGCCCCCTGGAGCTTGAAGCCCTGCTCTGGACCCCCCAGGCCCTCGCCAAGCAGCTGGGCCTCGCCGTGCCCATGATGGATGCGCTGGCGGGAACGATGCGGATCTTCGAAAAGGGCCGGGGCTTTTAGGGGCGCGCTACTTCAGCGTCCCCTTGAGGGCTTTCGCATGGCGGCGCAGGGTCGCCGCCAGTAAGGCGGTGTCGGCGCCGACGCCCAGAAGCGTCGCCCCGGCCTTCCGCGCCTCCCCCAGAAAGCGTTCGCTCCCGGTCATGAGCCCCGAGGGCACCCCCAGGGCTCGGGCTTTGCCAATGGCGTCCAGCACCCGCTGTTCCATTTCCGAATCATCCGCAGCACCCAGCCGTCCTAGGGAGGCGGTGATATCTGCAGGGCCAAAAAATACCCCCGCGAGGCCCGGGGTTTGGGCGATGGCGTCGAAGGCTTCAAGGGCCTGCACGGACTCAATCTGAATCCACAGCTGCACGCGCTTATTGGCTTCGGCCAAATACTCGCGATTGGCGCCCCAGCGCGATGCTCGGGCGAGGCCTGCGCCAACGCCGCGGATGCCCTCCGGGGGGTAGCGCGTTGCCGCTACGAGGGCTTCGGCCTGGGCGCGGGAGTCGACCATGGGAATCAAGAGGTGGTCCGCGCCAATGTCTAGGTAGCGCTTGATGAGCGCCGCATCCCCGTGGGGAAGGCGCACAAAGGGCTGGCTGTTGTAAGCCGCAAGGGCCTGAAGCTGGCTCAGCACGGAGCGCAGATCGTTCGGGCCGTGTTCCGCGTCAATCAGCAGCCAGTCGTAGCCGGCGCTCGCGACAATCTCTGCGCCGAAGGGGTCGGCGAGGGCCAGCCAAAGGCCCACCATGCCTTCCCCGGCGGCGAGGCGTTCTTGGAAAGCGCTCATGGGCCTGCTCCTAGCTGAAGTGGACGGCGATGGTGCCGAGTTCGCCGTAGTCGGCGAAGAAGCTATCCCCGGGCCGTGCGGCCACGGGGGCGGTGAAGGAACCGCAGAGCACGATTTCTCCCGCGGCGAGGCCCTCACCGTGCTCCGCGAGGCGATTGGCCAGCCAGACAATGCCCAAGGCGGGATGGCCCAGCACCGCCGCGGCCACCCCCGAGGCCTCGACCACCTCGTTGCGGTGAAGCGTTGCGGCGACCCGGGGCAGGTCGATAGCCTCCGGCGCCTTGACCTGGCCGCCCACGATCAGCGCGGCGTTCGCCGCGTTGTCCGCGATGGTGTCGATGACCGTGCGTCGACGCCCGCTTTCCGGGTCCGCGAGCTCGATGCGCGCATCGATGAGCTCGAGGGCCGGGGCGACCCAGGCCGTGGCTGAGAGCACGTCAAACAGGGTAACGCCCGGGCCCTGAAGTGGGGCCTTGAGATAGAAGGCCAGCTCCACCTCAAGGCGCGGCGTGAGGAAGGCGTCTGCGGCGAGGCGGGCGCCGCCGTAGTGCAGCATGTCGTCGAGGAGGATGCCGAAATCGGGCTCATCGATGCCCGAAGCCAGCTGCATCGCGCGGGAGGTAAGGCCAATTTTATGGCCAATGACGCGCCGGCCCCGGGCCACCTTACGGTCCACCCAGGCGCGCTGCACCGCATAGCTGTCGGCGACCGTGAGCCCCTCGGCGCTGGCGGAGAGCTGAGAAATGGTGTGTCGGGACTGCTCCGCTTCGTCGAGCTTTTGAGCCCAGCTTTCGATGGCGTCGGGGGTGAGGATCATGGCATCGCTCCTAGGCGATTCAGAAGGTAAAGCCCAGCAAGAACGGTCAATGCCAGGCAGTTGGCAAGGCTCCAGGCGCGGAGCGCGGCGCTCGGTCGAAGGGCCGCGGGCATTTCCTCCGCGCTGAGCACGCGATGGTTCAAAACCGCGATTAGCGGCCCCACGAGGAAGGCGGCCGTGGTCATGAAATCGATGAAGGTCAGAAAGTGCTGGAGCAGGGTCAGGAGGAGGCCCGTGGCGAGGGCCACGAGCACCGCACCCACGGTGGCCACAGGCCCTGGCCCTTCTTCTCCGCGCTGAAAGAGCACGAGCGCTGCACTGTGCACCCGGGGGAAGCCGTCGATGATGGTGAGCAAGGTCGTGAACATCACCCCGAGCGCCGCCACCGCCACCAGGGCTGCGGCGCCGTCGCCGAGGGACGCGGCATAGAGCCCGATCACCTGCTCGGCGAAGCCCACGGCGGAGGGTTCGGGCGCGATGGCTTCGCTGTGCATCACCCCCGCACCCATGATGACAAAGCACCCCGCAAGGACGGCGGAGCCGATATAGCCCACCTTAAAGTCGGCGAGGGCCTGGGCCAGGCGCTGCTCTGGGGCCGCCCCTTCCTTTTCGGCATGGCGGTCGGCGACGGCCCATAGGGAGTGAAGGATGGAAAGATCCAGGGCCGAGGGCATGAGGCCTAGGAGCGCGACCAAAAACAGCAGCAAACCGGTGGAGAGGGGCGGGAAGGCCAGCGCCTCGGCGCTCCAGGAGACGTCGGGGAGCACCAGGGCCGTGGCCAGGAGCGTGGTGACCGTCAGGGTGGCCACGAAGAGCCGGCTAAGTTGAATGAGGCCCCGAAGGCCGCCGGCACGCACCAGAAGCCAGGCGAGCACGAGAAGCACGGCGCCAAGGGCAGGAGGCGCGAGGGGCGTTTTCAGGCCCAGGGCGCCCAAAAGGCCCGCGCAGGTGAGCGCCGAGGCCGCCAAAATGATGACTTGCACCGGGAACTGGGTAAGGACAATGAGCGCGAGGGCCCAGGGGCCCTGCTTTTGATATCCGGTGAGGAGCGAATGCCCGGTGGCCGCGGCGTAGGCGGGGCCCGCGCGAAAGCTCGGGTACTTCAGGGCATTCGCTAGGAGGATGAAGAGAAGGAGCCCAAGCCCGTAAAGTGCTCCGGCGCGGGTGGCCTGCACCAGGTGGGAGGTGCCGATGGCCGCGCCCGCAAACAGTAAGCCCGGCCCTAGCCGAGTCCAGCCCCCATGCCCCATGTGGTCCCCGTGGCGTCTGCGCAGCGTCTTCGCGCTGTCCTTGCTGAAGGATGGCCGAAGCCCCCATGATCGTCCAGGGTTCCGGGGAAAGGGAGAACGCGGTGCTAAAACGCCTTGCCTGTCTGTTGCTGCTGCTGGCCAATGCCGCGGGGGCGAGCATGCCGCCCAACGTGGTGCTCATCGTCGCCGACGATCTAGGCTTCACCGATTTGGGGCTTTACGGGAGTGAGATTCCCACGCCCCACCTCGATCGCCTCGGCGCCGAGGGGGTGCAGCTCATGAATTTCCATGCCAATGCCTCCTGCACCCCCTCCCGCGCCATGCTCCTTTCCGGGCGGGATAACCACGCCGTGGGCTATGGGGCCAATCCTGCCGCGGTGCGGCGCATGCCCGAGCTTGCGGCGCGGCCCGGTTACCGGGGTGCCTTCCCGGAGGGGCTTGCCTTGCTTCCGAAGCGCCTTCGGGACCTCGGCTATCAAACCTATTTTGTGGGGAAGTGGCATCTCGGTAGCGATGCCTCCGCCCATCCCCCGGCCCAGGGCTTTGATCACAGCTTTTATTTGGAGCAGGGGGGCGGTAGCCATTTCGCCGATGCCGTAGGGACGCTCTCCGCCGATGAAGCGCTCAGCTATTGGGAAGATGGGGAGCCGGTTGGGGCCCTGCCCGAAGACTTCTTCTCGTCCACGTTTTACGTCGATAAGGCCCTGGCCTATTTGGAGCGGGCTCAGGGTCAGGATGCCCCCTTCCTGTTGCAGCTGTCCCTGACCGCCCCGCACTGGCCCCTGCAGGCGCCGGAGGCCTGGCGCGATCGCTTCGCCGGGGTCTACGACACAGGCTGGGCCGCGACCCGGGCGGCGCGACTCGCACGGCTGGCGCAGCGCTTTCCCGCCTTGGCGTCCGCTCCGAACTTCCCCAAGGCGCTTGGCGCCTGGGAGGACCTCCCGGAAGCATCGCGGCGCGAGGAGGCGCGGCGTATGGAGATTTATGCGGCCCTCATCGCGCATATGGACGCGGAGCTGGGTCGGCTTTTCGCGGCCCTGGAGGCCTCCGGCGAGGACGACAACACGGTGGTGCTCTTCCTCTCGGACAACGGGCCCGAGGGCAATGACGTTATGGGCATCGCCGACAATGCCACCTGGGTGCCCAGGACCTTTGATCTCTCCTTTGATGCCATGGGCGGGCCGGGGTCCTATGTCAGCCTGGGGCGGGGTTGGGGCCATGTCAGCGCCGGGCCCCTCAATCGCTACAAGAGCTTTCTTTCCGAAGGGGGGACGCGGACCCCAGCGCTGCTCCGCTACCCCGGGGTGCTTCCGGAAGGCCTCGCCAGCGGCGCCCTGGTGGCGGTGACGGACGTGCTGCCGTCCCTCTTGGCCTGGGCCGGGGCGTCGACGGGGGATTTAGACGGCGTTCCGCTGACTGCCGAACGCCTCACTTCGGAAGATCGGGGCGCGCCCTTTGCGCTGGAAATCTACGGGAATCGCGCCGTTTGGGACGGCCCCTGGAAGGCCCTTTGGGATTTCTCTACCGATCACTGGCAGCTGTATCACCTGCCCACGGACCCGGGGGAGCAGACCGATCTATCCCGCCGGGAGCCTGCGCGCTTAGCGGCCCTCGTCGCCTTTTGGGACCGCTACGCGGAGGACAACCAGGTGTTTCGCTTTCCCCGGGAGACGGGCTATGGGCGCTATCCCGATCAGCGTCCCTAGGGCGCGCTGACCTGCTACTCTTGAGGCACAAAATCGATCGCGCCCCGCAGCGTACGGGGCCGGCAAAAAGGGGGAGACCTTCATGACCACCGGTGCACTATCCGATACGGCCCAGGCCGCCTACAACGAAAGCGCTATTGATCTCGCGAGCCGCATGTCCTCGGCGCGGAGCGCCGCCCGCGCGGCGGGCATTTTCCCGAAAACGGAAGACGAGCGCTTTCCCCGGCATAACCGGGTGCCCCTGGGCGTGGCCCGGGAGTATGCCCGCATGGGGAACCAGCCCCTGTCCGATGCAACCGAGGCCCTGGGCACCGAGTTCGGCGCCCACTTTGAGCACCTCGGGCTGACCATCGGGACCGTCATCCACGGCGTGACGCTGCGCGAACATGATGACGACGCCTTTTACGCCTTCCTACGCCAGGTGCTTCTCGAGCGGAAGGCCATCTTCTTCCGCGATCAGCATCTGACGGAAGACGAGCAGGTCGCCTTTGCCAAGCGCTTTGGCAATCTCGACGCCTTCCCCTTTAGCACGCCGGGGAAGAACCCCTACGTGGCGCAGATCATTCACGACCAGGACTTCCCGGGAACGGAGAATAATTGGCATACGGACGTCACTTGGATGGAACGTCCCTCCTTAGGCTCCGTTGCTCAGTGCGTGCACTTGCCGCCCTATGGCGGGGATACGCTGTTCTCCGATAGCCATGCGGCCTACCTCGGCCTGCCCCAGGAAATCGCGGAGAAGCTCGAGGGAGTGGTGGGTACCAATGACTACCGCCTGTTCCTCGATCGCGGAGCGAAGGCCTTCGGGGAGGACTTGGTTGCGGAGCTTAAGGACACGATTCCCTTTGGGGTTCAGCACCCCTTGCTGCGCACCCACCCGGAAACGGGGAAGACGGCGCTCTTCTTTAATAGTGCGTTCCTTCGGCACGATTCCCTGGCCGACGCGGCTACGGGCGCGCCCCTTGGCGACGAGGTCTCCCGAGCGCTCGTGGCTAAGCTGCTTCAGCAGCACCATCGGCCGGAGTACATCTGCCGCTTCCCCTGGACGGAAGGCGCATTGGCCTTTTGGGACAACCGCGCCGTGCAGCACTACGCGGCCAGCGACTACTACCCCCATCGGCGTGTGCTGCGTCGGGTAACGATCAGCGGAAGCCGGCCCTACTATGCGCCGGAGGAAGCCCCGGCCGTGCCGCCCCTGTTCTAGGGGCGGTTCCCGGGCGCACGCGGGGGTAAGGAGAGCGGGGTGGATTCAGCCTACGAAGCAGTGCCGCTGACGGGCTACGAGCCCGTGGACGACGAGACGCTTCTCGCGCGCGCAGAGGCGGCTTACCAGGCTCTGGCCACTCGGCGTTCGCTCCGGGCGTTTTCGGATCGGCCCGTGCCCCGGGCCGTCATTGAGCAGTGCCTGCTGGCGGCGGGCACGGCCCCGAGTGGAGCCAATCATCAGCCCTGGCACTTTGCCTGCGTCAGCAGCCCCGAACTCAAGCGTCAGATCCGGGAAGCAGCGGAGGCTGAGGAGCGCGCCTTCTACGAGGGCCGCGGAGGCGAGCGCTGGCTGCGAGATCTCGAAAAGCTGGGCACGGACGCGGATAAGCCCTTCCTCGAAACTGCGCCCTGGCTCATTGCGGTTTTTGCTCAGCTGCAAAGTCCCGATGAAGCCGGGGATCCGCGGAAAAACTACTACGTGAAGGAGTCCGTGGGCCTCGCCACGGGCTTTCTGATTCAGGCGCTCCATAGCGCCGGCCTCGCAACGCTTACCCATACGCCGAATCCCATGAAGTTTCTAAACCAGGTGCTTGGGCGCCCCAGCAGCGAGCGCCCCTTTGTGTTGCTGGTGGTGGGGCATCCCGCGGAAGGGGCAACCGTGCCGCGCTACGCCCTCACCAAAAAGCCCTTGGACGCCATCGCGAGCTTCCAGTGAGCCTTGAGCCCGCCTCCGCCCTTCGCGCCCGCCGTCGGCGGCGTTGGCTGCTGCTTCTGGTGCTCGCTGGCCTCGCCTGGGGCTTGCAGGGGCTGGGGGCGCCGGAGACGGTTGAGGCGGGCGCCTGGCGCCGGGGCGCCCAGGAGCGTCCGCTGATCATTGCCCACGGGGGCGGACTCCGCCACGCGCCTGCTAATACGCTTGCGGCCCTCACCCGGGCCGCTGCCACCGGGGTCGACGTCCTCGAATTTGATGTGCAGCTCAGCGCCGATGATCAGCTGGTCCTCATGCACGATTTGACCGTGGATCGCACCACCGATGGCACGGGCCTCGTTCGCAGCCTGCCCGTGACCGCGCTTAAGACGCTGAATGCCGCCGCCCATTTCCAAGGCCCGGCGGGGGAAGGTCATGCCCCCGAGCCCATTCCGATCTTGGCGGACGTGCTCGAGCATTTCGCGCCCTCGCCCCTGCGTTTCGTCATTGAGCTGAAGAACCCTGGGGCCGACGGTGCGCTTGCCGCCAAGAGCCTCGCCGAGGCCCTTCGACGCTTCGACCTTGCGGATCGGGTGATCGTTGGTTCGTTCCATGGGGAAACGTTAGCGGCCTTTCGGGAGGCCAGCGGCGGGGCCGTGCTCACCTCGGGGGCCTCGGGGGAAATTGCTCGGGTAATGTTACTGCCGGCCTTGGGCCTCGCCGGAGGCGCTTTCGATCCCGCTCCCGTGGCCGTGCTCCAGATTCCCCTCCAAGCAGGGCCTTTGGATCTCAGCGCTCCGGGGTTCATCCGGCGCGCGCAGGCCCTGGGGCAAGCGGTGCAGTATTGGACCATTAACGACCTTTCCGCCATGGAAAGGCTGGCGCTGGCAGGCGCCGATGGCATCATGACCGACGATGTCCCGGCGCTCCGCGCCGTGCTTAAGGCCCGGGGCTTCGCCCTCCCGGTCCCCTGGATTGCGACGCCCTAGCTAAGGAGCCCTTCGTGGTTGTCGATGCCCTACGCCGCGCACCAGCGTTTTCCACCTTAAGTGATGCCTCCCTGGCCCAGCTTCAGACTGCCGCCGAGGCCCAGAGCTTAAAGCCTGGCGCCCTGCTCTTTTCCGAAGGGGACCAGGCCGGCGCCGTTTACCTGCTTCAGACGGGAAGCCTGCAGGTCTTTCGCCGCACCCGAGATGGCGATGACCGGGTCCTGGCCCGCCTGGAGCCGGGGGCCGTGGTGGGGGAGCAGGCCCTGCGGGAGGGGCGCCGGGGGCGGCGTAATGCAAGCGTGCGTGCCCTAACGGAGGTCACGCTCCTGGCCGTGCCCGCGGATGCGCTTTTTGCCCTCCCCGAGTTTGCCTCCCTAGCCGCGGCGTTTACGGCGCTCGGTGTTGAGCAAACCCGGGCCGTGCTCAGTGCCTTCAGCGCCCTGGGGGAAGCGCTGGGGGTGGAAGCTTTCGCCCTAGGAAGGGTCCAGACCTTTGAGGCGGGGGCGCTGATCTTCTCCGCGCAGGCGGAGGATGATGCGTTCTACCTCGTCGAGCGCGGCGAGGTGGGCCTTTACGAAGCCTCTGGGTCGTCTCCTCGGCGTCTTCTGACCTTGGGGGAGGGCACAGGCTTTGGCGCCCTCGCGGGGCCAGGCCTAGGGCCGGCGGAAGTCAGCGCTCGCGCAGAAAGCCCCGTAGCGGTCCTTCGCATCGAGCGGGAGGCCTTACTGGCTCGCTTTGGGGGGGAAGGGGCGCTGGAAGCCACGCTGGCGGAGTTTCAGGGCGCATCGGCCACGCCTCAGCGAGGCTTTGTGGTGCGCTATGGAGGCGAACTCGACGGGGCGCCGGCGCTGACCCACCTCTACCAATTACCCGACGGCCAGGAAGTGGTGGTGACCCGGGCCCTGCGTTCCCCGGCGCTGGTGGCCCAGGGCCAGGGCCTCGTGGCCGATTCGGAGAGTGTCTTTGAGACCGAGGGACTCGTTTCCACCCTAAGCTTTGCCGGCGATCGGCTGGTGTCCGCGGCCCTCTTTCATGAATCCGTTGACAGCATGGCGGTGCTCTCGGCGCTGCTCGATGGCACCCCCGTAGCCCCCTGGCAGCGGGCGCTCTTTGAGCGCAAGGGAACGCTCCAGCTGCTAAAGAATGAGGCGCTAGGGGATGATGCGGAGGTGCTCTGCCCTTGCACAGGGACTACCCGAGGTCGGCTACGGGCCGCTCAGGCCGCGGGGGCGACGTCCCTCGAGGCCCTGGTTCAGCGCACGGGAGCCAGCGCTGTGTGCGGTGGCTGCAAGCCGCGGCTGGCGGCCCTCGCGGGGTCTGATCAGTGGCGCCCCGTCCGTTGCGAGGCATTGTCTTACCCTGCCGAGGATGTGGTGGCCATTACCTTGGCACCCTTCGCCGAGGCCGGGGAGGCGGCTGAGTTTCCGGCCTTTCAGCCGGGACAGCATGTGGTGGTGCAGGGTCTGGTGGGGGAGGACTGGATTGAGCGCCCCTACACCCTGGCTTCGAGCGCCGAAGATCGGCAGCGCCTGACCCTGCTGGTGAAGCAGGAGCCCCAGGGACTGTTCTCAACCTGGGCCCGACGTCAGCTCGAGGTCGGGGATCTGCTGCGCCTGGGTCCGCCCAGCGGTGAGGCCTGCCTGCCGGACCAAGATGCGCATCGCCCCGTAGCGGCCTTTGTGGCGGGCATTGGGGTGACGCCCGCCCTGGCGCTGGCGGAAACCTTCGCGCAGCGCGATCCGCGCCGTCCTTTGCACGTCTTCTACTGCGGAAGAAGCGCCACGGAGCTGGCGGGCCTTGAGCGCCTGAGGGCCTTGCAAGCCCAAGGGCTCAATCTCTCCCTGACCCTCTGGGAAACGAGGGACCGGGGCCGGCCCCAGGGGGCCGATTTCGCGGCGTTCCTCGAGCCGATCCCCGAGCCCTTTGTGTTTGTTTGCGGCCCCGAGGGCTTTGATCACGCCCTGGCGCCAACCCTGGAGGCCTCGCAGGTCCCCGAGGCACGGCGCTTCCTTGAGGTATTCACCCCCCAGGGCGCGCGGCCTGAGCAGGCCCTGGGGCCCGCTTGCCCCATCCCCGATGGCTTCAAATACCAGTGGCCTGGAAGCGCGGGGGCGCCGGATCAAGGGCCCTGTCCCGATGCGGCTCAGCCGGCGTTAGGCCTGGTCACCGTGAATGACAGCCTGGCCGTGCAGGCCGAGAGCTTCCTGCGCCAGTGCTATCAGGAGCTCGGCGCCGAAGACGCCTTCCCCGCGCGCTGGGCTCGAGTGGCTCAGGCCATCGAGCAGACCGGGACCTACGAGCACACCTTTGACGAGTTGCTCTTCGGGGCCCGCCTGGCCTGGCGGAATTCGGCGCGCTGCGTGGGGCGGCTGTTCTGGAATGGTCTTCACCTCGAAGATGCGCGTCACGTCACGGACACGGACGGCATGTTCGAGGCCCTAAAGCGCCATATCACCCTGGCCACCCAGGGGGGGCAGCTTCGCGCCGTGATGACGGCCTTTCGTCCCCAGCAACCTGGGGAATCACGGGGGCCGCGGGTTTGGAATAGCCAGCTGCTGCGCTATGCCGGCTACCGGCAAAGCGATGGGTCCCTCCTTGGGGATCCGGCCAACGAGCGGATGACGGCGGAGGCGTTGAAGCGTGGTTGGGCGCCGCCAACGCCGAAAACAGCCTTTGACCTTTTGCCCCTAATCCTCGAAATGCCAGGAGCACCGCCGGCCCTCTACGAGATTCCCCGGGAGCTGGTGCTCGAAGTGCCTCTCGAACATCCGGAGTACCCCTGGTTCGCCGAGCTGGGGCTGAAATGGTATGCCCTGCCCGCGGTTTCCGAGGTGAAGTTGTCCCTGGGGGGCCTAAACTACACCGCGGCGCCCTTTAATGGCTGGTACATGGGCACGGAGATCGGCGCGCGTAATCTCTCCGACCCCTATCGCTATAATTTGCTGCCTCGCCTTGCCCAGCGCCTGGGCCTGCCGACCCACCGGCCGAGGACCCTATGGCAGGACCGAGCACTCCTCGAGCTCAATATCGCCGTGCTCCATTCCTTCGAGCGCGCCGGCGTAAAGCTGGTGGATCATCACGCGGCTACCGCGGATTTCATGCAGTTTGCCGAGCAGGAGCAGGCCGCGGGGCGCCAGGTGGCGGGGCGCTGGAGCTGGCTAGTGCCGCCCATCTCGGGCTCGGCGACGCCGACCTTTCACTACGAGTGGGAAGAGCATACGGTGCTTCCCCAATACTTCTATCAAGCTGAACCCTGGGACGCCTAGGCCTCGTTCAGCCCAAGCCTTAAGGAGTACGCGATGAAAACCCGTGCGGCAGTGGCCTTTCAGGCCGGCAAACCCCTGGAAGTGGTGGATGTGGATCTGGAGGGGCCGAAGGCCGGGGAAGTGCTCATCGAACTGAAGGCCACGGGGGTGTGTCATACAGACGCCTTTACCCTGTCCGGCGACGATCCCGAGGGGGCCTTCCCGGCGATCCTGGGTCATGAAGGCGCCGGCGTCGTGGTCGAGGTGGGCCCGGGCGTAACGAGCGTGGCCCCGGGGGATCACGTCATTCCCCTCTATACGCCGGAGTGCCGAAGCTGCGAGTTCTGCCTGCATCCGAAAACGAATCTGTGCCAGGCGATCCGGGAGACCCAGGGCCAGGGGCTCATGCCCGATCACACGAGTCGCTTTAGCCTCGATGGCAAGCCCATCCTTCACTACATGGGCTGCTCGACCTTCTCTAATTACACCGTGTTGCCGGAGATTGCCGTGGCGAAGGTGCGTCCCGATGCGCCCTTCGACAAGATTTGCTACATCGGCTGTGGCGTGACCACGGGCGTGGGCGCCGTGGCCTTCACCATGAAGGTGGAAGCGGGGGCGACGGTGGCGGTCTTCGGCCTCGGCGGCATCGGCCTTAACGTGATTCAGGGGGCTCGCCTGGTGGGCGCCTCCCGCATCATCGGCATCGACACCAACCCTTCCAAGGTGCCCCTGGCGACGCAATTTGGCATGACCGACTTTCTGAACCCCACGGAGGTCGACGACGTGGTGGCCGAGATCGTCGCCATGACCGGGGGTGGGGTGGACTACAGCTTTGAGTGCATCGGCAATGTCGAGGTCATGCGCCAGGCCCTGGAGTGCTGCCACAAGGGCTGGGGCGAAAGCTGCAT
>JAUILI010000048.1 GCA_030433075.1 Gammaproteobacteria bacterium | reverse complement strand
CTCGGGGAAACGGTGGGGTTCCAAACGCGCTTTGACGACGTCATGAGCGAAAATACGCGCATCAAGCTCATGACCGACGGGATCCTCCTGGCGGAAACGCAGCGGGACCCGGAGCTTCGCGCCTACGATTGCCTCATCATTGACGAGGCCCACGAGCGCAGCCTCAATATCGACTTCCTGCTGGGGTATCTCGCGCGTCTGCTCCCCCGGCGCCCGGACCTCAAGCTCATCATCACCTCGGCCACCATCGATCTGGAGCGCTTCGCGGCGCACTTCGCCCAGCCTGGCGAAGACGGCGAGCCTGTGCCAGCCCCCATCGTCGAAGTTTCGGGACGGACCTTCCCGGTCTCCGTGGCCTATCTACCCCCGGAGGGGGAGGGGGGCGTGGAGCAGGGGCTTCTTGCCGCGCTGGAGGCGATTGATCGCCTGGAGCGCAAGGGGGAGGCGCAGCCCCCCTATGCTCGGGACGTGCTTGTGTTTTTGCCCGGGGAGCGGGATATCCGGGATGCGGCGAAGGTGCTTCGGGACGCTCAACCCTTTCGAGGCGCAGAGGTACTGCCCCTCTACGCCCGGCTCTCGAACGCGGATCAGCAGCGGGTCTTTAACCCCGGAGGGGCGCGGCGCATCGTGCTGTCCACGAACGTCGCGGAAACCTCCCTTACCGTGCCGCGCATCGGCTATGTCATCGATAGCGGGCTGGCGCGTATTTCCCGCTATAGCTATCGCTCGAAGCTTCAGCGCCTGCCCGTGGAGCCCATTTCCCAGGCCAGCGCCGCCCAGCGCGCCGGCCGCTGCGGGCGGCTAGCGCCCGGGGTGTGCTTCCGCCTCTTCGAGGAAGCAGACTTCGAAGCGCGCCCTGCGTTTACCGATCCGGAGATTCGCCGCACGAACCTGGCCTCCGTGGTGCTCCGCATGAAGGAGCTGGACCTAGGGGACCCGGAAGCTTTTCCGTTCCTGGAGCCCCCGGAGCCGAAGGCCCTGTCTGACGGTCGGCGCCTGCTGCAGGAGCTCCAGGCCCTCGATGAGCTCGGACGCCTGACCCCCGTGGGCCGGGCCCTGGCGAAGCTCCCCGTGGATCCCCAGCTTGGGCGCATGCTCGTGGCAGCGGAGCAGGGGGGCGTGCTCGAGCCCGTGCTCGCTATTGTTACGGGGCTGGCCCAGCCGGACGTACGGGACCGACCCCCGGATAAGCAGCAGGCTGCGGACCAGGCCCACGCCCAGTGGCGGGATAAGCGCTCCGATTTTCTCACCTTGTTGGCCCTCTGGCGCTGGCTGGAGGCGCAGCGGGAAGCGCTGTCCGCCTCCGCCTTTCGCAAGACGCTGCAGCGCAATTTTCTGTCGTACTTGCGGGTGCGGGAGTGGCGGGCGCTCCATCGCCAGCTTCGCCTCGCCGTGCAGAGCCTGGGCTGGCGCCTCGGTGGTGAGGACGCCGCCCCGGAACGGATCCACCAGGCGCTGCTCCCAGGGCTTCTGGGGCAGCTGGGGTTGCGCACGGAGCGCAAGGACTACCTCGGGGCCCGGGGCCTGCGCTTCCATATCTTCCCCGGTTCCGGCGTCTTTGGCAGCGATCCCCCCTGGGTGATGGCGGCGGAGATCGTAGAGACCTCCCGGGTCTATGCCCGCACCGTGGCGGCCATCGATCCCCGGTGGATCGAAGGCGCTGCGGCCCATCTGCTGCGCCGGCGCCACGAGGAGCCCCACTGGCGTCGGAAGCAGGGCCGGGTGGTGGTACGGGAGCGGGCGACGCTCTACGGCCTTCCTGTGGTGGAAAACCGCTTCGTGCCCTATGCCCCCATCGATCCCGAGGGGGCTCGGCAAATTTTTCTTCTCGAGGGCTTGGTTCGTGGGGGGCTCGAAACCCGCCGACCCTTCCTCGCTCATAACCTCGCCCTCGTGGAAGAACTTCGGGAGCTGGAGGCTCGGGAGCGACGCCGGGATCTGCTCGTTTCCGAGGCGGCCATGGTGGCCTGGTACGACGCCCGCATCGACGCGGGAGTGGTGGACGCCCGGAGCTTTGAGCACTGGCGCCGGAAAGCGGAGGGCGCCCAAAAACGCCTGCTCTTCTTTGCTCGGGAAGATCTACTCCAGGCCGATCCCGATGCCCAGGCCGATCAGGACTTTCCGGGCACGCTCGCCCTCGGGCCTCTCGAACTTGAGCTGGCCTACAGCTTCTCCCCGGGACAGGGGGATGACGGGGTGACGGTGCGGGTGCCGCGCCTGGCCCTTCCCCAGCTGCGTCAGGAGGCCCTCGATTGGCTGGTGCCGGGCTTTCTGGAAGCGCGCTGCGTGGCCTTGCTCCGAGCCCTGCCCAAGGGCGTGCGACGCCAGCTGGCCCCGGTGCCCGATAAGGTGCAAAGCCTCCTGCCGGCGCTCCTTGCGCCCGAGCGCTATCGTCAGGGGAGCCTGCTGGCTGCCCTCACGGCGCTTTTGGAGCAGCAGTTTGGCGTCACCGTGCCCGCCGATGCCTGGCAACGGGAGGGTATTCCGCCCCATCTGTGTATGCGCCTGGAAGTGCTGGACGAGGCGGGCAAGGTGCTGGGGGCGGATCGCGCCCTGGCGCCCCTTCAGCGGCGCTATGGGGATCGGGAAACCCTTGCCGAGGCCGTGGCTGCCGCGACGCCTTTTGAAACCGCCGGCGCTGATGACTGGGTTTTCGGGGAGGTGCTTGCACAAACGACCCTGAGCAACGGGCTTCAGGCCTTCCCCGCCCTCGTAGATGAGGGGGATAAGGTCGCGCAGCGCCTCTTTACAGCGCGGGAGGAGGCGGAGGCGGCCCACCGCCAGGGGGTGCTGCGCCTTCTCGCCCTGCGCCAGCGGAGCGCGCTGCGCCAGCGGCTGAAGCAGCTACCAGAGCGCAACTCACTAGGCCTGCTTTACACGCCCCTGGGCCCGCCGGAGAACCTGTTTCAGCAGCTGGGAGATTGCGCCCTGGCGGCGGCCCACGAGCTAGAGGGGCGCCCCGTGCCCCGGGATGAAGCGGCCTTCCGCCGCTGCTTGAGCGAAGGCACTTCCCGCCTTGGCCCCGCGCTCCAAGCCCTGGAGCAGGAAGCCCTCGCGATTCTTAAGGCTGCGCAGGGCCTGCGCTTGGCGCTGGATCAGGCAGAGAAAACGGCGAGCTTCCGCGATGCCACCGATGAGGTGCGCCAATGGATGGGTGCCTTGCTGCCACCGGATTTCCTTGCGCGCACCCCGGGGGCCTGGCTGGGTGGGCTTGCCCGCTACCTGACGGCCGCAACCCTTCGGCTTGAGCAGCTCCAGGGGCGGGTGGACAAGGATCGCGCCCTGATCATGGAGCTGGCCCAGTGGGAGGAGCGGCGCGTCGCCCTCGCGGCCCTGGGCGCGGGTGGGGCTGCTGCGGCCGCAGAGCTCCGGTGGTGGCTCGAGGAATACCGCGTTTCCCTCACGGCCCAGAAGCTGGGCACGGTCGCGCCGATCTCCGCCAAGCGCCTGAAGGCGCGTTTCGAAGCCGCGGAGGCCAGCGCGCGCCTCGGGGAGGGTTGAGGGCTCAGGCGGGCATTGGCATATTATGCCAATCAGCTCCCTCTGAGGCGAAGTCTATGCCCACCAAAAACGTTGTGCTGACGGACCACCAATCCTCTTTGGTTGATGCCCTAGTTAAGAGCGGTCGCTACCAAAATGCGAGCGAAGTGCTGCGAGAAGGCCTTCGGTTAGTCGAACAAAAGGAAGCAGAAGACACTTATCGGCTCGAGGCGCTGCGCGCTGCGGTACAGCTTGGGATCTCGGATATTGAGCAAGGACGGTTCAAGGCTTTTAGGCAACCGGGGGACCTCCGCGCCTACTTGGAGCGATTGAGTCCCGAGGCGGTTGATGAGGGATGAGTCTTCGGTGGGAAGTTGTCCTTTCCCAGCAGGCCGAGCGGGATTTTCAAAGGATCCTTCATTGGACCGGAGAGCAATTTGGCAAGGAGCAGGTTGGGGTCTACCGAGAAACGCTCATATCAGCCCTCGTAGCCTTGGAATTCGGTCCGGGCGTGTGGGGGGCAAGGCAGCGTAGAGATTTGGGACCTGGCATCAGCTTGCTCTCGGTGGCCCGTGGCGGTCGGAAAGGGCGTCACTTCCTCGTTTTTCGGGCCCTCAATCCCGGGTCCCTGGAGGTGCTCAGGATTCTTCACGATAGTATGGACCTTCCTCGACACCTTCCTGAGCTCTAACCGTCTGAACCAGCCATCGGACCGCGCTCTCGAAACGCTTGCGTAACACTTTCGAGGGGAGTAGCGTTCGCCTGAAATTGGTCATCAGCCCCAGCGTTTCCGGGGCAAGCAAGGGTCATGCGGCACTCCCCACACACTGCCTCATTCCGGTCCTCCCTCTTCTCTTCCTGTTGCCCCACGGTTGTGGAGCGGCAACGGTGAAGGCGCGCGTGCTCGTCATCGATCAACCGGAAGACGAGCGCGCCTGGCTCGAAGCCACGCTCCAAAACGATGGATTTCAGGTGTGCTGTGCGGCCTCTTCGGCGGCAGGGCTTTCCGAGCTTGCCCGCTGCAGCGCCGATCTTGTGCTCTGTGATCTTGGCCTGACGGACGAACACGGGGAGGGGCTTTTGACGCGCCTTCGCCGGGAGCGTCCGGAGCTGCCCGTGGTGGTGCTCACGGGCGACGCCCAGGACAGTACGCTCGGGCGGGCCATGGGGCAGGGGGCCGCCGATTTCCTAGCCCGGCCCCTGGGTGATGCGGCGGGGGTTCATCACGCCGTGTCCTGCGCCCTCGAGCGCTTCCGCCTGCGCGATGAGAACGAGCGGGTGAAGGGCGAGCTAGAGACGGCGAATGGTGAGCTTCGGCGGGCCCTGGAGGCGCTGCACCGCGACCAAGCCGCGGGGCGCCAGCTGCAGGAGGGCATGCTGCCGGAGACGCCCACGGCCATTGGTGGCGTCACCTTTGCCCATAAGATCCTGCCGTCCCTCTATCTTTCCGGCGATTACGTCGACTACTTCCCCATCACGGACCAGCACGTGCTGTTCTACCTGGCCGATGTGTCGGGCCATGGGGCGCCCTCGGCCTTCGTCACCGTATTGCTCAAGCAGTTCTCCAATCGCCTGCGCCGGGAATACCGGCCCCACATGCTTGAGCATCCCGACGATATTCTGAGCTGGCTCAATCAAGAGCTCCTCGATAGCCATCTCCAGCGCCATGTCACTCTGTTCCTCGGCATCCTCGATTTCGGTCAGGGGGTGCTGCGCTGCGCCAATGCGGGCCACTTCCCCGAGCCGCGGCTGGTGACGGAAGGCGGGGTGGAGCGCCTCTCGCTTAAGGGTAAGCCCCTCGGGCTCTTTGAAGCGCCGAGCTTTCAGGTGCTCGAGAAGACCCTTCCGGAAGCTTTCTCCCTGGCGCTCTTCTCCGATGGCGTGCTGGACGTGCTGTCCGGGGCAACGCTTTCGGGGAAGGATGATCAGCTCGATGCCCTTGCCGCAGCGGCCGAGGGCCAGCTGCCAACGCTATGGTCTCTGCTGGCCCCGGAGGGCGCGGACGCGCTCCCGGACGACGTGGCCTGCTTACTGCTGTCCCAGGGGGCCGCGGGGCCCGACGCTCAGGAGCTTTCATGACGCAAGGACGCATCCTCCTTGGGGAACACAAGGGCGTGTATCTCCTGAAATTTGTGGGCGACGTGCGGGTGAACCTTTGCGTCACCATGGATACCTGCCTGCGGGAAGTGCTGGATCAAAAGAACTTCTGCTCGGCGCTGGTGGATCTATCGGAGACCGATGGCATCGACAGCACGGCGCTCGGGCTTCTGGCGCGCCTGTCCCTGGAGACGAAGCGGCGCTATGGCGCCGTGCCGACGCTGGTGTCCACTCGCGGGGATATCACCCGCATCCTCGAGACCATGGGCTTTGACGACATCTTCAACTTGGTTGATGAGCCCCTAGAGTGCCCCAGCCAGCTCGGAGAGCGTCCCCTCATGGAGTGCTGCGAAGAGGATGCCCGGCAACGGGTGCTGGATGCGCACCGGACGCTCATGGCGTTAAACGACGACAATCGGTCGCGCTTTCAGGATCTCGTCACCACCCTCGAGCAAGCCCCGCCGATCTCCGCCGTTTCTTAAGCAGGAAACCAGTGCCGGGTGCGATTGGCGAAGGCCACGAGGGATAGCATCACCGGCACCTCCACCAGAACCCCCACCACCGTCGCCAAGGCAGCCCCGGAATGGAGGCCAAAGAGGGCGATGGCCACGGCGACGGCCAGCTCAAAAAAGTTTGACGTCCCAATCATGCACGCCGGCGCCGCGATGCGGTGGGGAAGGCCTAGGCGCTGGGCTACGCCATAGGCTAGGGCAAAGATGCCGTAGGTCTGGAGGAGCAGGGGGATCGCGATCAGGCCGATCAGCAGGGGTTTCGCGAGGATGGTTTGAGCCTGAAAGCCAAAGAGCAGCACCACGGTCAGCACCAGGCCCGCCATGCCGAAGGGTTTGAGCCGCGCCGTAAAGGCGTCGAGGGCTTCGAGGGTGCCGCGGCCTTCAAAGCGACGGCGGGTCCAGGCCCCGGCGCCGAGGGGTAGCACCACGTAGAGCACCACGGCGAGGAGTAGGGTGGACCAGGGCACCACGATTTCGCTCACCCCCAAAAGGAAAGCCGTGAGGGGGGCGAAGACCAGCACCATGATGAGATCGTTCAGGGAGACCTGCACCAGGGTGTAATTGGGGTCGCCCTTGGTGAGCTGGCTCCAGACAAACACCATGGCGGTGCAGGGGGCAACGCCAAGGAGAATCATGCCGGCGATGATCTCCGAGGCCTCCTCCGCTGTGACAAAGCTCGCAAAGAGCCCTCGAAAGAACAGCACCCCCAGGGCGGCCATGGTGAAGGGCTTGATAAGCCAGTTCACCACCAGCGTGAGCAGGAGCCCCTGGGGCTGGCGCCGCACCTGGGCGGCTGCGCGCAGGTCCACCTGCACCATCATGGGGTAGATCATGGCCCAGATGAGGGCTGCGACCACCAAGTTCACCTGGGCGATCTCTAGGGCCGCCAGGGCCTGAAAGACTGCGGGAAACACGGTACCGAGGAGCACGCCAGCGACGATGGCGAGGCCGACCCAAAGGGAGAGATAGCGTTCAAAGCGTCCCATGGCAGGCTCCTTAGCGTCGGGTATGGGTGGCAGCGAGGGCGGCCAGGTCGGGCAGGCGCGCGCGAATGGCCGCAATCACTTCAGCAAAGGCTTCCCTTTGCTCCGTGCCTTCCAGGAGGGACGGGTCCGGCAGCCCCCAGTGCAGGCGCTGGGCCGGGCCAAGCCATAGAGGGCAGGGCTCCTGCGCTGCGCGGTCGCACACGGTAATCACCACCTCCGGATCCCAAGCCTCGTAGGAATCCCAGCCTTCGCTGCGCAGTCCTTCCGTAGAGATCCCCGCGCGGGTCAGCGCCTCCAGGGTTGCCGGGTGCACCTCCCCTGCCGGTTCGCTCCCGGCGCTGCGCACGCTAACCTCGGGCCCTGCCTCGGCTCGGGCAATGGCTTCAAAGAGAATGCTCCGGCACCGGTTGTGGGTGCAGAGCACAAGGACCTTCAGGGGCGGGGTGGTCATCGCTAGGGCTCGCAGGCTTGGGGAGATCCGAGGCGTTTCAGGTCTGCCTGAAGGATGTCCGGGTGGGCTTGGGAAAGCTCCGTGAGGAGGTTTTGAAGCCAGGGTGGGCGCCCCGGGGCCAGAGCGTAGTAAACCCAGCGGCCTCGGCGTTCATCCTGCACCAGGCCGCCATCCCGGAGGCTCCGGAGGTGCCGAGAGATTTTGGGCTGGCTTTCGCCTAGGGCCGCCTGGAGATCGCACACGCACAGTTCTCCCTGGTGCTGGAGCAGCAGTAGGGCGCGAAGCCGGGTGGGCTCGGCGAGGCATTGGAGCGTGGCGGTGGGCGTCATGGCCATGGGGGTGCCTAGGTTTTAATCACACATATACGCTAGGCCATATATATGACAGAACGATGGCGGCGGCGACGGCCCCTTGGCTTAGGCGCCGAGCACCGCCGCTCGGGCGCGCCGCTTACTGGTAATGACGTCGCTGTGGCGGACGTAGAGCAAATCGGCGATGCGCTTAATCAGGTGCTGCTCATGCTGATCGAGGTTGCCGTCGGCGAAGGCGACCTTCCACAGCTGTTCCACGATGGCGACCCGAGCCTCGGCGTCGCAATGGGCGTTGATGAGGGAGGTGAACTGGAAGAGATCGTGAGCCTCTTCCACGGCGGCTTCTGCCTCTGCCATGAGCGCTTGGCCCACTTCCGCGGAGCAGCCGCTTTGGACCATGAGGAGGTTCATGAGGGCTTCCCGCTCCTGAGGATCATAGGTGCCATCGGCGCGCATGATCTCCGCCATGAGGGCGGCGCTGGCGGCGAGCACGGGGTCGGGCTGCTCCGCGTCCGTCACTTCGGGGTTTAGCCAGCGTTTTAACGAAGCGAGCAAGGCCATCAGGCAGCGTCCTTCAAAAGGGAGAGGGCCTCCGTCAGCAGGGCGGGCTTGGCGCCTTCCTGCCGCGCGCCTTCCGAGAGGAGGCGGCGGAAGCGCCGCGCCCCGGGGCGGCCCTGCACTAGGCCGAGGAGGGAGCGGGTGAGCGTTCCCAGGGGGACGCCCTGGGTGAATTGGGCCTCGGCGTAGGCGCCATAGGCTTCAAGCACCGCGGCGAGGGAGGGCGCGGGGGTCTCCGGAGTCAGCAGGGCCTCATGCAGCGTCCCGAGGAGGCAGGGATCGTGGTACGCGGCCCGGCCGATCATCACGCCGTCGCAGTGGGGGAGGACCGCTTGTACCTCGGCGAGGCTCGTCAGCCCCCCGTTTAGGCTGATCGGTAGGGTAGGGAAGGCCTGCTTCAGGGCGAACACCCGCTCGTACTGCAGCGGGGGCACGGTGCGATTTTCCTTGGGGGAGAGGCCGCCGAGGATGGCCTTTCGCGCATGCACGATCACCCCGGCAACGCCGGCGTCCACCAGGGCGCCGACGAAACGGTGTAGGTGTTCATCCGTATCAAGATCGAGGGCTGGGGCGTCGCCGCGCGCCGGGCGGGTGATGCCCAGGCGGCACTTCACGGTGACCGGGCGGTCCGTGGCCCGGGCCATGGCGGCCACGCAGCGGGCCACCGTATCCGGCTCGGCCATGAGGCAGGCCCCGAAGGCTCCAGCCTGCACCCGATCGCTGGGGCAACCGACGTTCAAATTGATCTCGTCATAGCCGTAGTCGGCCCCAATGCGGGTGGCTTCGGCCAGCAGTTCCGGTTCGTTGCCCCCGAGCTGGAGGGCCACGGGGTGTTCCTCTGGGGAGAAGGCGAGGTGGCGATCCCGATCGCCTTTCACGATGGCATTGCCGTGCACCATCTCCGTGGTGAGCTGGGTATGGGCCCCAAAGAGGCGATGGAGATACCGGCAGTGCCGGTCGGTCCAATCGAGCATGGGGGCGACGGAGAGGGTGGGCCAGGGCTGCACGGCAGATCTCGCTAGCGTTGACAGCGGCAGTTTAGCAAAGCCTCGCCCTTGCGCGGGACCAAGGCCCCGTGGGAATTTGAGCGCCTCATTTGACCTAAGGGAGACGGGCATGGTCGGTCGTCAGCAGAGCGCGCGGTGGAGCCTTGGGAGGCTACTGGGGGCGGTGACGGTGCTGTGCGCGCTCGCGGCGGGGGCCTCAGCGGCGGCGGCCGCGGAGCCCTTCGGCACCGTGCGCTATCACCAAATGGTGCCCATGCGCGATGAGGTGCGCCTGGCCACCGATGTCTATCTTCCCTCTGGCCCCGGGCCCTTTCCGACCCTTCTGGTGCGGGATATCTACGGCAATGGCTCGGCTCCGGGTCGCCAGCGCTACGCGCGCTGGGCCACGGAAAATGGCTATGCCTTCGTGTTCCAGAACGCGCGGGGACGCTACGACTCGGAAGGGCAGTGGTATCCCTACTTCCAGGAGATCAATGACGGCTACGACACCTTAAGCTGGATCGAAGGGGAGGCCTGGTCCAACGGCAAGGTGGGGATGTTTGGCACCTCCTACCTCGCGTCCGTGCAGTGGCTGGCGGCCCTGGGCCAGCATCCGGCGCTAAAGGCGATTGCTCCGGCCATGAGCCCGGGGAACTACTATCGGGATGTGGCCTATCCCGGGGGTGCCTTTTCCTTGCTCTCCCGGGCCAGCTGGGGCATTGGGCTCGTGGGCAGCCGCACCAATATGAGCTTTCCCATCGACTGGATCTCCGCCATCGACCATTTGCCCCTGCGTACCCTCGATCGCAGTCTGGGCTTTGACGTCCCGCACTTTCGCGATTGGCTGGCCCATCCCACCTACGATGATTACTGGAAGCCCCTAAACCTCGAGGCTCGGGCCCCGGAAATGGCTGTTCCCGCCCTAAACATCGGCGGCTGGTACGACGTCTTCCTCCGCAGCACCCTGGGCAGCTACGGCACCATGAAGCGGGAGGCGGCGACGGCGGAGGCCCGGGCGGGGCAGCGCCTGGTCATCGGTCCCTGGCCCCATGGGTGGAATGCGAAGACCGTGACCGGCGAGGAAGATTTCGGCCCGGAAGCGCTCATCGATGCGGAGGCCCTCCAGCTCGAGTTTTTCGATCACTGGCTCAAGGAGGGTCCGGCGCCGGCCGGCGCGCCGGTGAAGCTCTTTGTGATGGGGGAAAACCGCTGGCGGGAGGAGACGGAGTGGCCGCTGGCCCGGACCGTCTACACACCCTATTACCTCCATGGCGACGGCGCCCTAAGCCCGGAGAAGCCCGGGGCAGGGGAGGCGCCGAAGTCCTACACCTATGATCCTCAGGATCCCGTGCCCACCCTCGGGGGCAACATCATGCGCCCGGAGCTTCGGGGGTCCTTTGATCAGCGGCCCCTCGACGGGCGCGCGGATATTCTTCGCTTTGAGACTGCGGCGCTTGAAGCCCCTCTCGAGATCACGGGGCCGATCCGCGCCGTGCTCCACGTGGCCACGGACGGACCGGATACCGATTTTATGGCTAAGCTTTCCGTGATTAAGGCCGATAACCGGGTTATGAACCTGGTCGATGGCGTGCTTCGGACGCGCTTCCGGGAGGGCTATGAGCGGGAAGTGCTGCTCACGCCGGGGGAACCGGTGCGCCTTGAGCTCGACCTGTGGGCCACGAGCTACCGGTTAGCCCCCGGGGAGCGGCTCCGCCTCGACATTACGAGTAGTAACTTTCCGCGGCTGGCGCGGAACTTAAATACGGGCGAGCCCTTTGGCGAGGGGGTGGCGTCCCGGGTCGCGCAGCAAACGCTGTATTTGGACGCGGCTCGGCCCTCCCACGTCGTGCTGCCGGTGATCCCCCCGATTCCCTAGGGGCGGGGGCACCGCAGGGGCTCGGTGCTTTGGCTAGATCCAGGGAAGGATTGCTATGCCCCTTACGCTCCGCAACATTGAACTCCTCTTTGCGTCCCCGCTGCTGCACTTCACGGTGCCGGAAAGCGCGGCCCTCAACCGAGACCTCCTCGCTCTAGGTGACGCCCTCCGCGACGATTCCCAGGGCATCCAGCGCTCCAACCGCAACGGTTGGCATTCGGAGGGCGATATCTTTGAAGAGGACGTCCCTGCGATCTATACGCTGCGCCAGTGGGTGGACGTGGCCCTGGAAGCGGCCATGGATAAGCTCAGCGCCAAGGGCGATGGCCCGAAGCCGCGCTTTTCCGTCGAAGGCTGGATGAATATCAATCCCCAGGGGGGCTTCAATGCCCCCCATACCCATCCGGACTGCCATTGGGCTGGCGTGTACTACGTGGCCCAGCCCGAACCCAAGGGGCGCAACGGGGGCATGCTCGAGTTCCTCGACCCGCGTCCCGAGCTCCACGATTACAAGGGCCTGCGGGTGAAGGCCTTCCAGGCCAGCCGCACCCTCCGGGGCCAGCCGGGAGAGCTCTATCTTTTCCCGGCCTACCTGCTCCACTGGGTCTATCCCAACGAAACGGAGGAGGAGCGGGTGTCCATTGCCTTTAACGCCAAGCTTCTGCCCCCGGAGGCCCCAGCGGAGGCTTCGACGGAGGCCCCGGCGACCAAGGAGGCTGCCGCCTAGGGCGTGGGTTTCTAGGGAAAGGACGGCGGAGCCGCGCTATCATGCGCGGCTTCTGAAAGCGCCTTACCTGGGAGTGCCCATGACCGTCCGTACCCGCGTTGCGCCGAGCCCCACGGGGGATCCCCACGTCGGCACCGCCTACGTTGCCCTTTTCAACATGGCCTTTGCGCGAAGCCAGGGCGGCCAGTTCGTGCTGCGCATCGAAGATACCGATCAGGCCCGTTCCACGGCAGAGAGCGAAGCGGCAATTCTCGATGCCTTCCGCTGGCTGGGGCTCAACTGGGATGAGGGCCCGGAGGTCGGCGGCCCGCACGGGCCCTATCGGCAAAGCGAGCGGGGCGATCTTTACCAGGCCGCGGCGAAGCAACTGGTGGCCGATGGCCATGCCTTTCCCTGCTTTTGCACCGCGGAGCGCCTCGATGAGGTCCGCCGGGCCCAGCAGCTTGCGAAGGAAACGCCGCGCTACGACGGCCACTGCCTAAGCCTTTCCCAGGAAGAGGCCGCAGCGCGCATCCAGGCCGGGGAATCCCATGTGATCCGCATGAAGATTCCGGAAGAGGGCGCCTGCGTCATCGACGATCTGTTCCGGGGCCCCATCGAAATCGCCTGGTCCCAGATCGATATGCAGGTGCTGGTGAAGAGCGACGGTATGCCCACCTACCACCTGGCAAACGTGGTGGACGATCACCACATGGCGATTACCCACGTGATTCGCGGGGAAGAGTGGATCAACTCTGCGCCGAAGCATCGCTTGCTCTATGACTATTTCGGCTGGGAAGCCCCGGTGCTCGCCCATCTGCCCCTGCTGCGAAACCCGGATCGGAGCAAGCTGTCGAAGCGGAAGAATCCCACGGGAATTAACTACTACCGGCGCATGGGCTATCTGCCCGAGGCGCTGGTGAACTTCCTGGGGCTCATGGGCCATTCCATGCCCGAGGGGCAGGAGATTTTCGACGTGGAGGCCTTTATCAAGGCCTTCTCCCTGGAGCGCATCACCCTGGGGGCACCGGTCTTCGATCAGGAAAAGCTGGCGTGGTTGAACGGCCAGTGGCTGCGGGGCCTCTCCGATGAGGCCTTCGCCGATCGCGTCATGGCCTGGGGTCTGAACCGGGATGCGCTCATGCCCCTGGTGCCCCTCATTAAGCCCCGGACCGAGCGCCTGTGCGACCTGGCGCCCATGGTGGGCTACCTCCTGGGGGCCCGGCGCACGCTGGCTGCCGAAGACTTTGAAGGCCTCGCCCTGGAAGGGGAGGCGCTCCTGGAGGTGCTCCAGTTCACTCTTTGGCGCCTCGAGGCCCTAGGAGATTGGACCCGTCCCCAGCTTGTGGCCACGGTGGAAGCCCTGGCGGCGGAGCTGGATCTGAAGATCCGGGTGCTGCTGGCGCCGCTGTTCGTCGCCCTCTCGGGGCAGGCCGTCTCCCTGCCGCTTTACGATTCCCTTGTATTTCTGGGGCCAGACCTTGCTCGGGCTCGGCTTCGGGATGGGCTCGAGGCCCTCGGTGGGGTGTCGAAAAAGGCCGCTAAGCGGCTTGAAAAGCGCTATGCCGAACTGGGTCAGGGCAGCGCAGACGAGGAGAGCACGGCAGAGAGTTGACACCCTCCAAAGGCGTCCATAAACTGCGCCGCCTTGCTGCTTGGAACCGGCTTCGGGGACACGGCATCTGGGGCTATAGCTCAGCTGGGAGAGCGCCTGCATGGCATGCAGGAGGTCGGCGGTTCGATCCCGCCTAGCTCCACCAACACCCTAAAACGCGGCGCTTGCCGCGTTTTTTTTTGGTTCCTCGGGACGCCTCGGCCCGGTTGCGCGGCTCCACCCCTTTAGGGCGGCGCCCGGGGAAGCCCCGTTGGGCGAAATTCTAGGTATCTACATCAGCAGGGCTTGGGGTGGTCACCGGGCCAGCATTGGCGCGGCCTGGCGCTCAGCTAGAGCATGTTCTGTGTATCTACATGAACGCGAAAGTGGCGGCTCTGAAAACCCACTTTGCTGCCAATTCCTTGGCTCACCGGGGTAGAAATTGCCACTTAGAGCTCGGCCTGCCCCCCGCGTTGTCCGCCAATACCCACTTCAATTATGCCCAAGTGTCTACACAAAATTTGGCCCGAAAGGGCGCATCCGGGGAAAGGGCGATGACCCTTTTCTGCCTTGGCATCAGCCGCTCAGTGCGCGTATCGTGGGTTTTCGTCGTGCTGTGAGCCACTGCAGCGAGGGGCATCCACCATGAATCACCACGCCATAACGCTTTTGCTCGCCGCGCTCTGCGTGGTGTGCCCGATGATCGCCTGGGCCCAGGCCGAAGGCGGGGCTGAGGGTTTCCTCGTCGGGGGGCCGGCCCTCGGGGGCCCCGTGGAGGGGGAGCTTGATCTCATCACCCTGCGCGATCAGGGGGTGCGGGTGATCGTGGATCTCCGCCATCCGGAGGAGGGGACCCAGGGGGAAAGCGAGGCCGCGGCGCGCCTAGGCTTTGTGTATGTGAACCTTCCCGTGCGCGGGGCGGCGAGCCCAGCGGTGGTGCGCAATGTGGGGGTGCTGCTCGATGCCTACGGGCCGGAGCAGGTCTATCTCCACTGCAAGTCCGGGCAGCGCGCGGCAGAGGTCTGGGGCCGCCACCAGCTGAATCGGGGCGTGGCGCCGGAGGCGGTGATCGCCGGAGCAAGTACCTGGGGCCTCTCGGAGAAGCGGGTCGGGTACCTGCGCACCCATGCCGGCCTGCCCCCGGCGGCGCCAACCGCCCCGTCGGCCCCGGCGGCGCCGAGTGCCCCTGCAGCGCCGCAAGCTCCCTAGGGGCAATTTTCCAAAGCGTGCAAAAGACCCCCGAGGCGCGCCCCGCGCCTCAAGCCCTATCCCTCCTAAGCCTTCATTTTTAAGCAGTTTTTCCCGCGAAAAAGCGTCATGAAAAATTTGCTTGACAGAAAAAAACCTTCGGGAATAAAAGGGCGCCGAAGCCGGCTTGGAAAGGGCTTTACACGGCGCTTTCCGCGGTAGACCGACGCTTTCGCAGCCCTTGATGTTGTGTTCGCGTGAGGAGTTTTTGTCGTGTCCACTGTCGATGACGATGATGACTTTGATGCCATGCTTGAAGACGATTTAGACGACGATACGGACGGCGGGGACGAGGACGAGTCCTACATGGACGGGCTCTCGGCACCTGCGCGCCAGCTGGCCATTCGCCGCGCTCTTGAGGAGCGCTCCGAAGCCCGGGCCATGAACGCTTCCCTGGATTACCTCGATCTCGATTTCGACGACGAGGACTAGGGTCACGCTGCGGCCGCCCGCGAGGAAAGCTGCAGCCCTAGGCGTTTCGCGCTAGCCTTGGCGGCCTGCCCATGCTGGGTCAGGTCAGGGAAAACGCCGTGCATTCGCTCCAGCCCCCGCCGGAACTTGATCTCCTGCTTTTTGGCGGCGGGCATGCCCACGTGGCCGTGCTTCGATCCCTGGCCATGGCCCCCTGGCCCGGGGTCCGCGTTACCCTTGTCACCCGGGAAGTCCTTGCGCCTTATTCAGGGATGTTGCCGGCCCACGTCGCTGGCGCTTTGTCCTGGGAGGCCATGCATATCGATCTCGGCCCCCTGGCGCGTGCAGGGGGCGTTCGCCTGATTGAAGCGGAGGTGACGGGAGTCGATGCGGCGCAGCGCCAGCTGCACTTTGCTGATCGGCCACCGCTTAGCTACGACGTGCTCTCCGTGGATAGCGGCATTACCCCAGCCTTGGATGAGGTGCCTGGGGCGCGGGGCAAGGTATTGCCCACGAAGCCCATTTCAACCTTTCTCCCGCGACTGACGGCGGCCCTCGAGGCCCAGCGCGACACTCTGGCGGCAGGGCAGCCCATTCGGGTGGTTGGGGGCGGGGCTGCGGGGGTCGAGCTGGCCCTTGCCCTGCGGGCGCGCCTCGGTCCGGCCATTGCTCTGGAGCTGCTCACCGCGGGGGCGAGCATTCTTCCAGCGTTGCCAGCGCGCGTTGGGCGCAAAGCGCTAAAGGCACTCTCGGCCGCAGGTATCGTCGTGCGTTTTGAGGCTCGCGTAGCGGCGGTGGAGGATGGTCCAACGCTGCGTCTGGCCTCCGGGGAAGCCTTACCGGCCGCCCTCGTACTGTGGGCAACGCAGGCGGCGCCCCCGGCGTGGCTTGCCCGTTCGGGCCTTGCCCTTGATGACGCGGGCTTCCTGGCCGTGGGGGAGACTCTGCAGAGCCGGTCCCATCCCGAGGTGTTTGCAGCCGGCGACGTGGCGGCCCTCACCCATGCGCCGCGCCCGAAGTCCGGGGTCTATGCGGTGCGCGCGGGCCCGGTGCTCACGGAAAATCTCAAAGCGTTTATCGCGGGCCAACCTCTGCGGCCCTTTAAACCGCAGCGCCGAGCCCTCTATTTGCTGAATCTGGGGGATGGACGGTCCCTGGCGGCCCATCCCTGGCTCCCGGCCTGGGTAGGGCGGCCCCTGTGGCGCCTGAAGCTGGCGATCGATGAGCGCTTTATGGCGCGCTTCCGCTTGCCGCCGATGGCCGAGGCGGAGGCTGCGCCTTCCCTCGTTGCAGGGACGGGCGAAGGGCGCGGCGTTGCTCTCATGCGTTGTGAAGGCTGCGGCAGCAAGCTCGGTCCGGACACGCTCCGGGCGGGCCTTGCGGCGCTTCCGGGGGAGGCAAAGCCCGTGGAGGACGCCACGCCTGTGGCGGGGGCACCGGGGCTGTGGCAAAGCATCGATGGCTTCCCCCTGCCTGTGGACGACCTTTACCTGGGCGGGCGATTGGCCGCCCAGCATGCGCTGAGTGATCTCTACGCCCTGGGGCTTGAGCCCCGGCAAGGCTGGGCCTTGGCAACGGTGCCCGTGGCCAGCGATCGGCTGATGGCGCGAGATCTTGGGCAGCTTATGGCTGGGGCGGAAGCCACCCTGGCTGCCGCAGGCTGTGAGCTTGCCGGTGGCCACTCCCTCGAGGGGCCTCGGGCGGAGCTGGCCCTTACCGTGCTCGGGGCGGAAGCACCCGGTTCGGCACCGCTGCTCAAGGGCGGCGCCCACGCGGGGGATGTGCTGATATTGACCAAAGCCCTTGGGGTGGGGGTGGCGCTGGCGGCTTCGGCCAAGGGAACGGCATCGAGCACGGTTCGCCAGGCGGCTCTGGCCTTGATGCTCGAACCTTCCGCGCCGGCCTTGCCCGTCCTCCGCGCCCACGGGGTGCGGGCCCTGACGGACGTCACGGGCTTTGGACTTCTGGGCCATGCGCTCGAGCTTGCCAAGGCCAGCGGCCTGGGCCTCACCCTGGATCCTGCCGCGCCGGTGGCCCTCGACGGCGTACTGCCGCTTTTGGCTGCGGGGGAGGGGGCTCAGCTAGCGGAGGCGAATGCCGCGCCCCTCTCGGTGGCGGAAGGGAAGAATGCGGACCTCGCTGATCCCCGGGTGCGCCTGCTCTGCGACCCCCAAACCTGCGGCGGCCTTCTCGCCGCCGTGCCCGCCTCCCAGGCTAAGGCCTGCCTGCAGGCCCTTCAGGACGCCGGCTTTCCCTCGGCCCGGGCCGTGGGGCGCCTCACGGCGAATTCCGGTCTTTCTCTCAGCGAAGCCCACCTCCATGACTGATCTGTTCTCCGAACTGCTGGTGATCTTCCTGGTCTCCCTGGCCATGGTGGCCCTGTGCCGCCCCCTGAAGCTTCCCGCGACCCTCGGCTATTTCTTTGCCGGGGCCCTCGTGGGGCCCACGGGCCTAGGGTGGGTGAAAAACCCGGAGGATCTTGCGCTGCTCGCGGAGCTTGGGGTGGTGCTGCTGCTCTTTACCCTGGGGCTCGAGTTCTCCCTGCCGCGCATGCTGTCTATGCGCCGTGCGGTCTTTGGGTTGGGGTCGACGCAGGTGCTGCTCACCACGACGCTGTTCGCGGGCACGCTGGCCTATGCGGGGCTGGAGCTAGGCCTCGCCATCGTCATTGGCGGCGGCCTGGCCCTGTCCTCCACGGCGCTTGTGTCCCGGGAGCTGGCCGTCACCGGGCAGCTGCAGCAGCGCCACGGGCAAACGGCCCTGGGAATCCTGCTGTTTCAGGATCTGGCCGCCGTGCTCTTTCTCATCCTTGTGCCGGCCCTCGCGACGGACGGGGCTGCCGGGCTTGGGCTCTCCGTGGCCCTGGCGGCGGGGAAGGGCGTGGCCCTTTTCGTAGGCCTCATGGCGGTGGGGCGCTATGTGCTGCCGCCCCTGTTTCATGAGATCGCCCGGTCTCGCTCTGAGGAGCTTTTTGTGCTGAGCGCCCTGGCGGTGGTGCTCGGCGCCGCTTGGCTGACCCACGCGCTGCACATGTCCATGGCCCTGGGAGGCTTTGTGGGGGGCATGATGCTCGGGGAAAGCCGCTATCGCCATCAGCTGGAAGCGGATATTCGTCCCTTCCGGGATCTGCTGTTGGGGGTGTTCCTCGTAAGCGTGGGCATGATGCTGAACCTGCCCCTGCTCGCGGAATACTGGCCTCGGATTCTCGCCTTTGGCCTTTTGCTGGTGCTCGTGAAGTTCGTGCTCATTGCGCTGATCGCCCGGGTTCTTGGGGAGAAGCCCCGGGATGCGGTGCGCACCGCCGTGGTCCTGGCGCAGGGGGGCGAGTTCGCCTTTGCCCTGCTGGCGCTAGCGGCCAGCTACGGGCTGGTCCCGGCCGACGTGCAGGCCTTCATGGTCGCCGTGACCCTGGTGAGCATGGTGCTCACTCCGGCCCTGGTGCGGGGAAGCGGCGTCGTGACCGATCGCATCCTGGGCGCCGGGGAGACCGTTCCCCTGGCCACCCTCAACGAGCCCCTTCCCGCGGCCCGTGGGCGCGTGCTCATCCTGGGCTATGGCCGGGTAGGGCAGGTGATTGGGCGCATGCTCGAGGAAACGGGGGTGCCCTATGGCGCCCTGGATTCGGATCCGGCGCGGGTCAATGAAGCCACCCTGGCCGGGGTGCCCATCCGCTTTGGGGATGCGGCCCGGGCTGAACTTCAGCGGGGCCTGGGGCTCGAGAGCGCGAGCCTTGTGGTGGTGTGCATCGATGATTGGCAGGGGGCGCTTCGGGCCCTCACGAGCGCCCGGGAGCTGAATCCCACCGTCCCCATCCTGGTCCGCAGCCGGGATGACCGGCACATGGAAGCCTTCCTCGCCGCGGGCGCCACGGAGGTGG
>JAUILI010000047.1 GCA_030433075.1 Gammaproteobacteria bacterium | reverse complement strand
CGTGACGTGGGGCGCGATCTTCTGCAGCAGGCCCTTAAAGACCTTCGGGGCGCCGCAAACGATGTGCCCCTGTTGCAAGAATTGGTTGCCGCCGGACAGATCGCCTACCAGGCCTCCGGCTTCCGTGACCAGCAAGGCGCCGGCGGCGATATCCCAGGGCTTGAGGCCCAGTTCCCAGTAGCCATCGAAGCGCCCCGCGGCGACGTAGGCGAGATCGAGCGCCGCGGAACCGGCGCGACGAAGATCCGCGGCGTCCTGTGTGACGGCCCCGACCATGCCAAGGTAGGGCTGAAGGTGCGCCGCTTTTTGCCGGTAGGGGATGCCCGTACCGATGATGGCGCCGTCAAGGCTCGGGAGCCGGGTGACCCGGAGGCGCTTGCCGTTGAGCTGGGCGCCGTAGCCCCGGGAGGCGACGAAGGCTTCGTCCCGGAGGGGGTCGAAGACCACCGCATGTTCGAGGCGCCCGTGCTGCCGGCAGGCGATGGAGATGGCGAAGTGGGGAATGCCCCGGAGGAAGTTGGTGGTGCCGTCGAGGGGGTCGATGATCCAGGTGGTGTGCCCGTCATGCCCTTCTCGATGTCCCGATTCCTCGCCGAGGAAGCCGTGATCCGGGTAGGCCGTCAGCAAGGTTTCGATGATCGCCGCTTCCGCGGCGCGATCGATGTCCGAGACCCAGTCGTTCTTGCCCTTCTGTTCGGCGTTGACGCGGTCGACGCGGTCCAGCGCGCGGACGATAATCTGCCCCGCTTTTCGGGCGGCGCGTAGCGCCATATTGGCCAAGGGTTGCATGGCGTGGGTCCTTGCGCAGGGTGCGCCGCAGGGCGGTGCAAAAAATAGGCGACGGATGCTAGCAGAAGCCTGCGGTCCGCGCTCGCATTCAATCAGGGAGAACGCCCGTGAGCGATGAGTTCCAAAGCCCCCCCTTCGACCCCGCCCTCCGGGCGCGGCTGCGCTTTGTGCTGGTCGAACCCTCCCATCCCGGGAACATTGGGGCCGCGGCCCGGGCCCTCAAGAATATGGGCCTGGGTAACCTTGTGCTGGTGAATCCCCAGCGCTTCCCCGATCCGGAGGCTCGCTTCCGCGCCGCCTCCGCGGTGGAGCTGGTAGACGGAGCTACCGTGGTGTCCTCCCTGGCCGAGGCCATAGACGATGCAACCCTTGTGATTGGTACCTCGGCGCGAAGCCGGCGCGTGCCCTGGCCCATGGTGACGGCCCGGAGCGGCGCGGCCCTGGCCCATGAGGAGCTTCAAACGGGGGAGGGCGCCGCGGTGGCCTTCGTGTTTGGTCGCGAGGCCAGCGGCCTGACCAATGAGGAGCTTGCCCGGTGCCAGCACCACATGATGGTGGAGACCGATCCCGCCTACCCAAGTCTGAATTTATCCATGGCGGTGCAGCTCGTGGCCTATGAGCTGCGCATGGCCTGGCTGGAAGGGGTGCGTCCCCCGGAGCCCCCCTGGGATCGCCCCTGGGCCAGCGCGGAAGCGCTGGAGCACTTCATGGGCCACCTGGACCGCATGGTGGATCACTCGGGCTTCCTCGCGGACCGGGAGCCGGGGCAGGTGCGCTTGCGCCTGCGCCGGCTGTTCTTCCGTACTCGCCTGGATCAGGTGGAGGTGAACATTCTTCGCGGGGTCTTCACGGGCCTGGAGCGCGTCCTCGCTGGGGGCGAAAAGCGCCGCCAGGGGAAGGGCAGTTGACAGGGCGCCTTAAGGACGTAAGTTATTGCACGGTAACGCGTTAGGGGATTGGGCATGCGATTAACCACACGAGGGCGCTACGCCGTCACGGCGATGCTGGATTTGGCGCTGAATGCCGCGCCGAAGCCCGTGCCCCTGGGGGATATCGCGGAGCGGCAGGGCATCTCCCTGGCCTACCTTGAGCAGCTTTTCGCCCGCCTTCGCCGGGGGGGCTTGGTGGCAAGCGTCCGCGGCCCCGGAGGCGGCTACCGCCTGTCCGAGCCCCTGGAGGCCATCTCCATTGCCCGCATCATCGCCGCCGTGGACGAGCAGCTGGATGCCACGCGCTGTGGTGGCAGTGGGCGTTGCCAGGATGGGCAGCAATGCCTCACCCATGATCTCTGGACCGATCTCTCAGCCCGCATCGAGCAGTTCCTGAGCCAGCACACCCTGGCGTCCCTGGTGGCGCGGGAGGGGGTGCAGGAAGTGGCGGAGCGCCAGCGGGCGGGCCAGCGCGAAGGGGATGCGCTGATCGCCGCCATGCAGCTTTAGGCGGTGGGTCCCCCCATGACGCCCCTCTATCTCGATTACGCCGCCACCACCCCCGTCGATCCCCGGGTGGCGGAGATTATGGGTCAGCACCTGACCCTCGATGGGGTGTTCGCCAATCCCGCCTCCCGAACCCATCGCTATGGCTGGGATGCGGAGGAGGCCGTGGAGCTGGGGCGGAGCCAGCTGGCGACCCTGCTTGGCTGTGATGTTCGCGAACTGGTGTTTACCTCCGGGGCGACGGAAGCCAACAACTTGGCGATTAAGGGCATGGCCGAAGCCCGGGCCGGGAGCGGTCGTCACCTCATCACCTCCCCCATCGAGCACAAGGCGGTGGTGGACTGCTTCAAGGTGCTCGAGCGGCAGGGCTTTGAGGTGAGCTGGCTTACGCCCGAGCCCAGTGGCGTCGTTGCGCCGACCACCCTGGCCGCGGCCCTGCGCCCGGATACGATCCTGGTTTCCCTCATGGCGGTGCATAACGAGCTTGGGGTAAAGAACGATATTGCGGCTCTGGGGGCGCTGTGCCGGGACGCCGGCGTGCCCTTTCACGTGGACGGGGCCCAGGCCCTGGGCAAGATGGCGCTCGATCTTTCGACCCTCCCCGTAGATCTTATGTCCTTCTCGGGGCACAAGATTTACGGGCCGAAGGGCATTGGCGCGCTGTATGTGTCCCGCAGTCTGAATCCGCCGCCGGTGGCGCAAATGCATGGGGGCGGGCACGAGCGGGGGCTGCGCTCCGGCACCTTGCCGACCCATCAGATCGCGGGCCTTGGGGCCGCTGCGGCGTGCTACGGGGGCGGTGCGCTGGAGGCCGAGCTCGTGCATCTTGAGGCCTGTCGAGGCGCGTTTCTCCGGGGCCTGGGGGCCTTGCCTGGGGTTCATCTCCTGGGTGCCGGGGCGCCGACCATGCCCGGCATTCTGAATTTGGCCTTCGACGGTGTGGACGGCGAAACCCTCCAGATGGCCGTCGCCAGCGAGCTTGCCTGCTCCAGCGGTTCGGCGTGCAACAGCGTTTCCGTGGAGCCCTCCTTCGTGTTGACGGCCCTCGGCATCCCCCGCGCCCTGGCCTTTGCCGCCCTGCGCTTTTCCTTTGGCCGCTTCACCGCCGTGGCCGAAGCTGAGGGCGCCGGCGCCTGGCTCGCCGAGCGGGTCGCTTCCTTGCGTTCTCCTGTAGCTGTAAGTTCTTAAAGTCCGTATAATTTTGCGCCACTTTTGAGGGCCACGGGGGCCCTCATGATTTCCCTTGGAGAGCACCCATGGCCGTTGAGCGCACCCTTTCGATCATTAAGCCCGACGCCGTTGCGAAGAACGCAATTGGCGCCATCTACGCGCGGTTCGAGGAAGCGGGGCTGAAGATCGTGGCTGCCCGCATGATGCACCTGTCTGATGCCCAAGCCGGCGGCTTCTACGCCGAGCACGCCGAGCGCCCCTTCTTCAAGGATCTCGTGGCCTTCATGACCAGCGGTCCCGTGATGGTGCAGGTGCTCGAAGGGGAAGACGCGGTCGCCAAAAATCGCGAGCTCATGGGCGCGACGAACCCGAAGGAAGCGGCGCCGGGCACCATTCGCGCCGATTTCGCCGAGTCCATCGACGCCAACGCGGTCCATGGCTCCGACTCCACGACCTCCGCAGCTCGGGAAGTGGCCTACTTCTTCAGCGCGCTGGACGTCTGCGCCCGCGCCTAAGCGGACGCCTTCGGTCATGGCAGAAGGGCTCACCCTAAGGGACCTCACCGGGGACGCCGCGGCGGCGCCGGTGGCGCTCCTGGGCATGAGCAAGGCGTCCCTCGAGGCCTACTTTGCCGGCCTTGGGGAGAAGCCCTTCCGCGCCGTGCAGGTGATGAAATGGCTTCATCACCGAGACGCGGACGACTTCGCCACCATGACCGATCTCTCCCGGGCCCTCCGGGCGCGGCTCGAGGCGGAAGCCACCCTGGCCATGCCCGAGGTGGTGCAGGATCACCAATCGCAGGACGGCACGCGGAAATGGCTCTTCGCCCTGGCCGACGGCCAGCGCATCGAAACGGTGTTCATCCCGGAAAAAGACCGGGGGACGCTGTGTATTTCCTCCCAGGTGGGCTGCGCCCTCGATTGCAGCTTCTGCGCCACGGGAAAGCAGGGTTTTAACCGAAACCTCACCGCGGCGGAGATCGTCTCCCAGGTTCGCCTGGCCCGCCGGGCGCTCCAGGACACGGATTTCGGTCGCCCCAAGGCCATCACGAATGTCGTGCTCATGGGCATGGGGGAGCCGCTCTTAAACTTCGAGCCTGTGCTCGAAGCCATCTCCGTGCTCCTCGATGATCTGGGCTACGGGATCTCCAAGCGCCGCCTGACCCTATCCACGGCGGGGGTGGTGCCCGCCATTCGCGCCCTGGCCGGTCGGACGGACGTGGCCCTGGCCATCTCTCTCCATGCCCCCACGGACGAACTCCGGGATCAGCTCGTGCCCATCAACCGGCGCTATCCCATCGCCGAGCTGCTCGATGCCTGCGAGGCCTACCTCGAAAAGCTGGGGGAGTGGCGGAGCATTACGGTGGAGTACACGCTCCTCGCGGGGGTGAACGATCGCCCGGAAGACGCGGAAGCGCTGATCACCTGCCTGGCCCGGCTCCGGGAACGGGTGAAGCTCAATCTCATCCCCTTCAATCCCTTCCCAGGGTCAGGCTATGCACGCCCTGATGCCCGGGATGTGCGGCGTTTCCAGGAGCGCATGATGGCGGCGAACTACGCCACCATGGTCCGCACCACCCGGGGCGACGATATCGACGCCGCCTGCGGACAGCTGGCGGGCGCCTTTGACGATCGGACCAAGCGTCGGACGCGCTACCTGGCCCGCCTTCGGGATCACGGGGAGATCATCCATGGGCAGTCCGGGCGCTAGGCGCCTTGCTGCGCTTCTCCTCACCCTAGGCCTTTGGGGGTGCCAGGGGGCGCCGTCGCAGGAACAGGCGGCGCGCTTCGACGCTTATATGGCGTTGGCGGAAGGGTATGCGGACGCCGGGGATTTTGACCGGGCTCGCCGCCCCCTGGCCTCAGCCCTTGAGATCAACGATCGCGCCTGGCGTCCCCACCTGATCCTCGCCCGAATCTACGATGCGGCAGGGGAGCCGGAGCTCGCGGAGGCCGCTTTTCGTCGGGCCCGGCGCTTTGGCGCGGAGCAGGCCGAGGTTCACAATGATTACGGCGTATTTCTCTACGGTCAGAGACGCTACGAGGAGGCCGTGGTCGCCCTCCGCCGGGCCGCCGAGGACGCCGATTTCCCGGCTCGCGCCGTGGCCTTTGAAAATCTCGGCCAGGCCCTGGAGGCCGCGGAGGCGCCGGACGCTGCTCGGGACGCCTATCAGCGGGCTTTGGCCCTGGCGCCCTGCGCCCAGCGGCCCCTGCTGGCCCTCACCCGCTGGTATCTCACGGAAGGGGATGTCCCCCGGGCCCGAAGCCTCGCGGAGCGCTTTGCCCGCTGCGCTCCCGATAATGAGGAAAGCCTGACCCTCGCCCTGGCCATTGCCCGGCGCCTCGGTGATCCCGACGCAGAGGCGGAGGCCGCCCGGCGCCTTGAGGCGCTAGGAACCTCGGCGCCGTGAGTGACGTGCCTCCGCGCCTCGGCCCCGGGGCTCTGCTGGCCCGGGTGCGCGTGGAGCGCGGCCTGACCCCCGAGGATCTGGCCCATACCTTAAACCTATCGCTCTCGACCCTCCGCGCCCTCGAGGCAGACGACCTTTCCCGACTTCCCAGCCCGATCTTTGTGCGGGGCTACCTCCGCGCCTACGCGCGCCTGCTCCTGGTGCCGTCGGCGCCGGTGCTGGCCGCCTTTGATCAGCAGCTGGCGGAGGCGGGGCTGGTTGCCGAGGGCGTGGCCTTGCCAAGGCTGCCCCTCAAGCGGGGGCTTCGGGCGTCGCTCCTGCGCGGCATATTCCAGAACCCCGGATGGGTCATGGCCAGCTTCTCTGCCCTGGGCGCCCTTCTCCTCGGGGGGATGGTGCTGGGGGCGGGGCAACAGCTGGATGCTGCGGAGGAGGGTCCCAGCCCTCTCCTGGCCGCCGTGCCCCTGGCGCCGGCCCCCGCGGGCGCCATCTCGGAGCCGGAGGTGCGGGTAGGGGACGATGGCAAGCCCGAGCTGTGGGTCGGCGTGGAAGGATCCCGTCTTGAATTGGCCTATGCGTCCGAGAGCTGGACCGAAGTGCGGGATGGCGGGGACCGTTTGCTTTTCCAGGGGGCACCGACGCCCGGCACCCGGCTCGTGGTGCAGGGGGAGGGGCCCTTTGCGCTTCTCCTAGGCTATGCCCCCGGAGTGCGCGTAAGCTATAACGAAATGGATGTGCCCCTGCGGCCCCATACGCGCAACGACATCGCGCAGCTGGTGCTGGGTCGCTAGGCCTGGGAGGACGGTATGAACCTTGGAAGCCCGATAAAGCGTCGGCCGACGCGTCAGATCCACGTAGGTTCGGTCCCCGTGGGCGGCGATGCCCCCATCGCGGTGCAGAGCATGACCAACACGGAAACCACGGACGTCGATGCGACCGTGGCGCAAATCGAAAAGCTGGAGGCCGCGGGCGCCGATATTGTCCGCGTCTCCGCGCCAAGCCTTGAGGCGGCGGAGGCCTTCGGGCAAATCCGCAAGCGGGTGCAGGTGCCCCTCGTAGCCGATATCCACTACGACTATCGCATCGCCCTGAAGGTCATCGAATACGGCGTCGATTGCGTGCGCATTAACCCGGGCAACATCGGCTCCGACGACCGGGTGCGCTCCGTGGTTTCGGCCTGCCGGGACAACGGCGTTCCCATTCGCATCGGCGTCAATGCGGGCTCCCTCGGCAAGCGCCTCCTGAAGAAGTACGACAACGAACCCTGCGCTGAGGCCATGGTGGAATCGGCGATGCACCACATCGACATCCTTGACCGCCTCGACTTCCAGAATTTCAAGATCAGCCTGAAGGCCTCCGATATCTTCATGACCGTGGAGGCCTATCGGGCCCTGGCAACCCAAATCGATAATCCCTTCCACCTGGGTATCACGGAGGCCGGGGGGCTGCGCAGCGGAACGGTGAAGTCCGCCATTGGCCTCGGCATGCTCCTTATGGACGGCATTGGCGATACGCTTCGCGTGTCCCTTGCCGCCGACCCCGTGGAGGAGGTCAAGGTGGGCTTTGATATCTTGAAGTCGCTGCGCCTGCGCACCCGCGGTATCAACTTCGTCGCCTGCCCCAGCTGCTCGCGGCAGAACTTTGACGTCATTGGCACTATGAATGAGCTCGAGCGCCGCCTTGAGGATGTCACCGTGCCCCTCGACGTGGCCGTGATCGGCTGTGTGGTGAATGGTCCTGGGGAAGCGCTGAAGGCGGACCTCGGGGTCACGGGCTCGAATCACCAAAGCGTGCTCTACCGGGAGGGTAAGCCCTCCGAGCGCCTCGACAACGAAAGCATCGCCGATCACCTCGAACGGGTGATTCGGGCGCGCATAGAGGATAAGGTGCGCGCCGAGGAAGCGCGGGCCGCTTCCCTGATCGCCCGCGGTTAGCCCCGGTGCGCCCGCGGGGCGCACCTTTGAAGAAAGACAGCTCATGGCCAAAATCCAATCTATCCGGGGCATGCCCGATGTCCTGCCCGACGCTAGCGCTATGCGCCTCTGGGTCGAAGATCGACTGAAGGCGGTGCTGGCCCGCTACGGTTACGCGCACGTTCGCATGCCCCTTGTGGAGGCCACGGCGCTGTTCGCCCGGGGCGTGGGGGACGGCACGGATATCGTCGAGAAGGAGATGTATACCTTCGAGGATCGAAGCGGCGAGTCCCTCACCCTTCGCCCGGAAGGCACCGCCGGCTGTGTCCGCCTCTGCGAAGAGCACGGCCTGCTTTATAACCAGACGCAGCGCCTTTGGTATCAGGGCCCCATGTTTCGCTACGAGCGTCCCCAGAAGGGGCGTTACCGCCAGTTTGAGCAGCTGGGGGTGGAGTGCTTCGGCTTCCCCGGCCCCGCCATCGATGCGGAGCTCCTCGGCCTATGCGCCGACTTTTGGCGCGAGCTGGGGGTTCAGGAGGCCCTGACCCTGGAGCTCAATACGCTGGGCTCCCCCGAATCCCGAGCGGCTTACCGGGACGCGCTCCTGGCCTACCTGAGGCCCCTGGCGGATCAGCTCGACGAGGACAGCCAGCGCCGGCTCGAACGTAACCCCCTGCGTATCCTCGACTCGAAGGTCCCGGAAACCCAGGCGCTCCTTGCGGATGCGCCGGACCTGGCGGCCTGCCTGGATGAGGCCTCCCGGGCCCACTTTGATGCGCTGCGCCGCTATCTGGATGCGTTGGCCATTCCCTACGTGGTGAATCCGCGCATTGTTCGGGGTCTCGATTACTACACCCATACGGTCTTCGAGTGGACCACCACGGCCTTGGGGGCGCAGGGGACGGTCTGCGGCGGGGGGCGCTATGATGGCCTCGTAGAGCGGCTTGGCGGACGCCCCACCCCGGGCATCGGCTTTGCCATGGGGCTGGAGCGGCTGACGCTGTTGGTGGAAGCCCACGGAGCGGCCCCCGCGGAGGCGGCGCCCCTCGATGTTTATGTGCTGGCCTTGGATGAGACACACAGCGCAGAAGCCTTGGCCCTTGGGCAGCGCCTTCGTCAGGCGCTCCCGGCGCTCACGGTGCAGGTGCATTGCAGTGGGGGCAAGGCGAAGGCGCGATTTAAGAAGGCCGACGCCAGCGGCGCACGCTATGCGCTGATTCTCGGGGAAACGGAAGTCGCCGAGGGCACGGTGGCCGTGAAGCCTCTCCGAGAGGGGGACGCGGCGCAAACCACCTGGACCCTGCCGGCTCTGATAGATCATTGGCGCGAGGGCTTGCCTTCGCCGAGCGGTACGGACGTGGCAACAAGGAGATAGGCGCGGTGACCGATGTAGAGAGCGACGAGGAACTCGTCGAACTGATCCAGCGCGGCTGGGCGCGCTATGGCGTCTCCCTTGTGGTGGGCGTGGTGCTCGCCCTGGGTGGCGTGCTGGGCTGGCGCAGCTACGAGGCCCACGAGGTGGAGACTGCCGAGGCGGCGTCCACGGCCTTCTATCGCTATCAGCAGGCCCGGGCCGAGGGCCGAGAGGCCGACGCCGCGGTGGAGGCCGCGCGCCTAACGGAAGCCCATGGGGATACGGCCTATGCCCTCTTCCTTGCCCTGGGCAATGCCCGGGATGCGGTGGAAGCGGGAGATTTGACCGCGGCCAAGGCGGCGCTGGAAACCGGGCTCGATCTCGCGCCCACGGAAGCCCTCAAGGATGTGGTTCGCCTCCGGCTGGCACGGCTGGCCCTCGCCGGCGAGGAGGGCGCGGAAGCGGCCCTTCGCCATTTAGAAGCGATTCGTCAGGGTGACACCATGGCCGGGGTCGCGGAGCTCCGCGGGGACGCGCTGGCAAGCCTTGGGGCCTTTGCGGAAGCCCGGGCGGCCTACGCGGCAGCCCTGGCGGCGGGAGAGGGGGCCTTGCCCATCGTCTCCATGAAATTGGATGCGCTGCCTGCGGAAGACGCCGAGGCAGCGGCGGCAACGGCAGACGATCCCTCGTGACCTTCATGCCGAAGCGCCTTGTCCTGGCAGGAATCTTTGCCCTAGTCCTCGGGGCCCTTGGGGGCTGCAGCTGGTTTGGAAGCGATAAGAACCCCGACCTCGAACCCATGCCCCTTATGGTTTTCGAGCCCGAGGGGGATCTTCGGGAGCTGTGGTCCGTGCAGGTGGGGGATGGGCAGGGCAAGCGCTATACGCGGCTACGGCCGGCGCTGGTCGATGACACGCTGTTCGTCGCCGATGCCTACGGTTTGGTGGAGGCGCGCGCGCTAAGCGATGGTGAACTGCGTTGGCGTGCCCGCATCGGGGTGCCCGATGGCAACTGGGCGTCGAAGCTGAACTTCCTGGCTCGAGACAACGACAACGGCAGCTTCGTCACCGGCGGCGTGGGCGCGGACGCCTATACCGTGCTCCTTGGGACGCGAGACGGCATGGTCCACGCCCTCCGGGCCGACGACGGGGAACCGCTCTGGACCGCACAGCTGTCCTCGGAAATTTTGAGCCCTCCAGCGGTGAGCCGGGACCTCGTGCTGGTGCTTACGAGCGATGGTCGGCTGACGGCGCTGAATCGCTCCGATGGGGCTCGCCTTTGGTCCTATGACACCCAGGTGCCCGTGCTGACCCTCCGCGGAGGCAGTGCGCCCATCCTCAGCGGCGGCTTTGCCCTTGGCGGCTTCGCGAGCGGACGCCTCGTCACGCTGCGCGCCAGCAATGGGCAGGTGCTTTGGGAGAACGCCGTGGGCCTGCCGGCGGGGCGGAGCGAGCTCGAGCGCATCGCCGACGTGGACTCGACCCCCCTCCTTAAGGGCGGCGTGGTGTTTGTGGTGGGCTACCAGGGCGCGGTGAAGGCGCTGCGCCTCCAGGACGGGCAAGTCCTTTGGGAGCGCCCGCTCTCGAGCTACGGCGCCCTGGCCGAGGGCTATGGCGCGGTGTTCGTCACCGACGATGCCGGGTCTATTTTTGCCCTCGATCAGAACGACGGTGTGGTGAGCTGGCAGCAGCCTGGGCTCGCGCGCCGGGGCGTCACCGGGCCGGCGGTGGCTGGGGCGAATCTCCTGGTCGCCGATGAGGAGGGCTACGTGCACCTCTTCGCACAGGCAGACGGTCGCCCTCTGGCGCGGCGCCGCGTCGATCGCAAGGGCGTGCGCCTGGCGCCCCTGGGCGACGGTGATGTGTTCTACGTCTACAGCAACCGCGGGCGCCTCCAGGCCCTGCGCTTCGAAGCCTCACCGTGAGCCCCCGTCCATGACCGGCACCCTGGCCCTCGTGGGTCGCCCCAATGTGGGGAAATCAACGCTATTTAATCGCCTAACCCGAAGCCGGGATGCGCTCGTGGCCGATTTGCCCGGGCTCACCCGGGATCGCCAGTACGGCACGGCGCAGCTCGCGGGGCGCCGCCTGGTCCTGATCGATACCGGGGGGCTGTCCGGGGAAGAGGTGGGCATCGATAGCGCCATGGCTCAGCAGACCCTGCAGGCTGTGGAAGAGGCCGACCGGGTGCTGTTTTTGGTGGATGGGCGTGCGGGCCTGACCGCCGGCGATGAGCTGATTGCGGAACAGCTCCGGCGCATGGGTCGGGAAGCGCACCTCGTCGTGAACAAGGTAGATGGGGTCGGCGACGATGCGGCCCTGGCCGAATTTGCGAGCCTCGGCTTCGGCGAACCCCTGCCCATCTCCGCGGCCCATGGCCGGGGCCTGCGCGCCCTGGAAGACACCATTGGTAACCTGTTCCCGGAAGCGCTGACGGAAGAGGAAGAGGCCGCCCGAGGCCTGGTGGTCAGCGTGGTGGGCCGTCCTAACGTCGGCAAGTCGACGCTGATCAATCGCATGCTGGGGGAAGAGCGGGTGGTGGTCTTCGATCAGGCCGGCACTACCCGGGATAGCATCTTTATTCCCTACGAGCGGGATGGTCAGCGCTACACCCTAGTCGATACGGCGGGCGTGCGGCGTCGCGGCAAGGTGAGCGACACGGTCGAAAAGTTCAGCATCGTGAAGACGCTGGCGGCGATCGACGCCGCGGGCGTGGTGGTGCTGCTCATTGATGCCCGGGAAGGGCTGGTGGAGCAGGATCTTCACCTGCTTGGAACGGTGCTCGAATACGGCCGGGCCGTGGTGCTGGCCGTGAACAAGTGGGATGGCATGACCCCCGATGATCGCGCCCGGGTCAAGGATACGCTCGGGCGTCGGCTGAACTTCATTCCCTGGCTAAGGATCCACTTCATCTCCGCTAAGCACGGCACCGGGGTGGGGACGCTCTATGGGGCCGTGGCTGAGGCCTGGGACAGCGCCATGCGCAAGATGCCCACGCCGAAGCTCACCGCGGTTCTGGAGAGCGCCGTGCAGGAGCACGCGCCGCCGCTGCACCAGGGCCGGCGCATCAAGCTGCGCTACGCGCACCAGGGGGGGCACCGGCCGCCGCGGATTATCATCCACGGCAACCAAACAGAGCACCTGCCCCAGGCCTACATTCGCTTTCTGGAGAAGCGCTTCCGGGAGCACTTTAAGCTGGTGGGGACGCCCCTGGTGGTGGGCTTTAAGGGGTCGGAAAACCCCTTTGCCGGGCGCCGAAACACCCTGACGCCGCGGCAGCAGCGGAAGCGGCAGCGGCTGATGAAGCACATCAAGAAGAATAAGCGCTAGCTGTCATACCCCCTTCATAAAACTGTCAGCTTTCCGTAAGCGAACGATCACGAGATTTTCACCTTCGCGCTCCATGGTGGCGGGCGATGTCTGCCTACCCACCCGAAGGAGCGCTTATGAATTTCAAAATGAAAGGCCTCGCGGCCGCAATGATCTGTGCCAGCTTCGTCCTGGCCGGCTGTGAAGGGGATGATGGCACCCCCGGGGCGACCGGTCCCGCAGGGGCCACCGGCGCAACGGGCGCCGCCGGCGCCGATGGGGTGGACGCTTCCCGCACTGCCATTTCCCTCTCTTTCCTGGGTCGCGGCTTCAACCCTGACGCGGCTTTTGACGGCTCTGCCGCGGAGATCGTCGATTTCGATCCCGCTACCGCCCAAGCGTTTGTGGTGAATGCGCAGGCGGGCGGTGTTGATATCTATAGCCTAGCTGCGCCGGCAAATCCGACCTTCGTGGAAGCGCTCAATGTCGCCGCTGACGTGGCCTCTGCCATCGACGGCATCGCGACCGCGGATCTTGGCGCCGTCAACAGCGTCGCGATTCACAGCGCAAGCAACACCCTGGTGGCGGTGATCGCCGCCGCGCCGGAGACCAACAACGGCTATGCCGCTTTCTACCAGGCGTCCGATGGTACCTTCCTCGCCGCGGTCGAAGTGGGCGCGCTGCCCGACTCCGTGGCGATTTCTCCCGATGGCAACACGGTGGTGGTGGCCAATGAGGGGCAGCCCAGCGGTGACTACACCGTGGACCCCGATGGGTCCATCAGCGTCATCGATATTTCCGCTGGAGCGTCTACCGTGGCCGCAGCCAACGTGACCTCCGTGACCTTCGATGGCCTTGTGGCTGCCGATATCCCTGGGGTCCGGATCTCGGGCCCCGGTGGAGACATCGCCGCAGCCCTTGAGCCGGAATATGTGGCCATTAGCGACGATAGCGCGACGGCCTATGTATCCCTGCAGGAAAACAACGCCATCGCCGAGGTGGACCTCGCGACGGGCACCCTGACCGACGTTTGGGCCCTGGGGTTCAAGGATCATCGGAATCCGGGCAACGAGCTGGACGTCAGCAACCGCGACGACGTCATCAACATTCGTAATTGGCCCGTCTATGGCGTCTACATGCCCGATTCCGTGGCCACCTACTCGGTGAATGGGGTGCCCTACGTGGTGACCGCGAACGAGGGAGATTCACGGGATTACGCGGCGCACGTCGATGAGCTTCGGATTAAGGACATCGGCGGCACCAATAGCCTGTCTCTGCCGTTAGCGGACATCCTCACCTTCGGTGCGGACTACAACCAGGATGGGGTGGTGGATGCCTCTGATTTTCTGGAAAACGAAGCCCTCGGTCGCTTGAAGATCATTACGGACCTCGGGGTTACCGGCGCGAACTGCGATGCGACCGGCACGGCGCCGCAAAATTGCACCTATGAGGCGCTCTACGCCTTTGGAGCCCGCTCCTTCTCCATTTTCAATGCCGAGTCCCAGACGCTGGTGTTTGATTCCGGAAATGACTTCGAGCGCATCACCGCCGAGCGTAACCCCGCGGGCTTTAACGCCAGCAACGACAGCAACGCGGGCGACGATCGCTCTGACGACAAGGGCCCCGAGCCGGAAGGGGTGGAGCTGGCGGTCATTGATGGCCGCACCTACGCCTTCATCAACCTCGAGCGGGTCGGTGGGGTGATGGTCTATGACATTACGGAGCCAGAGCGCGCGGAGTTTGTGCAGTACGTGAACGACCGGGACTTCACCCTGGCAGACGCCGACCTTGATGCAGGGGTGACGGACCTGGGTCCGGAGATCACGCACTTTGTGTCCGCTGAGGACAGCCCCTCGGGCAACGCGCTTCTCCTCGTGAGCAACGAAGTGAGTGGGACGCTGGCGGTCTACCAGATCGACGTGCGCAGCATTTCCAACTAAGCCCTTCGAAGGGTTCAGGGCCCCGGCCGCGTAAGCGCCCGGGGCCTTTTTTATGGCTCGGAGGGGTCCACCGGGCCTTCCGCAATCACCGCAAGGGTGCCGCCGGCGAGGGTCGCCTGGAGCCGGGTGCCGGGGGCCACGGCGTCCGGGCTTTTGACCACCGTGCCAAAGCGCTTTCCTGCTTCTGGCTCTGTGGTGAGCACGGCGTAGCCGCGCGCCACCGTGCCCAGGGGGCTTTGGAGCTGAAGGCCCTGGGCCGCCAAGGCTAAACGCTGAGCCAAGCGCTCTTGGCGGCGGGCGAGGGCATCGCGCAGGGCCGTCTCCGCCTGGGCGACCTGCTGCTGGCCCGCGGTAATGGGATTCAGAGGCGAGGCGCGACGCAACCGTTGGGTCAAAGCGCCGGTGCGATCCTTCGCGCGGGCAAGCCGCTGCACCGGAGAGGCGGCCCGTAGCCGCTGCTCAAGGGTGGTGAGCTGTTGGCGACGGCTTTGCTGCCCGTAGCGCAGGGCGCTGTGGAGCTGTCCTTCCAAGCCATCTAAGCGCTGCGCCAAATGATTCAGGCGGGGCCGAGGATCCTGAAGGCGGCCGCGAAGGTGGCGCAGGCGCTCGCGCTGCTGCTGGAAAGCGAGGCGAAGGCTTCGGCGCAGGCGGCCTGTCTGGCGCGCCACGCCATGGGCGAGGGCGTCCCGGTCCGGGGTAGCCAGCTCCGCCGCCGCCGAGGGCGTCGGGGCTCGCAGGTCAGCCACGAAGTCGGCGATGCTGACGTCGCTTTCATGGCCGACGGCGGCCACCACGGGGCGAGGGCAGGCGACGATGGCCCGGGCGACCCGCTCGTCATTAAAGGCCCAAAGATCTTCCAGGCTTCCGCCGCCGCGACCCGTAATCACGAGGTCCGGCGCGCCGGCGGGATCGTCTTCGCACCAGCGCCGAAGGCGGTCGAAGGCGGCAACGATCTCTCCCGGGGCCCGTTCCCCCTGCACCGCCGTCGGTAAGAGGGTGAGTTGGGCGGCGGGCCAGCGTCGGCCCAGCACGGTCAAGAGGTCCTGGATTGCGGCGCCGGTAGCGGAGGTGATCAGGGCGATGTGCCGAGGCAAAGCGGGAAGGGGGCGCTTGCGCTCGGCGGCAAAGAGGCCCTCGGCTTCGAGCTGCTTCCGCAGCGCCTCATAGGCCAGGCGCAGGGCGCCTTCCCCTGCAGGCTCGAGGCTATCGACGATGAGCTGGAATTCGCCCCGCTCGGGGTAGAGGCTCACCCGGGCCCGAAGCTGCACCTGGAGCCCATTGCGGACCTCGCAGCGCACCCGCGCATTCCGCCCTCGGAACATGGCACAGCGCACCTGGGCCTTAGAATCCTTCAGGGTGAAGTACCAATGGCCCGAGGCCGGGCGGGAGAAGTTCGAGATCTCCCCCTCGATCTGGATCAGACCAAATTGGTTCTCCAGAGCGACCTGCACCTCGTGGTTCAGGCGGCTCGGGGTGTAGGGCGTTTGGGGGGGCGCGGCAAGGCTCATGGGGCCCATGCTAGCACCCTTCCCGGTCGGCCTCGGAAGGGGCTTTCGGCGTTGTCCTTTTTGCCTTCCAAGGCCCGTCGGCGTAGCATTGCGCGCTTACCTTTTTGGGGGCCTCGCGATGCTTCGAATTGCCCACGACGCGCTCACCTTTGACGACGTTCTGCTCCTGCCTGCCTTCTCTGACGTGCTGCCCTCGCAGGTAGATCTAACGACGCAGCTGACGCGCAATATCCGCCTCAATATTCCCCTGCTCTCCGCTGCCATGGACACCGTGACCGAGGCGCGCCTCGCCATTGCCATGGCTCAGGAAGGGGGCATCGGTATCATCCACAAGAACATGCCCATCGAGCGCCAGGCCCGGGAAGTGCGCCTGGTGAAGAAGTTCGAGAGCGGCGTGATTCGCGACCCCATCACCATCGCTCCCGAAGCGACGGTGCGTCAGCTCCTCGAGCTGACCCGGGAACACGCCATTTCCGGCGTACCCGTGGTGCGCGGCAATGATCTACTCGGCATCGTGACCTCCCGGGACGTGCGCTTCGAGCCGGATCTCGAAACCAAGGTCAGCGAGATCATGACCCCGAAGGAGAAGCTCGTAACGGTGCCGGAGGATGCGGCGGAGGACGTGGTGCGGGATCTGCTCCATCGCCATCGTATCGAAAAGGTCCTGGTGACTAACGACGCCTTCGAGCTTCGTGGCCTCATCACGGTGAAGGACATCAACAAGGCCCAGATGTATCCCCGGGCCTGCAAGGATAGCCAGGGGCGGCTGCGCGTCGGCGCCAGCGTGGGCACCTCCGCGGAAACGGAAGCGCGGGTGGCTGCGCTGGTGGAAGCGGGCGTGGACATCATCGTTGTGGATACGGCCCATGGCCATTCCAAGGGCGTGCTCGACCGGGTCCGCTGGCTGAAGGCCACCTATCCCCAGCTGGACGTGATTGGCGGGAACATCGCCACCGCGGATGCCGCCCGGGCGCTGGTGGACGCGGGTGCGGACGCCGTCAAGGTGGGCATTGGCCCCGGATCGATCTGCACCACCCGCATCGTGACGGGCATTGGCGTGCCCCAGGTGACGGCCGTGGCCAACGTGGCCGCGGCGCTGGCGGACACGGACGTCTCCGTGATTGCCGATGGCGGCGTACGCTATTCTGGAGATCTGGCCAAGGCCATCGTCGCCGGGGCCCATGCGGTCATGGTGGGTAGCCTCTTTGCCGGCACCGATGAAGCGCCCGGGGAAGTGGAGCTTTACCAGGGCCGAACCTACAAGGCCTATCGGGGCATGGGATCCCTCGGCGCGATGGATCAGGCCCACGGCTCCTCGGATCGCTACTTCCAGGGCACGGAGCGGGACGCGTCCAAGTTGGTGCCGGAAGGCATTGAGGGCCGCGTGCCCTATAAGGGCGCCATGGGCAGCATCGTGCATCAGCTCATGGGCGGGCTCCGGGCCTCCATGGGCTACACCGGATCTCCGGATATGACCGTCATGCGCACCCGCCCTCAGTTCGTACAGGTGACCTCGGCGAGCATGGCGGAAAGCCACGTGCACGGGGTGAGCATTACGAAGGAAGCGCCGAACTACCCGACCCGCTAGGGCTAAACGAGAGCGACCATGAGCCACGACATTCACCAGGAGCGGATCCTGGTCCTCGATTTTGGATCCCAGTACACCCAGCTCATTGCGCGCCGGGTGCGGGAGCTCGGGGTCTTTTGCGAAATCCTGCCCTTTGATATCCCCGACGGGGAAATCGTCAGCCGGGCGCCCCGCGGCATCATCCTTTCCGGGGGTCCCGAAAGTGTGACCTTGGAGGAAACGCCCCGGGCGCCCGGCATTGTTTTTGAGCTGGGCGTGCCCGTGCTGGGCATTTGCTACGGCATGCAAACCATGGCGCTTCAGCTGGGCGGCGCGGTGGAGCCCTCGGACGAGCGCGAGTTTGGCCACGCCCGGGTGACCCGGATCGCGCCGGACGCCTTCCTCGGCGATCCCGTGGACCACGGAGACGCGGAGTACGACGTGTGGATGAGCCACGGCGACCGGGTGTCCGCCCTGCCGCCGGGCTTCCAGCACAGCGGCCAATCGCCCAATGCGCCCATCGCGGCCATGGCCGACCCGACGCGCCATTTCTACGGCGTGCAGTTTCACCCCGAGGTCACCCATACGAAGCAGGGGCAGGCCATGCTTCGCCGCTTCCTTAGGGAAGTGTGCGGCTGCCAGGCGCTTTGGACAGCCGCCAATATCGTAGAAGACGCCATCGAGACCGTGCGCCAGCAGGTGGGGTCGGGCAAGGTGCTGCTTGGGCTCTCCGGGGGGGTGGATTCCTCCGTGGTGGCGGCGCTGTTGCACCGGGCGATCGGCGATCAGCTCGTCTGCGTGTTTGTCGACAACGGCCTGCTTCGCCTAAAGGAAGGGGATGAGGTCATGGAGGCCTTCCGCCAGGCCGCGGACGACAGCCTCGCCCTGAACATCATCCGCGTGGATGCGGAAGACGAGTTCCTCGGCAAGCTGGCTGGGGAAAGCGATCCGGAGCGCAAGCGCAAGATCATCGGCGAGACCTTCATCGAGGTTTTCGAGCGGGAAGCGGCCAAGCTTGAGGGCGTGGCTTACCTGGCTCAGGGCACCATCTACCCCGACGTCATTGAGTCCGCGGCCTCCAAGTTTGGTAAGGCTCACGTCATTAAGTCGCACCACAACGTGGGCGGCCTGCCCGAGCGCATGAAGCTTGAGCTGGTGGAGCCGCTGCGGGAGCTGTTCAAGGATGAGGTTCGGCGGATTGGCCTGGCCTTGGGCTTGCCCGAGCGTCTCATCTTCCGTCACCCCTTCCCCGGCCCTGGCCTGGGCGTGCGCATCCTCGGGGAAATCAAAAAGCCCTACGCCGATTTGCTACGGGAAGCGGACGCGATATTTATCGAGGAGCTCCGGGCTGCTGGGTGGTACGAAAAGGTGAGCCAGGCCTTCACCGTCTTTATGCCCGTGAAATCCGTGGGCGTGGTGGGCGATGCGCGGCGCTATGAATACGTTGTCGCGCTGCGCGCGGTGGAAACCATCGACTTTATGACGGCGCGCTGGGCCCATCTGCCCTACGAGCTCCTGGAGACCGTCTCTAACCGCATCATCAACGAGATTTCCGGCATCTCCCGCGTCACCTATGACGTGAGCTCGAAGCCGCCGGCCACCATTGAGTGGGAATAATAGGGCGGCTATAACCTATTGATTTATATAGGTTTACGAGTTGCAAAAAAGTTACAAAAAGCCCCGTTTTTTGGGCTTTTTTACAAGCGAAGTTACAAACGGTAGCGATTACTGCGCATCATAAGTATCATGTATGAGTGCTAAGCGTACTTGACGCTG
>JAUILI010000046.1 GCA_030433075.1 Gammaproteobacteria bacterium | reverse complement strand
CGGTCTCGATCTGCCAAACCGCGCGGTCCTCGAGCCACTTGAGATCCTTCACTTCCGTGTGGAAAAGGGCATTGTCATAGAGATCGTACTGGCGCCCGATGCGCTGGCACTGGGCCAGGATCTCCGGCGCGTGAGCGTACTTTTCCGAGGGCCGGTGGCCCGTCTCCTCCAACAGCGGCATATAGATCATGGACGCCGTGTCGCATTGAGCCCCGGGGTAGCGATTCCAGTACCAGGTGCCGCCGAAGTCCCCGCCCTTCTCGAGGATGCGCACATCCGAGATGCCCGCCTCCTTCAGCCGGGCTCCGGTGACGAGGCCCGCAAAGCCGCCGCCGATGAAGGCAAAGGTCACGTGATCGGTTTTGGGATCCCGCTCAACCTTAGGAGTGTAGGGGTCCGTCAGATAGTCCGCCAGGGCGCTGCCCGCGAGCCGTCGATACTGCTGATTGCCATCGGCGCGCAGGCGCTTATCCCGTTCCTGCCGATATTTTTCCCGAAGGGCTGCGCTATCCATGAAGGGTCCTCTCCCCGATCTATAACGACCTCGGAGCTTACCAGGGGACCGGCCAAGGGGAAGAACTTAGAGGGCAGCGGCGCTCCGCTGCGCGCGCTCCACCATGGCCCGCAGGCCATTGCCCCGGGTCGGGGACAGGTGCTTCAAAAGGCCGAGGCGTTCGAAGAGATCGAAGACATCCACCGCTGCCGCTTCCCCCGGGGGCAGCCCATCGAGGGCGGCCATCACCAGGGCGCCAAGGCCCTTAACGATGAGAGCGTCGGAGTCCACGGCAAGGCGAAAGAAGCCGTCTTCTAAGTCCGTGACCATCCACACCTGGCTTTGGCAGCCCCGCACCTGGTGGGCATCGTCGCGAAATTCGTCGGGAAAGGGCGGCAGGCCTCTGCCCAGGTCGATCACGTAGCCGTAGCGGTCTTCCCAGCTATCGAAAAAGGCAAAGTCCTCTTCGATGCTTTCCATAGACAGTTCAGCGTGGGGAAGGGAATGCGCCATGGGGCCCTCTTCTTATCGCCGGGATCGCCGCGTAAGAGAACCCCGGGAAGGGAATTGGTGGGTACGGCTGGATTCGAACCAGCGACCCCCGCCGTGTGAAGACGGTGCTCTAACCAACTGAGCTACGCACCCGAGGGGCGCGGAGTATAACCCCGCCCCGGGAAGAAGGACAACGGGGAAGCTAGATTCTTGCGCGAAGGGATGCCCAGGCCGCTGCTAGGTGCTCTCGATGCTCCGGCGCGGCGACGGCGATCAGCGCATCGGCCCGGGCCTCGAGGCTCTTCCCCTTCAGCTCCGCCACGCCGAACTCGGTCACGATTACGTCGCTGTCCGTGCGCAGCCCGGTGGCGGGCGTGCCCGCGGTCAGGGTCGGCACGATACGCGACAACTTGCCCCCCTTGGCCGTAGCCGTTAAGGCCACGATGGATTGCCCTCCCGGCGCGCCGGCGGCTGCGCGCATGAAATCCACGGCGCCCCCGGGGCCGGAGATTTGCCGTCCCCCGACCGTTTCGGCGTTCACCTGCCCAAAGAGATCGACCTCCACCGCCGAATTGATCGAGACGAAGTGGTCGAGTTCGGCAATGATCGCGCTTTCATGGGTGACATCCGCGCCGCAGAAACGAAGTTCGGGAAGCCCCTCGAGCGCGTGGTAGAAGGCCCGGTCTCCGAGGGCCATGGCCGTGACGTGCACCCCCCGGTCCCGACGCTTTCGGGCCCCGGTGAGGACCCCCGCCTCGATGAGGGCCAGCACCCCGGCATCAACCAGGCCGCCGTGAAACCCCAAATCTCGATGGTCCCGAAGGGCATGGAGTACCGCGGCGGGGATTTGTCCAATCCCGGTCTGCAGGCACGCACCGTCCGGAACCCGGGCCGCGACCAAGGACCCAATGGCTTCGGAGGCCGCATCGAGGGCCGGGGCCGCAAGCTCCGGAAGGGCCGTATCGTCAGCGATCACGGCCGTGATCTGAGCGGGATCAAGGCGCGGCGCCCCCGGTAAAAGCGGCAAGCAAGGGTTCTCCTGCACCAGTACGGCTCGGGCGCGGGGCAACACGGCGGGGAGAAAATCCACGTTCAAACCGTGGCGCCACTGGCCCTCCGCGTCGCGCCGCGCCATGAGCACCACCCAGTCAAAGGCGGGCCCCTTCGCCAGCGCGTCGAAGGTGCGACGCATATGCAAGGGATGGAAGGCCACGCGCCCCGCCTGGAAGCCCTCGCGGAGCGCTGGGGTCAGGAAGAAGGTCTCCTGCCGCGCCCCGGGGCCTGCCAGACTGTAGTCAAAGCGGTTCATCCCCGGCAGGGGAAACTGGACGAAGGTGGCGGCCGCAGCGGTCCCCAAGGCCAGTGCCGCCGGTAGCCCCGTGGGCTCTCCCGGTCCCCCGGGCACAAAAACCCGCTCCCCCGCCCGAAGTTCCCTGACCCATGCTGCCCAGGTCGTCTGCTTCATCCTCACTCCCCGTCGAAACGCCGTTAGCCCCATGATCGCCCAGCCCCGCCGCCGGTGCTATGGTTCGGCGCGGGAGGAACCGCCATGAATATCGACGTCTTTTCCGATGCCATCTGCCCCTGGTGCTGGATTGGCAAGCGCAAGCTCGAGCAGGCCCTGGCCCAGCCGGGCCTTGAGGATATTTCCGTTACCTGGCGGGCCTATCAGCTTTACCCCGAGCTGCCGGCCGACGGCATGGATCGAGCCGAGTTCATGACCCTGCGCTTTGGCAGCGGCGGCGGCTCGGGCCGTAGCGCCGTAGTGGAACGCCTCAAAGCCGAGGGCGAAGCCGTGGGCCTCGCCCTGAACTTCGAACGCGCAACGCGCATGCCCAATACCCTTTCGGCCCATCGCCTGCTGCGCTGGGCCCACGTGCAGGGCGGCAGCGCCGCCCAGGACCGCCTTCTGGAAGCGCTCTTCCGGCGCTACTTCACGGAAGGGGAGGACCTAGGCGATGAGGCCGTGCTCACGAACGCCGTGACCGAAGCGGGCCTCGACGGCGCCGCCGCGGCCGCCTGGCTCCCGACCGGGGAGGGCACCCGGGAAGTGCAGCATGAGGTGCGCTGGTCCCGGGAAAACGGCATCACCGGCGTACCCTGCTACGTCCTGCCCACGGGCTTCGGTATCCCCGGCGCGCAAGATCCGGAAACCCTCGCGCGCTTCCTGCGCCGGGGCCTTGAACAATGGCAATCGCAAAACGCTTAACGCCCAAGCTAAGGACTTTGAGATGTATCTAGCCCTATCCCCCGACGCCGAGCAGCTTCTCGAGCGCCTTCGCGCCTTTATGAAGGCCGAGGTCTACCCCCGGGAAGCGGCCTACCACGAGGAGCTCGCCGCGGCGGAAAACCGCTTTGCGCCCCTGAAAACCATGGATCTCCTGAAGGAGAAGGCTCAGGCTGCGGGGCTCTGGAATCTGTGGATGCCCAAGGAATTCGGCGGACTGTCGAACCTCGACTACGCGCCCCTCGCCGAGGAGATGGGCCGGGTGCTCTGGGCGCCGGAGGCGTTTAACTGCAATGCCCCGGACACAGGGAACATGGAGGTGTTCCTGAAGTACGGCACCCCGGCTCAGCAGGAGGCCTGGCTCACGCCGCTCCTCGCCGGGGAAATCCGCTCGTCCTACTGCATGACCGAGCCGGACGTGGCTTCGAGCGACGCCACGAACATCGAAACGCGCATCGAACGGGACGGCGATCACTACCGCATTAACGGCAAGAAGTGGTTCATCACCAATGCGCCCTACGAGCGGACGCAGATTTTTATCCTCATGGGGGTCTCGGACCCGGTCCATGAGAATCGCCACCAGCGCCACAGCCAGATTCTCGTTCCCAAGCACACGCCGGGGGTTCGCATCGTTCGGCCCCTCAGCACCCTTGGCTACGACGACGCTCCTCTTGGCCACGCCGAGGTGCATTTCGAGGACGTGCGCGTGCCCGCGGAGAATCTCCTGCTTGGGGAAGGCCGCGGCTTTGAAATTGCCCAGGGCCGGCTCGGGCCAGGGCGCATCCACCATTGCATGCGGCTCATCGGCTCAGCGCAGCGCGCCCTGGAACTGGCCTGCCAGCGGGCCGAGCGGCGCAGCACCTTCGGACGCAAGCTGTCGGAGCATCAGTCCGTGCTCGAGAACCTTGCCCTCTCCTTCTCGGAGTTGGAGAGCGTGCGCCTGCTGACCCTGAAAACCGCCGCCACCATGGATGCGGTGGGCGCGAAGGACGCCCGGGACCTCATCGCAGCGACGAAGATTTCCGTGCCCCGGGTCACCCAAGCGATCATCGATCGGTGCATGCAGATCCACGGCGCCGGGGGCCTCACGGCGGACTACCCCATGGCCGAGGCCTTCAACTACGCCCGCTGGTGCCGGCAGGCCGACGGCCCCGACGAAGTCCACATGATGGCTCTCGGGCGCCAGCTGGTGAAACGCTACGGCGCCTAACGCTCGCGCCCTAGGCCGCCGGCGGCAGGTAAAACCACTGCAGGGGCGATAGCGCCTCCGGAACCTCGGGCAGGCGCGCGGGCGCCGCCCCGGCGCGCTCCGGGCACGGGGGCGTGGCGGCCTCCGCCGCAGCGAGGAAGGTGGCGAGGGGTGCGTCACAGCGCGGCGGCGAGAGTGGTTCATCCTCAAAGGCGCTGGCGAGGGCCGTGAGCCCGGCCCCCGCGTCGTCGCGATGAATCCACCGCCCTTCCGTGGGGCAGTAGCGATAGAGGGGCAGAAAGCGGTAGCCCTTCTTCGCCACGAAGGTGACCGCGTCGAGCAAGTAGGTGAAGCTTTCCTCATCGAGGAAATAGTTGAAGTTCATGCGCACCCAGCCCGGGCGCAGCACCGCATGGCCCGAGGCAATGGCCTCATCAAAGCGCTGGCTGTCCGCCTCGGAAATCCCCAGCAAATGGTGGGCATAGGGCCCGGCGCAGGAGCAGCCCCCGCGCACCTGAATCCCGAATAGGTCGTTCAGCAGCGCCACCACAAAGCCGTAGTGCAAGGGCTGCGCCCCCCGGAAAATCTGGAAAGAGAGGGTTGCGAGGCGGGGCCCGCGCCGGGGCCCGAGCAGGCGCAGTTCCGGAAGGGCCCCCAGGGCCGCTTCCGCCCGGGCAAGCAGCCGTTCCTCCCGGGCTTCAATGCGCGCGGCCCCCACCTTTTCCTTGAGGGCGAACACCAGTCCTGCCCGCACGGTCTCCACGATGGGAGGCGTGCCCCCCTCTTCCCGGCGCTCCGGGGCCTCGAGGTAGCGATGACCGTCCGGGGACACGAAGGACACGGTCCCGCCCCCGGGCACCGCCGGCACGGATCCAGTGAGGAGATCCTTGCGTACCACCAGCACCCCCGGCGTGCCGGGGCCGCCGAGGAACTTATGCGGAGACAGAAAGATCGCATCCTTATCGGAGGCGTCGATGGCCACGTAGGGCCCGGCGGCGGCGTAATCCCAAAACACTCGTCCCCCGGCCTCGTGGACCAGGGCGCTGATGCGCTGCGTATCGCAGCGCACCCCGGTCACGTTCGAAGCGGCGGAGAAGCTCGCGAAGAACCCGGGCTTCAGCGTCTTCAACAGCTCAGCCAGGGCCGCCTCATCGAAGGTGCCCTCGGCGCTCAGGGGCACATGGCGAAGATCGACCGCGCTTTCCCGCCAGGGCAGCTCATTGGAGTGGTGCTCAAAGGGGCCGAGGATGACCACGGGGCGGGGCGCCTCCGGGGCCCGGTGACGAAGGCCCAGGCAATCGATCAACCGGTTGATCGCGCCCGTGGCGCCGGAGCCGCAAAAGATCACCGCATGCTCGGGACCCGCGCCCACCGCCGCGCGAATCTGGTTCCGCGCGTCTTCTCGAAACCGATGGGTTTGGCGACCGGTGAAAGCGCTTTCCGAGTGGGTGTTGGCGTAGAAGGGCAGCACCCGGGCCTGGAGGAAGTCCTCAATGGGCTTAAAGGCGCGCCCCGAGGCCGTATAGTCTGCGTAAATCAAGGGCCGGGGCCCAAAGGGCGTGGGCACGGTGGCGCGATCGCCAAGGACGCCCTCGCGCAGCCAGGCAAATAGATCGTCAGCGTTTTCCCCGTGCATGGCGCAGGCCCTCCGGTTTACGGAGAGTCCAGTGTACGAAGGCAGCGCGAACCATGATGACCTTTTTTCCCTTATAAGCCGCTTTAATGTGATATTTTGTTTCTTCATAAACCATTTTATTGGGAAATAATTCCAATGAAGCCCCTTGATGCGCACGACCGAAGGATTCTCGAGGCTCTTCAGCGGGACGCGCAGCAGCCCCTAGCGGAGCTTGCAGAGTCCGTGGCCCTGTCCCGAACCGCCTGCTGGCGCCGCATTCAGCGCCTGGAGGCCGAGGGCATTCTCGAAGGACGGGTGGCCCTGGTGAACGCCGAGAAGGTTGGCCTTGGGCTCACGGTTTACGTACTGATCAAGACCAATCAGCACACGGAGACCTGGTCCAAGGCCTTTCAGCGGGTGATCCAGGACATCCCGGAGGTCCTCGAGAGCTACCGCATGAGCGGCGAGGTGGACTACCTTCTAAAGGCCGTGGTGAGCGACATGGCTGGCTATGACCGGCTCTACAAAAAGCTCATCGCCGTGGATCTCTTTGACGTCAGCTCAAGCTTCGTCATGGAGACACTCAAGCATTCAACGGCCCTGCCACTGCGCTGAGGCCCGGAAAGAGCTCACCGTGGCGCTCTTCGTAGCGCCTTAGGTAGGTATCGAAGGCCGAACCGCCCGTTCCCGTATACACGCCAACCCGAGCCAGCTGGGTTTTAGCGACGGCCAGGTGGGCCTGGTGAAAGCGAAGCTGCGCTCGTTCGTAGCGCAAAAGCCCCTGGGCCAGCGCGTAGAAGGGCGACTCCGGCGCGCAGCGGTCCGGGTCCCAGGCATCGCGCAGGCGTTCCCCGTAATCCCGGAGGCTCCGCCCAGAGACCTCGGTGGCCAAGGCCTCGAGCTCCGCCCCGTAGCGCGCATCAAACGCCGTTTCCGCCACGTGCGGCTTACCTGCTTCGTCAGCAGTGCCGCCATGCCAGTAGGCCGGCACCCCGCTCAGAAGCTCGAGACGCCGAAACTGGGCCGACTGAAAGCCGCTCGTGGGGCCCAGGGCCTCGCGAAACTCCGCGAAGGCCCGGAGATCGCCCAGAATCGGCAGGGTGGCGTTGACCGTGCGCCAAAAGCGATTCACTCGGCGGAGAAAGTAGAGCGCATCCTCGAGCGCCGCACAGGGCAGGGCCGGCAGCGAGGGGGCCGAGGCCGTACTCGGAAACACCGCCTCGAGGGCCATCAGGGCTCGGGGCAGATCCAAAAGCATTTGGTGGAAGGCGAGCTCGCAGATCTGATGCACGGCGATGAAGCCGTCCTCATCCTCCGAGGCGGTGACCGGTGCCTTGCAGGCTAGGAGCCGATCGAGGCCGTGGTAGCTCCAGTAGTGGTTGGCCGAAGCGTCCATGGACGGATCGAGCGGCGGCAAGGGCGTAAAGACGCGAGACGGCGTTTCCATGGGGGCCGGATCCTTCTTTCTAGGGGCGCGCTGACTTTTCTAGAACGAGAGATTACCCCACACTCGGCGCCTTGGTTGATCTAGGAGCATCCCATGGCCCTCAGCGAACCCCAGCTTCAGCTGTGCAGCACCCTTGCCGACGACGGCACTCTCACCCTCTCGCTGGAGAGCAAAACCCCCGGTCCCCTGGCGGACGATGAGGTTTGGGTGGCGGTGCAGGCCGCGCCCATCAACCCCTCGGACCTTGGGCTCTTGCTCGCCGGGGCTGATCTCTCCACGGCAAAGAGCGAAGGTGAGGGCAGCGCCCGGAAGGTGACCGCTACCGTCCCTGCCGCCGCCCTCCCCCTCTTCGCTGGACGCCTTGGCCATACCCTTCCCGTGGGCAATGAGGGCGCCGGAGAAGTGGTGGCTGCCGGCGCCAGCGCCGAGGCCCAGGCGCTCCTGGGGCGCACCGTGGCCCTGTTCGGCGGCGCCACCTACGCCCGCTATCGTCGCGCCAAGGTGGCCGACCTCCTTCTCCTGCCGGAGGGCACGGCAGCGGAAGCCGGCGCCTCCTGCTTCGTGAACCCGCTGACGGCCCTAGGCATGACGGAAACCATGCGCAGGGAGGGACATCGAGGCATTGTGCACACCGCCGCAGCCTCCAATCTCGGGCAGATGCTCAATCGCATTTGCCTCGCCGACGGCATTCCCCTGGTGAACGTGGTGCGCAAAGCCGCCCAGGTAGAACTGCTCAAGGCCCAGGGCGCAACGCATGTGGTGAACAGCACGGATCCGGACTTTGAGGCTCAGCTCACCGATGCGCTGGCGGAAACGGGCGCGACGGTGGCCTTCGACGCCACGGGCGGGGGAGAGCTTGGCAGCCAGCTGCTGAACGCCATGGAACGCGCGGCCCTCCGGAGCGCCGACGCCTACAGCCGCTACGGCTCCACCACCTACAAGCAGCTGTATATCTATGGCGGCCTTGATCGGAGCCCCACGGTGCTCAAGCGCGCCTTTGGCTTCTCCTGGGGCATTGGGGGCTGGCTCCTACCGCCCTTCCTTGAGCGCCTGGGGCAGGAAGGCGCTGATCGACTCCGCGCGCGCGTGGTGGCGGAGCTACACAGCACCTTTGCCAGCCACTACGCGGCGCGCATCACCCTGAGCGAAGCTCTCGATGTGGATACGCTGAAGCGCTACGCGCAGCAGGCCACGGGGGAGAAATTCCTGATTACGCCCCACCTTGCCTAGGGGCCGGCGAAGTCACAGCGCGCCGCCCCCCAACCTGACCCCCGGGCACGGGGTGACGGTGGAGGGGGATCACCTCCGGCGCTACGAGAGCGTTCTCCCAGACTTTGAGGCTTTCTGGGAAGCGCTCCAGCGGCCCCTTCCGCAAACGCTGGCGGTGAATGATCAGCGCCTCGGCGCCGAGGCGCTGGCCGAAGGGCTCGCCGGGGCCCTGTCCCTAACGCCCCTCTCCTGGCGCCCGGGGGCCTTTCGCCTGGCGCCGGAGGATCGCCCCGGGCGGCACTGGCGCTTTAGCGCCGGGCACTTCACGGTGCAGGAGGAAGCGTCCCTCCTCCCCGTGGCCCTGCTCGAGGCGGCCCCCGGGGATCGGGTGCTGGATCTTTGCGCGGCGCCGGGAAACAAAACCGCCCTCCTCGCCCTGGCCCTTAGGAACCGGGGCACGGTGATCGCCAATGACCTGCAGGAAAGTCGCCTAGCGGCGCTCCACGACCTCATTAGGCGCCTCGGGCTCATGAACGTCTCCACCACCTGCGGGGACGGCGCCCGCCTTCCCCTGGGGGAAAGCACCTTCGATCGGGTTTTGCTCGACGCCCCCTGCACCGCCGAAGGTAAGGCACAACGCGGCTACCTGCGCGCCTCCAGCGACACCTTCCGCGCGGGGCTCCGGCAAACGCAGCGCCGCCTGCTCGAGCAGGCGCTGAAGCTCTGCCGCCCTGGCGGGCGCATCGTCTACAGCACCTGCACCTTTGCCCCTGAGGAGAACGAGGGCGTCATCACTGCGTTCCTTGAAGCCTTCGGCGATCAGGTACGGGTGCGACCGGTGGCGGGCCTCCCTCCCGGAGCAAGCCCCGGGCTCGAAGCCTTTGAAGATCAGCGCTTCCACCCGGACCTCGTGCACGCCTGCCGCCTTTGGCCTCAGCGGTCGGGAACCGGGGGCTTTTTCGCCGTATGCCTTGAGAAGGCCGCGCCGGAGGGCATCCAGCGCGCAGCCCTCGGCCCCTCCGCCCTGCCCGAACCAACGAAAGATCCGCGCCTCCCCGCTCTGCTCGCGCGCTACGGCTGGAGCGCAGAGGATCTTGAGCCCTGGCGCCTGCTGGACAGCCCCCGCAACGTTCGCATCCTCGCGGCCGATCACGAAGCCCCCCGGGGCCCGCGCTACCTGACCCATGGCCTAGACTTGGCCCGCAACCGGGCACGCGTGGCCAAGCTCTCGACCCCCGCTGCCATGGCGCTCGGGCCCCTCGCGCGGCGGGAGGTTCTGCCCCTAGCGGACGCGGCCTTCCTGGCCTACCGGCGCCGGGAAACCATCGGCCTAAAGGCCGAGGACATCCCGCCTAGCGTCACGCCCGGGGCCGTCATCCTGGAGCACCAGGGAACGTTTCAGGGCATCGGGCTTCTTCACTTTGAGAACGGCACCTGGACCCTCGAAAGCCAATTCCCCAAGGCCTGGGTTCGCGACAACACCTGAACAACGATGTTTTTTTCTGCCCATTCGGCAACTTTAATTTGCCGCAAGAGGGGAATTTTTATATTTTTTCATTATTTTTCAAAAGGTTATCAAAACAGAAAAACCTAGACAGGGCTATAGCAAAAAATATAACAAACCATTGACACTCTCCCCCAAGGCGCCTACCTTACCCATCAAGCGCTGCAGCATTGAGCGCACGAAGTGCCCCCCCATCGCGGGTTCTGGTTATCGCCCGTGGCTAGGGTTCGCGGTGGGGTCGGCCCTTACAGGTAAGGCAGGTGGAAACGTTTTCGCGCTTCGGCGCAAACGGAGTGCCCCCCCACCGCGGGTTTCGGTTATCGCCCGTGGCTGAGGTTCGCGGTGGGGACGGCCCTTACCACTTGTCAGCGAATCTCGCGCCTAGGCGCGACCCCCGTGCCCCCCCATCGCGAAAGTCGGTTATCGCCCGTGGCCTTCCTTCGCGGTGGGGACGGCCCTTAGCTCCTCGGACCCCAGCTCGGCTTGCGCCCCGCGAGGAACGCACTCACCCCTTCCTTGTAGTCCGATTCCCGGCTCATCTCCTCAAGCAGCGCTTCACTGTCCTCGACCGCGCTTCGAAGGTCGCGGTGTTGGTCGACGTAAATTTGCCGCTTAGTTTCCGCCAGCGCTCGTGGAGAGACGGTTTCGATGAGCTGCCTCGCCCAGCCGTGGGCTTCCGCAACCAGGACCTCGGGGTCCACCAGGCGGTTGAACAGACCCATGGCCAGCCCTTCCTCGCTCGTGAACTTCCGGGAGGACAGCAGGAGGTCGTTGGCGTGCCCAAGACCGATAATCCGCGGCAGCAGCCAAGACAGGCCGAATTCCGCGGGAAAGTTCAGCTTGCCGTGGGCCGTGGAAAAGTTGAGCCCCGGGCACGCCAAACGAAGATCGGCGTAGCACGCGAGCGCGAGACCTACCCCCGCTGCCGGGCCGTTCACCGCCGCGATGATCGGTTTGCGGATACCAAAGTGATAGGCGAAGTTAGCGTCAAAGGCGTCGTAGGTCCCGAAGCCCGGCTCGGCGAGGGGGTCCGGCGTACCGGGGTCGTAGCCGCCCTTCTCCACGTGGCCGCTTAGGGCCGCGGCATCGGCGCCCACACAAAAGCCCCGCCCCTCCCCGGTTACCACGATAGCGCCCACCTCCGGATCCTCGGCGGCCTGCAGCAGGCAGTAGCGATATTCCGTGTGCATGCGCCCGGTCCAGGCGTTCATGCGCTTGGGGCGAAACAGCCGAAGCTCGGCAACGCCCTCTTCGACCCGGTACTGCACAACCTTTAATTCCATTGGAAACGCTCCTAGGTCAGCCAGGTCCAAAGCATCGACGCGGTGAGAACAAAGTGGGCGAGGCTCGCCAAGAGAAACCAGGCAAAGCGCTTAGGGATGCGGTCATAGCGAGCTTGCTCGAGGGAATGGGCCACGCGGAGGGCAACATAGGCCCAGGCCGCTCCCACCGCAAGGGGCGACTCCGCCCCCGCCAGCGTGCCGAGGCACAGCACGGCGTAAAACACCGTGGGCTGCTCGTGAAGATGGTTGTAATTGGCGGAAATGCGAAGCACTTCCGGCGGGAAGGGATTGCCGCCCGGCGGCCGTTGCCCTGCGCGAAGCGCTTTCAACAGCGGCAAGCGCGACGCGAGCACCCAGCCCCAAAGCACACCGGTCCATAGCACCAGGGCGAAGCCTGGTCCCAACAGCGCCTTCTCCATAGCCCTTCCCCTTTCTCCTCGATGCCCCGATAGTAGCTCGCTGGGGAAAGGGAATCACAAGGGGAGAAGCATGGGTCGTTCCTTCATCGGGATGTTTTTCGTATTCACGCTGGGCCTAAGCACGCTGGTCGGAGCCGCACCGCTGCCCGCCGGCTCCGCCGCCGACGCGGGGTTTTCCGAGGCTCGGCTGGCGCGCATTGATGCGCATATGAACGCCGCCGTCGCCGCCGGGGAGATGGTCGGAGGCATGGGGCTGATCGCCCGGGATGGCAAGGTGATCTACCGCAGCCACTGGGGGGTCGCCAATCGGGAAACGGGCCAGCCCCTAAACGACGAAACGATTTTCCGCTGGTACTCCATGAGCAAGCCCATCACCTCGGCGGCGCTCATGATGCTCCATGAGGAGGGGCGCTTCGCCCTGAACGATCCCATCGCCAAGTACCTGCCCGAGCTCGCCAACCTTGAGGTCGCGCGCTCCACGGCGGACAGCGCCCTGGCGATCTTCTCCGACGGCACCCAAACCCGCACCGTAGGCACGGGGGATGCCAGCCTGGAGGGGCAGCGACGCCCACCGAGCACCCGGCAGCCCACGATCCACGACCTTCTGCGCCACACCGCAGGGCTCGGCTATGGACCCTTTGGGCGCACGGAGGTGGACGCGCTCTATCGGGAGGCGGGGTTCCCGAGTTTCCCTGGGGACCTGAAAACCTTCGTGGAAACCCTAGGCACCCTGCCCCTGCAATACGATCCGGGCACGAAATGGCACTACAGCGTGGCCGTCGCCGTGCAGGGGAGGCTGATCGAAGTGCTGACGGGGCAGCGCTTTGGCGCCTTCCTCGAGGAAAGGCTCTTTGGCCCCCTGGGCATGGACACGGCGGGCTTTCGGGTCGCTCCGGAAAACCTCGACCGCTTCGCTGAGCTCTACGCCCCCAAGGGCGTGAGCCCCAAGGGCTTCGGCGAACGCCCCTCGGAAGCGGGGCTCGTGGTCGCAAGTCCGAGAATCTCAAAGGGCTATATCGAGGGGACGCCGCTGGAGAGCGGCGGCATCGGCATGGTGGGCACGGCCGATGAGTACCTGAAATTTGCGCAGATGATGCTGAACGAAGGAACCCTCGACGGCACCCGCTTTCTAGGCCCGAAAACGGTCAAGCTCATGACCCAGAATCATCTGGGCGAGGTGCCCATGGGCCTGGGACGGCGGGGCCACGGCTTTGGCCTTGGCGTCTCCGTGGTCATCGATCCGCCGCACACGGAAACGGTGAGCTCCCTGGGTGAGTACGGCTGGGGCGGCGCTGCAGGAACGACCTTCTGGGTCGATCCGCAGGAAAACATTGTGGGGGTCTTTATGGTGCAGAGCCTGCCCCACCTCACGCGCCTCAAAGACGAGTTTAAGGTGCTGACCTACCAGGCACTTATGGAAAGCCGCGCCCCCTAGGGGCGCGCCGGAAAGAGGTGGTGCGGCTGAGAGGACTCGAACCTCCACGGGTCTCCCCACTGGAACCTAAATCCAGCGCGTCTACCAGTTCCGCCACAGCCGCAGCGCGGCGCAATGTAACAGAAACTTAGGAGATTGCCATGCTGTCCCTGTATCACTGCCCGGAAGCGCGCTCCATGCGTGCCCTGTGGATCCTCGAGGAAATGGGGCTTCCCTTCGAGCTGCATGAGCTGGACTTCAGCATGGCGTCACTGCGGGATCCGGCCTTCCTCGCTGTTTCCCCCCTGGGCCGGGTGCCTTGCCTCGTGGACGGGGACACCCGGGTCTTTGAATCGGGCGCCATCATTCAATATCTGGGGGAGCACTACGACAGCGACGCCAACCCCTGCGGCCGGCTCCACCGGGCCCCGGGGGACCGGGAGCGCACGGACTGGCTGGTTTGGCTGCACTACGCCGAAACCATGGCCGTACACGGCGCCTCCCTGGTGCAGCAGCGGGTGTTCGTGGGTAAGGAAAATCGCTCCCCGGTGGTGCAGAAGCTAGAAAGCAAGCGACTGATCAAATCTCTGGAGGTGGTGGATGCGGCGGTGGCGCAGCACCCCTATCTCCTACCCTCCGGCTTTAGCGCCGTGGACATTGCCGTGGGCTATAGCGTGCACCTGGCCACAAGCTTTGTAGACTTCGCCCACCTGCCCCACGTCACCGCCTATTACGAAACCCTGCGGGCCCGCCCCGCGTTCCAACGATCCCTGGGCAGCCGTAAGGGCCAAGCCCCCAGCCAAGGAAACCGCACTCATGACTGACCAAACCCTGTTTATTCCGCATTTCGCGGCCGCCACCACCGGCGCCATCGTGCTTCTGAACGTTGTCCTGATGATCCTCGTGGGTCGGCAGCGGAGCGCTACGAAGACCAACCTGGGCGATGGAGATCCGAATGGCCCCCTCTACCGAGCCATTCGAAGCCACGGCAACCTGGCGGAGAACGCCGGGCTCGTTCTCGTCGCTCTCGCGCTCCTTGAGCTGCTCACGGGCCCCACGGCCTACGTGCAAGGGCTTTGCGGGCTGTTCCTGGTGGCGCGCCTCGCTCATCCCGTGGGGCTCAGCGGAAGCATCATGCCCCTTCGCGCGCTCGGCGCCCTGGGAACGGTCGTCGTCAGCGTGGGCGTGGCCGTCCTCCTCCTCCAAGCCACCCTCTTCGCCTAGGAGGCCCCATGACTGAGCTACCGACCCTAAGCCGCTTCACCCTAACCGTCGACGCCGGCGTTGCCGAGCTCACCCTTTCTGTACCGGAGGAGCTCAATCGCATGCCTCCAGCCTTTTGGGAAGAGCTGCCGGCGGCCCTGGAGGCGCTTGAAGCCCGGGGTGATGTTCGCGTGCTCATCATCGCCTCCACGGGGAAGCACTTCACCGCAGGCATGGACGTATCGGCCTTCGATGGCAGCGGCGCGACGCCCACGGATCGGGGCCACGCAGGAGAGCGAAGCCGTCGTCACCTGCTGAAGCTTCAGGACGTCTTTAGCCGGCTGGAGCGCGCCCGCTTTCCCGTTATCGCCGCCACCCAAGGCGGCTGCGTGGGCGGCGGGGTCGACCTCATTGCCGCCTGCGATATGCGCTACTGCCGGGCCGACGCCTTTTTCGTCATTCAGGAAATCAACATTGGCCTGGCCGCCGATGTGGGCACGCTGCAGCGCCTGCCAAAGCTCATCCCTGCCGGCCTCATGCGCGAGCTGGCCTACACCGGTCGGCGGATGTTCGCCGAGGAGGCCAAGGCCTCGGGGCTGGTGAATGCGGTCTTTGAGGACCAGGAAACGCTGCTTTCCGAAGTCCGGAAGATCGCCCGCAGCATCGCGGAGAAATCGCCCCTGGCGATCCACAGCAGCAAGGAGATCATGAACTACGCCCGGGACCACACCCTCGAAGATGCCCTGCGCTATCAAGCGGTGTGGATGGGCGCCCTCACCCAGGGCGGGGAGCTGGCGGAGGCCTTCCGGGCTCAAAGGGCCGGGGAAGCTCCAAGCTTCAAGGATCTTCCTCCCCTTGAGGCTCAGGGAAAATGAGAATCATTTCTGTCTAACTTTTGTCATGGACAGGGCGCCAGGACTCCCTTAGCATGACGCCCACATTCACCAAGGAGTAGGACAGCATGGCTCAAGAATTCTCCCGTCGACGCTTTCTGAAAGGCGCCATGGTTGGTGCTGCGCTCATCCCGCTTGTGAACCTGGATACGCGTCGCGCCCTCGCCGCGGACAAGGTGCCCGAGAGCGATCCCATGGCTCAGGCACTGAAGTACGTGGAAGCCTCCCCCGAGGAAGGCAAAATGTGCGGCAATTGCGCCCTCTACCAAAAGGCGACGGAAGCCGATGGCTATGCGGCCTGCGGCATCTTCCAGAATCGCCTCGTCAAGGGCACGGGCTGGTGCACGGCTTGGGTGAAGGGCGCCTAAGGCTCCTTCGCTTCGAGAAAACGCGGCGCACGCCGCGTTTTTTTTGCCTTAAAAAAAGCTCGCCTACCCCGGGCGCGCAGGTACGCGGAGCCAGGGACGCACCCAAACCGACTGCAGGAAGGGATCAAGCCAGCGATAGAGCCGCCCGCTCAAATAGACCGCCCGGTTGCGCTCTAGGGCGGAAAGCCCCTCCCCCACCACCGTCGCCGCGTCATACCAAAGAAACTTCGGCAGCTTGGCTTTCATCGCCGCAAGCTCGCCTTCCGCATGGAAGTCGGTATGGGTGAAGCCCGGGCACAGGGCCGTGACGTGTACCCCGCGGTGGCAAAGATCAAGATGGAGCGCTTCGGAAAGGGCGATGACATAGGCCTTCGCCGGCCCGTAGTGCCCATCGCCGGCGCGGCCAATGCGCCCCGCCACGGAGGCCACATTAAGGATGCGACCCCAGCCCCGGGCGGCCATAGCTGGGGCGAAGGCGTGGCAGAGCTGGGTAACGGACAGCATCATCAGCTCTAAATAGCGCAGCTGCTCGCTCAGGGGCGCCGGACCGAGCAGCGCCGGCCCGCCGGCCCCCGCATTATTCACAAGAAGATCCACCGGGCCGAGGGCCTCCACCCGCTCGACGAGCGCCGAGACCTCGTCCCGAAGGGAGAGATCGGCGGTAAGGCAGTGCACCACCGAGCCCGAGGCCCGAAGGGGCGCCGCAATGGCTTCCAGCGCCTCAGGGCGCCGCGCGACCAGCACAAGCTCCGCGCCGGCGCGGGCCAGCTGGCGCGCGAACTCCGCCCCCAGCCCCGCGGAGGCCCCGGTAATCAGGGCCCGGCGGCCGGCGTAGGGCGGGGAAGACGCCACTAGGCGCTCGGCGCCGCCTGCGCCCCCCGGAGCAGCTTGCCACGGAGGGCGTCGTGCTGGGTCAGCACCGCCTCCCCCTCCCGGAAGGCCACGGCCCCCCGCTTGATCGTGGCGCGGTATCCCTCGGCGCGCTGAATAAAGCGCTTACCCCCGGCGGGGAGGTCATAGACGATCTCCGGCGCATGGAGCGCCATGTGATCAAAGTCGATGACGTTCACATCCCCCAGGTAACCGGGCTTCAGCACGCCCCGATCGAGGAGCCCCACCTGCTGGGCCGTTTTCTGCGTTAGTCCGTGCACCAGCCAAGGCAGGGAGAAGCCCTCTCCCCGGGTGCGGTCCCGACCCCAGTGAAGCAGAGTCGAGGTGGGGAAGCTGGCATCGCAGAGGGTGCCGCAGTGGGCCCCGGCATCAGACAGGCCAAAGAGCGTATGGGGATGGCTCATCATGGTCCGGACATCCTCTAGATCGCCGCCGGTGTAGTTCATGATGGGGAAATAGAGCAGCTGCTTGCCGTCCTTTTGCACCAAGAGATCCAGCAAATAATGTTCCGGGGAAACCCCCGCCGCCGACGCCAGGGCGGCCACGGAGGCTTCCGGCGGCGGCTCGTAGTTCGGCATTTCCGCCATGGGGAACATCTTGTGGTAGGCGGTCATGAGGAAGTGCACGAGGATGTTCTGGGGATCCCAGGCGTGCTGCTCCGCCAGGAGCTTTTCCCGGAAGGCCGGATCGCGTAGGGCCCGCACCTTCTCTTCCAAGGGCGCCTGGCGAAGGGGCTTGTAGGTCTCGTGGAGAATGAAGGGGTTGAGGGTCGCCGTCAGCCCCATCACCACCCCCGTGGGCCGGGGCGGCACCTGGCCCCGCATATTTACCCCCTCGGCTTGAGCCCGGGAGATCTCCGCCAGCACGCGGGTCCAGATCTCCGGGTGCCGATCATCCTGCTCAATGGTAAGAGAGAGGGGCCGCCCCGCTGCCTCGGCCATGCCGCGAATGAGGGCGAATTCCGATTCGAAGTCCCAGAAATCGGCGATGAGCTGGAGCACGCCACGATTCGTTTCCCGAAGGGCGCCGGCAATGCCCCAGAGCTCGTCCGCTTCGGCCTTGAAGCTCGGGGTGTGGTTCCCGCCCCGATCCCGGTGCTTTTCCGTCCGGGAGGTGGAGAAGCCGAGGGCGCCCGCAAGGAGCCCTTCCTTAACCAGGGCCCGCATCTTCGCCACGTCCTCGGCGGTGGCCGCCTCAAGGCGCGCGGCGCGATCCCCCATGACGTAGCCCCGGAGGGCCCCATGGGGAATCTGAAGCCCCACGTCGATGGCCAGCGGCGACCGGTCCACCGCATCGAGATATTCCGGGAAGCTCTCCCAGCGCCACTGAATGCCCTCGACCAGCGCAGTTCCGGGGATGTCCTCCACCCCTTCCATAAGCTGGATGAGCCATTCGTGGCGCTCCGGGGCACAGGGGGCAAAGCCCACACCGCAGTTGCCCATGACCACCGTGGTGACCCCGTGGCCCGTGGAAGGGCTAAGGAAGGGATCCCAGGTCACCTGGCCATCGAAGTGCGTGTGAATATCCACAAAGCCCGGCGTGACCAGCTGGCCCCGGGCATCAATTTCCTCGCGCCCGGCCCCGAGCTTCGGACCCACGGCGGCCACGAGGCCATCCTGCAGCGCCACGTCCATTTCCTGAGCCGGGGCCCCGGTGCCGTCGATCACCGTGCCGCCGCGAATCACGCAATCAAACATCTCGCTTCTCCTCCCAAGGGCATGGCCCAAGACTGCCCGCCCCCCTCCCCCGAGACAAGCCTTCCCTGCCGTCGCGTCCCGGAAAGGGGCACGCTATGATCCAGCCTTCATTCACCACTGGGAGAAGGGCTGACCATGGAAATTCAAGGCAGCAACGCGATCATGGTGGGCGGTGCCTCGGGCATGTGCCTCGCCACGGCGGAAAAATTCGTTGAGCGGGGGGGCAAGGTCGCCATCCTCGACCTAGAGAAGTCCGACGGCGCAGCCGTCGCCGAGCGCCTTGGGGGCCACTTCTTCCCCTGCAACGTCATGGACTACGCTGCCATGGAAGCGGTCATCGGCGAAGCGGTGGCCGCCCTCGGCAGCGTCCAGTTCTGCGTCAACACCGCCGGCGGCGGCGTGGCCAAGCGCACCATCGCGAAGGACGGCAGCATGCATCCCCTGGAAGATTTCCAGCGGATCATCGACCTAAACCTTATCGCTTCCTTCAACGTGAACCGCGTGGTGGCCAGCCACATGGCCAAGAACGAGCCGAATGAAGTCGGTGAGCGCGGCGTCATGATCAACACCGCCTCCATCGCCGCCTTCGAAGGGCAAATCGGCCAGGTGGCCTACACGGCGGCCAAGGCAGGCATTGCTGGTATGACCCTCACCATGGCCCGGGATCTCGGCACCATCGGCGTGCGGGTAATGACCATCGCCCCGAGCCTCTTCGCCACCGGCCTCACCGCGGGCATTCCTTCGGAAGCGGAGCTGCAGCTCACCAAGGACGCGGCCTTCCCGAAGCGCATGGGCCGGCCTCACGAGTTTGCGACCATGGCCATCGCCATCTACGAAAGCCCCATGATGAACGGCTCCACGCTTCGCGTGGACGGCGGCCAGCGCTTCGCGCCCCGCTAAACCCTCAGACTGCCCAGGAGGCAACCTATGCTCGGCTACGT
>JAUILI010000045.1 GCA_030433075.1 Gammaproteobacteria bacterium | reverse complement strand
GGCTCAGCATGGGGCGGCAGCTCAAGGTTAGGGGTCCAGAGGGGATTGAGATCCTTCGTGCTGGGGGCTGGGGCCACGCCGTCAAGGGTGAAGAACCCGCTTTCCTGCGTGGTCTCGCTCCAGGCGCGCCAGCCGGGCCCTTCGCCCTTGGCGAAGGCGAGCCACTGGCGCTGAAGGGTTTCGGCCAGGGCCCAGCGCGCTGGGTCCGTGCCGGCAAAGCGTCGCACGGAGGCGTGGTCTAGGGTGCCAAAGAGGTAGGGCACTTCCAAACCGTGGCTCGCCCCCAGCTGACCCTTCAGGGCGGGGGAGGGGGCATCGAAGCGGTAGAGCCAGCAGGCGCCTCGACCTTGGCTGTGCCGCGCGTAGGCGGCTCCCCGCCGTAGCAGGGGCACCTGGTAGTAAAGGTCCGTTTCCGCGGCCGCAAGGCACTGCCAGGGGGGTAGGGGGCCGAGCTGCGACGCGTAGGCCGCCCAGAGGGCGCCCGCCTCCGGCGCGGCCGGAAGGGCTGAGCGCTTAAGGCCGGCGCGAAGGCGGCGAAGGGCCGCCTGCGCTTCCAGTCCCCGCTGAGCAAAGAGGAACAGGCGTTGCTCGTCTGCGTTGCATCCTAGAAGCAGGGGTAGCCCCCGCTCGGCTGCCCGGGCGATGCCGTCTTCCTCCGTTGTGCCCAGGCCCGCTTGACCCTGCTGGGGGCGAAAGACCCCATGGCCGAGCACGGGGCGTAGGGCCGCATCGAGGGCAGCGCCGAGGTTCAGGAGCTTCGGGAGGGGCAGGGCCCGCAGGGCGGGGATGAGATCGGGGGTGCCGAGCTCCCCTTGGAGCCATTGCTGGCAGTGCGCAACCGCCGCCTCATCGAGCCAGGGGCTCGTGGCCGCGGATTGAATGACCGCGCGCTGGAAGGTGCCCTCGCTCCCCGATAGGGTCAGCTGGGCAAGAATGCTCATGCCCCCGGCCGACTCCCCGAGCACGGTGATTTGGCTGGGATTTCCGCCGAAGGCTTCGATGTTGGCTTTAACCCAGTGGAGGGCCGCCTGCTGATCGAGCAGCCCAAGGTTTGGTGCTTCCGAGAGCGGAGGGAAGCCCAGGAGGCCCAGGCGATAGTTCAGGGTGACTACCACCACCTGATGGGTTTCGACTAGCCGGGCCGCCTCATGAATCGGGTCCCGGGCGTCCCCATTGGTGAACCCTCCGCCGTAAATCCACACCCACACGGGATGGGGCCCGGGCGCGCGCGGGGCCTGAATATTTAGGTGCAGGCAATCCTCATCGGTGGCGCCCACGGGGCGCAGGGCGAGGGCCTTGCCCGCGAGCTGAGGCGGCGCCGGGCGGGCTTGGGTTGCGTTATGCCGCCCCGGCGGAAGGGGCATCGGAGGGGCGAACCGCCGAGGGCCTACGGGGGGCTGGGCAAAGGGGATGCCGAGGAACTGGCGGCAGAAGGGCGTTTCCTGACCCTCGATGTCCCCGGCGGGGCAGGTGATGCAGAGCCCCGGAGCTGCCGCGTTCATGAGCCTTCGCTGGCGCTTCGCTTGTGTCGCGGCTCGGCGTCGAGGCACCACCGGGCGAGGCTATCGACCCAGCTTTGCTGCGCATTGAGGCAGGGAATGAGGGTGTAGCGCTCACCGCCGGCGGCTTCGAAGGTCTCCTTCCCCTGCATGCCGATTTCCTCGAGGGTTTCGAGGTTGTCGGCGACAAAGGCGGGGCACATCACGGCCAGCTTCTTGATGCCGCGCTTGGGCAGGGCCTCGAGAACCTGATCGGTGTAGGGTTCGATCCACTTGGCGCCGCCGAGGCGTGACTGGAAGGCCACCTCCCAGCGATCTTCGGGGAGATCCAGGGCCTTGGCGAGGAGCTTGGAGGTCTCGTAAACCTGGTGGCGATAGCAGGTTCCGTGGGCCGGCGAGGGCACCTCGCAGCAGTTCTCCACCTTAAGGCAATGGGACCCCGTGGGATCGCACTTGCGCACCTGGCGCTCCGGGAGGCCGTGGTAGCTGAACAGGAGGTGGTCATCGGGCTGGAGATGGGCCCGGGCCGTTTCTTCGAGGGCCTCGATGTATTCCGGGTCGTCGTAGAAGGGCGGCTGCACTTCTAGTTCGAAGGGGTGGCCAAGCTCCGCGAGCACGCGCTCCGCTTCCACTACGGAGGTTTCCGTGGTGGACATGGCCCAGTGCGGATAAAGGGGCACGTAGCGCAGGGTTTTGATGCCCGTTTCCGCGAGCGCCTTGAGCACGCTTTCGATGGACGGCGACCCATAGCGCATGGCCCAGCGCACGGGAATGGGCAGGGCTTCGTCGAGCGCCTCGGCCAGCGCTTCCGTGGTGACCTTCAGGGGGGAGCCCTCGGGGGTCCAGATGCTCTCGTAGGCTTCGGCGCTCGCCTTGGGGCGCCGGGGCAGGATGATCGCGGAAACCAAAAACCGGCGGATTGCCCAGGGCAGATCCACCACCCGCTCATCCATGAGGAATTCGTTCAGATAGCGCCGGACGTCGGGCACGGAGGGCGTGTCCGGGGAGCCGAGATTGACGAGTAGTACGGCGCGCTCGCTCATGGCCTAAACCCTTGGCGGGTGACATGGAAAAAGGCCGGGGATAGTATCCGCCCCCGTCCCCAATGTCACACCTGCGGAGCCTGCCTGTGCCTGAAACGGTCATCGTCGACTACGACGCCGGAAACCTACGGAGCGTGCAGCGCGCCTGCGCGGAAGTGGGGCTCGCCGCAGAGATTAGTGCGGATCCGGCGCGCCTGCGCCGGGCCAACCGCATCATCTTCCCCGGAGTAGGGCAGGCTGGCAGCGCTATGGCCACGCTTAATCGCACCGGCCTTGCGGACGCCCTCCGCCAACGGCTGGGCGAGGGGGTTCCGGTGCTCGGGATTTGCCTGGGGCTCCAGATTTCCCTCGACCACTCGGAGGAGGGGGATACGCCGACCCTGGGGCTCGTGGCCGGGGAAACGCGGCGCTTTCACTTCGCCGATCCCACCTTGAAGGTGCCCCATATGGGGTGGAATACGCTGCGCCTTCGCCAGCCCCATCCCGTGCTTAAGGATTTGCACGAGGACGACGCCTTCTATTTCGTCCACAGCTACTACACCGTGCCTAGCGATCCTGCGGTGGTGCTGGCGGAAGCGACCTACGAGCAGCCCTTTTGCTGTGCCCTGGGCAAGGACAACTACGTTGGGGTTCAGTTCCACACGGAGAAATCGGGGCGGGCGGGGTTGGCCTTGCTGGCGCGCTTCGCCGCCTGGGATGGGGTTTTCAAAGCCGCCGCAGGGGAGGCCAACCGTGCTCACTAAGCGCCTCATTGCCTGCCTAGATGTCCGCGATGGAAAGCTCGCGAAGAGCGTGAAGTTCGTGGATACGAAGGATATCGGCGATCCCGTGGCCAAGGCCCGGGAGTATTACGACGATGGCTTGGACGAACTGGTTTTCTACGACATTACGGCCTCCAGCGATGAGCGGCGGATCATGCTCGACGTGGTGGAAGCAGTCGCGGCGGAAGTTTTCATCCCCCTCTCCGTGGGGGGCGGCGTGCGCACGGTGGCCGATGCCACCGATTTGCGCCTCGCCGGGGCGGAAAAGATCAACGTGAATTCGGCCGCGGTGCAGCGTCCTCGCCTTATCGACGAATGCGCCCACGCCCTGGGCAATCAGAACGTCGTGCTGTCCATGGACGTGCTGCGGGTGGAGGCGAGCGCGGCCGTGCCCTCGGGCTACGAAATCGTGATTAACGGCGGACGCCTGCGCACTGGGCGGGATGCCCTAGCCTGGGCCCTGGAGGGGGTTAAGCGCGGCGCCGGCGAGCTGGTGGTGAACTCTATTGATGCCGACGGCACCCGGGATGGCTACGAACTTACCCTGACCCGGCTCCTCAGCGAAGCGGTACGCGTTCCCGTGATCGCGTCCGGAGGCGCGGGCACCCCGGCGCATCTCGTGGAAGCCCTGACGGAGGGCGCAGCGGATGCGGTGCTGGTGGCCTCCATGGTGCACTTCGGGGATTACCGCTGCTCCGAGCTCAAGCAGGCCCTCGCCGATGCCGGGCTCCCCATGAGGATGCGCTGGTGAGCGATCTTGAACGGCGGCTAACGGATCTTGAGGCGCGCTTCTCTTTTTTGGACGATGCGCTGGCAGAGACGGACCGCATCCTGACGGAGCAGGGGGCTTTGCTGGAGGCCCTGCGGGAGGCGCTTTTGGAGCTTCGGGAAACGGCGCTTCAGGCCCCGGGCCCGGAGGGCCCCGAGCCTCCGCCTCCCCACTACTGAGGAGCACGGCATGAAAGCGATTTTGATCGAAGGCAGCGACCTGCGCTGGGGTGAGGTGACGACGCCGGAACCGGGGGTGGGCGAGGTCCGCATTCGGGTTCGGGCCTCCGCCGTTAACCGCGCCGATCTCGTGCAGCGCGCCGGCGCCTACGCGCCGCCGCCGGGCGCCAGCCCCATCCTGGGCCTCGAGTGCGCCGGGGAGATTGATGCGGTGGGTGCCGAGGTGGCGAATTTTGCCGTGGGCGATGCGGTGTGCGCCCTGCTTGCGGGCGGCGGCTACGCGGAGGCCGTGGTGGTGCCCGCGGGGCAGGTCCGTCCCCTTCCGCCGGGGCTCAGCATGACGGAAGCGGCGGCCATCCCTGAGGTGTTTGCCACCGCTTACCTGAACCTCTACATGGAAGGGGCTGCGACCCCGGGGGAGCGCTTCCTCGTGCACGCCGGGGCCAGTGGCGTGGGCACGGCCGCCATTCAGCTTGGCCAGCTGTTCTCAAACCCCGTGGCCGTGACCCTCTCCGGCGCAGCGAAGGCCGAGCGGTGCATCGCCCTGGGGGCGGAAGCCGCCTTCGACCGAGGCGCAGAGGACTTCTGGGCGCAGATCGAGGCCTGGGCGGGGGCGCAGGGGGTTGATGTCATCTTGGATCCCGTGGGTGGGGCCTATCTGGAAGGCAATATGAAGGTGCTGGCGGTGGACGGCCGCCTGGTGATTATTGGCCTCATGGGCGGCGCTCAGGCGAACCTGGGCCTGGGCCTCATGATGGTGAAGCGCCAGCGGGTGATCGGCTCAACGCTGCGGGCGCGCTCTGTGGCAGCGAAGGCCGCGGTCATGGACGCCCTCGAGCAGCGCCTTTGGCCCGCCTTTGGCAGCGGTGCGCTGAAGCCGATCATCGAAACCACCTTCCCCATGGCCGAGGCCGATGCGGCCCATCGCCTGATTGCGGAGAACGGCACCGTGGGGAAGGTTCTCCTGACCTTGGATTAATTCGCGCCAGATATTGACAAGCGGCGTAGAAGCGAGGATCGTGCGCACCTCCTCGAGCGAGGTGCAGGACGCAGTAAGTATGCGATGCGGCAGTCTCGATCAGAGGCGGGCCGCATTTTTTTTGCCCGCGCTTGGGGTAGAAGTTCCGGTGAAAACCGGCCGCTGCGCGGCGGAACCGCGTTAGAAGAAGCAGTCGGTTAGTACGTGGCACGTAGCTCCGACTTGCACAACCTTAGGAGCGCGTCATGCGTACCCGTGGAACGGTGAAGTGGTTTAACGACCAAAAAGGCTTTGGATTCATTACCCCGGAAGATGGGGGCAAGGATCTCTTCGTGCATCACAGTGCGATTCAGTCTCAGGGTTTCCGTACCCTGGCTGAAGGCGCCCTCGTCGAGTTCGACGTGGTGCAAGGCCAGAAAGGCCCCGCTGCAGACAAGGTCACCACGCTCTAAGCGTTGCCTGTCTCGGTAGGAAAAGCGGCCGCCCCTGGGCGGCCGTTTTTTTTGCCCGCTAAAAAGCCCTAGAGCTTCGCGAGGGCCTCAAGCTGGGCCTGAAGTTTGCCGAGGGCATCCTGAGCCGCAGCCAGCTTCTCTCTCTCCTTCTCCACCACCTCTGCGGGGGCGCCGGCGACAAAGCGTTCGTTGCCGAGCTTGCCTTCGATGCGCTGGCATTCGCCCTGGCGCTTTTCCACGGCCTTCTCGAGCCGCGCCCGTTCCGCCGCAGGGTCAATGAGTCCCGCGAGGGGCACGAGCACTTTTAGGCTGCCCACGAGAGCCAGGGCCGCCGGGGGCGGCTCGGTCCCCTCCGGCAGCCGCTCGATGCCCTCAAGGCCGGCCAGCTGCTTCAGCAGCACGGCGTTCCGGGCCGCCCGGAGGTCGTCCTCCCCACTGCCATCGGCGAGGAGCACGGGCAGCTTCACCTTCCCGGTCAGATTCATCTCCCCCCGAATGGTGCGAAGGCCTTCGATCATGGCCTTCAGCCAGCTCAGCTCGGCTTCCGCGTCAGGATTCACGGCGTCCCCGTCCGGCTGAGGGTAGGCGGCGGTCATGAGCGTGGCCCCCGTAAGGCCTAGCCGCGGCGCAACCGTGCGCCAGAGCGTTTCCGTGAGGAAGGGCATGATGGGGTGCGTGAGGCGGAGTAGGGTTTCGAGCACCTCAAGGAGTGTCCGGCGCGCGGCGGCCTGAGCCTCGGGGGTACCTTCCCGCAGCACGGGCTTGGTGAGCTCGAGATACCAGTCGCAGTACTCGTGCCAAGTAAAGTCGTAAAGCTTCTGGGCCATGACGTCGAAGCGGAAGGTTTCGAAGGCGAAGTGCACGTCCTCGATGAGGCCCTGAAGGCGGGAGCGGATCCAGCGATCGGCAAGAGACAGTTCGCCGCCGTTCAGCTCGCCGCTTTCCGTGTTGCTGAGCACGTAGCTCGCGGCGTTCCAGAGCTTGTTGCAGAAGTTTCGGTAGCCGGAAATACGCGCCAGGTCGAAGCGCACATCCCGACCCGTGGAGGCGAGGGCGCAGAAGGTAAAGCGCAGGGCATCGGTGCCGAAGGCGGGAATGCCCTCGGGGAAGTCCCGGCGCGTGGCCTTCTCGATTTTCTTCGCCAGCTGGGGCTGCATCATCCCCGAGGTGCGTTTCTGCACCAGGGCTTCAAGCTCGATGCCATCGATGAGATCCAGGGGGTCAAGCCCATTCCCCTTGGACTTGGACATCTTCTGCCCTTCCGCGTCCCGCACCAGGCCATGGATGTAGACCGTCTTGAAGGGCACCTCGCCGGTAAACTTCAGGGTCATCATGATCATCCGGGCGACCCAGAAGAAGATGATGTCATGCCCCGTGACCAGCACATCCGTGGGGTGGAAGGTGCGTAGGGCCTCCGTATCCTCGGGCCAGCCCAGGGTCCCGAAGGTCCAGAGGGCGGAGGAGAACCAGGTTTCGAGCACGTCCGGGTCCTGGCGAAGGGTGACCTCCGCGCCCAGGCCATGGGCCTCGCGCACGGCCGCCTCGCTCCGGCCGACATAGACCTTGCCGGCCTCGTCGTACCAGGCGGGAATGCGGTGCCCCCACCAGAGCTGGCGGCTGATGCACCAGTCTTGGATGTCCCGCATCCAGGAGAAGTAGACGTTTTCATACTGCTTGGGCACGAAGCGGACGGCGCCGGTCTCCACGGCCTCGATGGCCGGCTTGGCCAGCGTTTCCATGGCGACGAACCACTGATCCGTGAGGTAGGGCTCGATGACCGCCCCGGAGCGATCGCCGTGGGGCACCATAAGGGTGTGATCCTTCACCTCGTGAAGGAGGCCCTCGGTCTCAAAGGCTTCGAGGATGGCCTTTCGCGCCGCTTCCCGGCTCAGGCCCCGGAAGGCCTCCGGGGCGCTGTCGTTGATGCGGGCGTCTTCCGTGAAGATGTTGAGCAAGGGCAGATCATGGCGCTGGCCCACGGCGTAGTCGTTGAAGTCGTGGGCGGGGGTAATTTTCACGCAGCCCGTGCCGAAGGCCGGGTCGACGTAGTCGTCCGCGATAATGGGCAGGGACCGCCCCGTGAGAGGGAGGGTGACCCGGGCGCCGATGAGGTGCTGGTAGCGGGGATCCTCGGGATGCACGGCCACCGCGGCATCTCCCAGGAGCGTTTCCGGTCGGGTGGTGGCCACCACCAGGTAGGGCGCGCCGTCGGCGCTTTTCGCGCCGCCCTCGAGGGGGTAGCGCAAATGCCAAAGGGAGCCCTTCTCTTCGCGATTTTCCACCTCAAGATCGGAGAGGGCGGTCTTCAGGACCGGGTCCCAGTTGACGAGACGCTTGCCCCGATAGATGAGCCCTTCTTCATAGAGGCGGAGGAAGACCTCCTGCACGGCGGCGGAGAAGCCCGGATCCATGGTGAAGCGCTCGCGGCTCCAGTCCACGGAAGCGCCCATGCGCCGAAGCTGCTGGGTGATCTGCCCGCCGGAGCTTTCCTTCCACTCCCAAACCCGCTTAACGAAGGCCTCCCGGCCCAGCTCGGCGCGGGACTCCTGGGTGGCTTCGAGCTGGCGCTCCACCACCATCTGGGTAGCGATGCCGGCGTGATCGCAGCCCACCTGCCAGAGCGTGTTGTGGCCCGCCATGCGCTGGTAGCGCACGAGCGCATCCATGAGCGTGTCCTGGAAGGCATGGCCCATGTGCAGGCTGCCGGTCACGTTCGGCGGCGGAATCATGATGCAGTAGGGCGTGCCCTCTCCGCTGGGGGCGAAGTAGCCGGCCTGTTCCCAGTGGGCGTAGAGATCGGCTTCCAGGGCCTCGGGCTGGTAGGTCTTTTCCATGGACGTGGAGCTTCCCGGCGAAGGCAAAAGAAGCCGCGAATGCTACCGCAAAGCGGGCCGGGACGTTACGCCTCCCGGTCCTTTAGGTCGTGGTGGTGCAGGGGGTAGCCCCGTTCCCGGTAAAAACGGTAGTGGGCCCGGCCGGCTTCGCGCACGGCGTCATCCTGGCAAATGATTTCGGCGACGCGGTCGAAGGCGGCGAAATGAGCGCTGCGTTCAAGGCGGAGATTGATCAGCCACTCATGGACGGGGAGGGGGGCGGTGCCGAGGGCGTCGAGTTCGCTTTCCAGCGCCAGCAGGATCGGCGCCGCGCTGGCCTCCGGCGCCCGAAGGGGGGCCGAAGGCATAAAGGCCCCCGGGAGCCCCCATAGTTGATCTGCGATCCTAGTCCGGGCGGCTTCGTCGTCGCAGAGCAGCAGGGCCCGTTGCCCCGCCCGTACGGCCTTTGCCGCTAGCCGGGCGGCGAACTGTTCCCGAGCGTCGAGGCGCAGCGCCGGCAGGACGTAGAAGTCGATGCGGGTCATCGCCGCGGCCCCGGTCTTCGATCCCCTAGACGCATTGCGCCTCGAGGTAGCGCATGAGGAGCCGCACGGGGCGCCCCGTGGCGCCCTTATCGGCGCCGGTACGCCAGGCCGAGCCGGCGATGTCTAAGTGCGCCCAGGGATAGGCCTTGGTAAAGCGCGCAAGGAAGCAGGCCGCGGTGACGCTGCCCGCTTCCCGGCCCCCGATATTCGCCATGTCGGCAAAGTTCGACTTCAGCTGCTTCTGATAGGCCTCCCAGAGGGGCATGCGCCAGGCGCGGTCGCCGGTGCCTTCCCCGGCCTCAAGGAGGGCGGAGGCGAGGTCGTCGTTGTTGGCGTAGAGCGCCGTGGCGGGGCTGCCCAGGGCGATGACGGCGGCCCCGGTGAGGGTGGCGATATCCACCACGGAGGCGGGCTTGAAGCGCTCGGCGTAGGTCAGGGCGTCGCACAGCACGAGCCGGCCTTCGGCGTCCGTGTTCAAGATTTCCACCGTTTGCCCGCTCATCGTTTTGACGATGTCCCCAGGGCGCGTAGCCACCCCGGAGGGCATGTTCTCAGCGGCGGCAATCACGCCGATGACGTTGACCGGAAGCTGCGCTTCGGCCACGGCGGAGAGGGTGCCGAGGACGCTGGCGGCCCCGCACATGTCGTACTTCATCTCGTCCATGCCGGGGCCCGGCTTCAAGCTGATGCCGCCGGTGTCGAAGGTGATGCCCTTACCCACGAGCACGTGGGGCGCAGCGTTCCGGGCGCCGCCGCTGTAGCGCAGCACGATCAACTTACCGGGCTGTGCCGAGCCCGCGGAGACCGCGAGGAAGGCGCCCATGCCGAGGCGCTTCATCTCCGCTTCCGACAGCACCTCAACCTTCACCGTGCTGTGGGCCTTGGCGATCCGCTGCGCCTCCTTGGCGAGGTAGGTGGGATGGCAAACGTTTCCGGGCTCGTCCCCGAGGGTGCGGGTTAAGGCGATGCCCTTGGCGAGGGCCTCGGCCCGGGTGAGGGCCTTCTGCTGGGCGGCGCCGGCCCGACCACTTTGCAGGAGCGCGAGGCTGGCCGCGGCCACGGGCTTCGCCGTTTTCAAGTAACGATGGAAGCGATAGCGCGCGTAGTGCGCGGCCAGCACCGTTTCCTCCGTCAGCACGGCGGCGTCAAAGCCCGCCGCGGTGCCGTCGCTCAGTAGGCACGCCAGGGATTTTGCGGGGCTTTTGCAGGCGGCGCTAAAGGCCGCGGCCAGCCCTTCCCGCAGTCCCTCCAGGGCGCCGTCCTCACCGCACTGAAAGAGCAGCACCCGGGAGGCCTTCAGCCCTCCGGCGATGGGAAGGAGAAGGGTGGCCCCGGCGCTGGTGCCGAGATCCCCCTGGGTGAGGCAGCGCCCCGCAAGGCCGCCGAGGGCCGCATCAAGATCGAGGGCCCGGCCCTTCAGGGCCGCGCCGAAGACGGGAACCAAAAGGAGGTCGCAGGCGTGCTTGGCCGGATCACCCGCTTTGAATGCGATTTTCATGGACATGCCTTCTTCCGTGGCCGCTGGGAAAAGGCCAGTTTAGCGGAGCTGGACGAGGGAAGCAGCGCTAGGGCGTGTGGTGGAGCACCACCCGCGTTCCGGAGGCCCGATCGCTCCAGCTGCGCTTCATGGGATCAAGCAGCATGACCCAATAGCCGAGGCCGAAGGCGAGCAGCGAGGGGTAGGCCACGAGATAGCGTTTGAGGGCCGCCAGCAGGGTGATGTTGTGGCCCTCCGCGTCCTGCACCCGAAGGCGCCAGGCCTGCATGCCGAGGGTTCGTCCGTAGCGCACCCAGAAGAAGGCGAAGAAGACGAAGATCTCGATAAAGAGCGCGCTCGATAGGAGTGGGCCGGTGACCGTTTGCATGCCCTCAAGGGAGGCCGTGGTGGCGTCCGGGGCCAGCTCGGGGCGGGGAGCGAAGAGATTGGCCAGGCCCGTGGTGGTGAGCACGATGGCCAGCACCAGGAGGCCATCGTAAATCATGGCCATGAGGCGCCGTAGGAGGCCCGCCGGGGGCAATTCCTCAAGGTTCGGGGTCGCAGCAGGCACGGCTGGCGAGGCTCCTTAAGGGGGAGAATGGTGCCGGAGGTGGGACTTGAACCCACACCCCCTTGCGGGGACCGGATTTTGAATCCGGCGCGTCTACCAATTCCACCACTCCGGCGTGGGAGCGCGATCATACCTAGCTTCGATCCCCTCGCCAACGCGAAGCCTGGGCAGCGCCACTGGACGGGAGCGTGCTGGCGGTGTCTCATGGCGCCCTGCTAAGGCGGTCGGAAACAAGGGAGAAGGGCCTTGAGGAACGGGGTGGCGTGGCACCTGGCGGGCGTAATCGGTCTCTGTGGGGCCCTGTGGGGCTGTGGCGGAGGCGGTGCCCTCGGGGACAGCAACGATGGCCGCTTGGTCACGCGGAGCACGGTGGCCCTTCGGGGTACGGCGAGCCTGGGCGCCGAGCCCGCGCTGGCCGGTGGGCAGTGCGTGGCCGTGACCCTGGAAGAGCAGGTGCAACATACGGCCACCGTAGGCAGCGATGGCACCTTTCTTCTGCTCGTTCCACCCACCTTTGAGGGGCGCCTGCGCTGCGCCCTGTCCGCAGCCTCGGGCCTCTATCTTGAACGCTATGTGGACCTGACCGGCGCCCAGGAGGGGGACGATCGGCTTGGGCTAGACCTGTCGCCCCTGAGTACGCTGGTGGCGCGAAAGCTGGTGTTTGATCGCTTAGATGGCCGTCTTACGGCGCCCGCGGAGGCCGAGGGGCTGGCCCTGCTTGATGCGCCGGGGGCGGATCTGGCGCGCCTGGCCGAGGGGTTGGACGCCGCCTTCCAGCTGCTTCGGGACGACGCCCTCACCGTGGATACGGAAGCGGTTATGCTCGATCTCTTCGCCGATGGGGTCGCGGATCTTGCGCCCCTCGCGGACCGGGCCGAGGCCCTGGCGACGGCGCTGGCCGCTTCCGGCCCCCATGCGGAGGCCTTCCGCGCCACCTTCCCGCCCCTCGCCCTCACCCTGCTGCACCACGCTGGGGGGGCGTCGGCCCTGCTCGATGCGGGGGAGCTGTCCTCCGATGCCCAGCCCGTAGGGGGGATTGGCCGTTTTGTCACCGCGCTCCGCGCCGCCCAGGACGCCGCGCCCGGCGCCGTGCTGACCGTGAGCGCGGGCAATCAGATCGCGCCGAGTAAGGCGCTGGCCGTGAGCCTGGAAACGGGCGCCGAGTTCTACGACGTACGGGCCGTGGAGCAGGTGGGCTACGACTTTATCGGCGTGGGATCCCGGGATCTTTCCCTGTCCCCGTCCCTCTTCGCGGTGTTCGCCAATGATCTCGAGCCCACGGTGCCCGTGGTGAATTCCGTGATCGACGGCACCTTTGAGCAGAGCTGGCAGCGCCTGCGTACGGAAGGGCGCCTGGCCAATGCGCTTCTGACCCGCGCCGCAGGGCGGCGCGTGCTGGTGCTGGGGGCTGTGGATCCAAATCTCGATCGGCGGACGGCCACGCGCCAGCTGCGCCTCCCGGACCAGGACACGCTGGTAGCGACGCTGCAGGCGCGCATTGACGAGGCCGCGCTGGCGGGGGCGTCGGTGGTGCTGCTCCTCGTGGACCAGGGAAGCCTCGAAGCGGATTTGGCCCTGGGGGCGAGCCTCTCCGGCGTCGATCTCCTCTTGTCCGCGACGCCGGCGGTGCTGGCCTCGGAGGACGATTTGCTGGTGCCAGGGGATGCGGTGGCCGGACCCTACCCCACCCTGGGTACGGACGCCGCCGGTGCCCCCCTGGCCCTGGTGGCCACGGCCGATCGCTACCGCTATCTGGGGCGTCTCCAGGCGGAGCTCGACAGCTTCGGTGTCTTTACCCAGGCGCTGGCGCCCAGCGGTCCCCTGCGCATTCTGGGCGCCCCCGCGGAGGATGGGGTCGAAGCGGATAACACGCTGCAAACGTCGGTGCTGGATCTGCTGGCGATTGATCTAGCGGTGCTAGAAGACGCGACGGCAGCGACCCTCGGCGTTGATCTGGATGCCCAGGCGGACGCGCTGCGCACCGGGGAAACGAATTTCGGGGATCTCGTAGCCGACGCCGCCTTCGCGGCGGCCCGAAGCACGGCCTTCAACGCCGGGGCGCCGTCGCCCCAGGTGGGGATTCTCGATGCGGGGAGCTTGACCTCTGACGCCGTGCTGCCCGCGGGGGCTCTGACTCGGGGGGCGCTGTTCGATTTGGTGCCCAGCGAACGCACCCTCGCCGTGTTCAGTCAGGTGTCCGCTGCCGCCTTGAAGGCGCTGGTGGAGCGGGGCCTTGCCGAGCCGGGCAGCGACGCGTTCCTCCAGCTATCGAATTTGGAACTGGAGGCCGATCTCACTCAGCAGGCTCAGGTGCTGGCGGAAGATGGAACGGTGGCGACCGCGGGGGCGCGGGTGCGCCGCCTGGCCACCCCCAGCGGCGTGGTGCTGGTGGAAGACGGCGCAATTCTTACCTCGGCGCCGGCGCTTAACGTAGCGGTGACCAATGCCCTCTTTGCAGGGCGCTACGGCCTCCTGTTGCCGGAGCTCGATGGCGCCTTCGTGGGGGTTGACCTGCGCCAGGCGGTGGATAGCTACCTGGTGAATAATCTCGCAGGGCAGGTGACCGCCGATCGCTTCCCCGTCGAAGGCCTTGGCCGCATTACCGTGATCACCGCTGATTAATTGCTACACTCCGCGCCCCCGGGCCCGTAAGTCCGCTGGAGCGCACCATGAAAACCTCTGATTTCGACTATGCCCTGCCGCCGGCGCTGATCGCTCAGCATCCCCCGGCGGAGCGGGGCCAAAGCCGCTTACTCCATCTTCCTGGCGGCGCCGCGCCCCTGGAGCATCACCAGGTGGCGGCTTTGCCTCGCCTACTTCGCGCCGGTGATCTCCTCGTGTTTAACGATACCCGCGTCATTCCCGCCCGGGTGTTTGGGCGAAAGGCCACCGGGGGGCAGATCGAAGTGCTCCTCGAGCGCGCCCTCGATAGCCACCGGGCGCTGGTGCAGATCCGGGCATCGAAGGCCCCCAAGGCCGGCAGCGAACTCCTCCTCGGGCCCGAGGCGCTCCCGGTGGCCGTGCTTGGACGGCGGGAGGCGCTCTTTGAGCTGGCCTTCCCCCCGGAGCAGGAGGTGTTGCCCTTCTTCGAGGCCGTGGGGGAGATGCCCTTGCCGCCCTACATCGAACGGCCGGCGGAGCAAGACGACCAAGCGCGCTATCAGACGGTCTACGCGCGGCACCCGGGGGCCGTGGCGGCGCCCACGGCGGGGCTCCACTTCACCGATGCGCTGCTGGCGGACTTGGCGGAGGCGGGCATTGCGCAAACCACCGTCACCCTGCACGTGGGGGCGGGCACCTTTTCCCCCGTGCGCGTGGAAGACGTGACGGCCCATCGCATGCACGAGGAACGCTATGTGCTGCCCCCGGAGGCCGTGACCGCCATCGAGGCCACGCGGGCGCGAGGGGGGCGGGTGATCGCCGTGGGCACCACGGTGGTGCGGGTATTGGAAGCCGCTGCCCGGCGCCCCGAGGGCCTGGCCCCCCACGCCGGGGAAACGGACATCTTCATCTATCCGCCCTTTCCCTTTCGCGTGGTGGATGGGCTGATGACCAACTTTCACCTGCCCCAGTCCACGCTGCTCATGCTGGTGTCGGCCTTCGCGGGATGGACCGCGGTGCGGGCGGCCTACGAGGCGGCCGTGGCCGAGGGCTATCGGTTCTTTTCCTATGGGGACGCCATGCTGCTATGGCGGGCGCAAACACCGGAGGCAGGGGCATGAAATTTGAGCTGCTGGCGCAGGATGGGGCGGCCCGGGCCGGGCGTTTGCACCTGGTTCATGGAGTGGTGGAGACGCCGATCTTTATGCCCGTGGGCACCTACGGAACGGTGAAGGCCCTGACTCCCCGGGACCTCGACGCCGCTGGCGCCCAAATCATTCTCGGCAACACTTTCCACCTCATGCTGCGCCCCGGGGAGGACATCATTGCCGAGCTGGGTGGACTTCACGGCTTTATGGGCTACGACGGGCCCATCCTCACCGATTCCGGCGGCTTCCAGGTGTGGAGCCTGGGCGCGCTGCGCAAGGTGCGGGAAAGCGGGGTGACCTTCCAGTCTCCCGTGGACGGTCGGCGCATCGAGCTAACCCCAGAGCGATCCATGGAGGTGCAGCGCGCGTTGAACTCCGACGTGGTGATGTGCTTCGACGAGTGCACGCCCTTTCCCGCCACGGAGGACGAGGCTCGGATATCCATGGAGCTGTCCCTGCGCTGGGCCGCCCGGTCCAAGGTGGCCCATGGCGATAGCCCCAATGCGCTCTTTGGCATCGTCCAGGGGGGGATGTATCCCGCGCTGCGCCAGGCTTCCTTAGATGGCCTGCAGGCCCTGGGCTTTGATGGCTATGCCATTGGCGGCCTATCCGTGGGGGAGCCGAAGCCCGCCATGCTCGGGGTGCTGGAACAGCTCATGCCCCAAATGCCCGAGGCGGCCCCGCGCTATCTCATGGGCGTGGGCACGCCTTCGGATTTGGTGGAAGGGGTGGTGCGGGGCGTGGACATGTTTGACTGCGTCATGCCGACCCGAAACGCCCGCAACGGCCATCTCTTCACCCACGGGGGCGTGGTGCGTATTCGCAACGCGCGCCATCGCCGCGACGACAGCCCTCTCGATGAGGCCTGCGCCTGCTATACCTGCCAGAACTTCTCCCGGGCCTACCTTCATCATCTCGATCGCTGCGGGGAAATGCTGGGGGCGCAGCTGGGGACGATTCACAACATCACCTATTACCTGGCCCTCATGGCGCAATTGCGGGGGGCTATCCGCTCCGGTACATTGCCGACCCTCGTGAGAGAGCTCTACGAGCGCTGGAATCTTGAGCGGCCTGAAGCGGCCGCGGACCCTTGGAGCGTGGCATGAATTGGTTGATTTCCCCGGCCCAGGCCGCCGAGGCTGGCGCTCAGGCGCAACCGGATTGGTGGGGCTGGGTGTGGCTCGCCTTCCTCATCGTATTTTTCTATTTCTTCCTGATCCGGCCCCAGCGTAAGCGGGAGAAGGCTCAGGCGGCGCTCATGGCAGCCCTGAATAAGGGGGACGAAGTGGTCACCCAGGCGGGCTTGGTGGGCGTCATCGCTAAGGTCGAGGACGACTTCGTGCAGGTTAAGGTGGGTCCCACCACTCTGCGCTTTCAGAAGGCCGCGGTGATTGGCACGCTGCCGAAGGGCACGCTGAAGCAGCTCGACGCCGAGGGGGGCTGATGAGCGAAGGGCCCCGCGCCGGCGCCCCCGGCGCCTTTCTGGGCGGCGCAGCCCCGCGGCGCCGCGCCCCGGAGCAACTAAACCGCACGGGCTGGGGCAAGCGCATCGCGCTCCTCCTCGCCCTCGTGTTCGGCGTCATCTACGCCATCCCCAATCTCTATCCGCCGGATTACGCGCTTCAGCTTTCCCCCCGGGAGGAAGCGGAGCGGCCCCTGTCCGAAGCCTTCGCTGCGGCCCAGGCGGCCCTCGCGGAGGCGGGGCTGGCAAGCTTTGGCGCGACCCTGGAAGACCGCGCCGCGCTTCTGCGTTTTGAGAGCAACGATGCCCAGCTCCGGGCCCAGGAAGTGGTCAAGGAAGCGCTGGTGCGCGGCGGCTTCGGCGACAATTTCATCGTGGCTCTTAATCTGGCCTCCACCACCCCAGCGTGGCTGGAGGATTTGGGCGCCCAGCGCATGAACTTCGGCCTTGATCTTTCCGGGGGGGTTCACTTCCTCCTTGAGGTGGACATGGAGCGAGCCGTCGCCGATCGCCTTCGCGCTTTTGAAGATGAGGTGCGCACCCTGTTTCGCGCCGAGCGGCTCCGCTACCTGCGCCCCGTGCAAACGGAGCAAAGCGCCCGCCGCATGACCATCCGGTTCCGCGATGAAGCCGATCGCGACGAGGCGCGGCGCCTCCTCGCCGATCGCGTGCTCGAGTTCACGGTCACCGCAGAGCTCATCGACGACGCCCCTGCGCTCCAGCTGACCCTGCGCCCGGAGGTGGTGAAGGACATCGAGGACTACGCGATTGACCAAAACCTCGTCAGCCTGCGCAATCGGGTCAACGAGCTTGGGGTGTCCGAGCCCCTGGTGCAGCGCCTTGGGCGCAACCGCATCGTGCTCGACCTTCCGGGAATTCAGGACTCTACCCGGGCCAAGGACATTATCGGCAAGGTGGCTAATCTCGAGTTCCGCCTCGTGGCGGAGCCCGACGCGCCGCGCTCGGAGGTGGAAACCTACGATTACGAGTTCCGAGCGATCGATCTTGAGCGGGCGCTGATCGTCTCCGGTGATCGGGTCTCCAATGCGCAAGCGGGCTTTGATCCGGAAACCTCCATGCCCCAGGTGAACATCACCTTGGATGGGCGCGGGGGGCAGCGCATGAACGAGGCGACCCGGGGCAACATCGGGCGCTCCATGGCCATCCTCTTCAAGGAGACGCGGACGCGTACCCGTTACGTCGAAATCGACGGGGAAACGGTGGTTCGGCAGATTCCCTACGAGACCCAGCGCCTCATTAGCGTGGCCACCATTCAGGCGGCCCTGGGCAATCGCTTCCGTATTACGGGCATTTCCCAGCGGGAAGCCTCGGACCTGGCCCTGCTGCTCCGGGCCGGCGCCCTTGCGGCTCCCATGTATATCGTCGAGGAGCGCACCGTCGGTGCTTCCCTGGGGGAGGACAACATCCGCGCGGGCATGCTCTCCGTGGCCGTGGGCTTTGGGCTCGTGCTGCTGTTTATGCTGGTTTACTACCGGCTCTTTGGCCTGGCGGCGAACGTGGCCCTGGCGGCGAACCTGGTGCTGCTGACGGCGGTGATGTCTCTCCTTGGAGCCACGCTGACCCTGCCGGGCATCGCGGGCATCGTGCTGACCGTGGGTATGGCGGTGGATGCGAACGTGCTGATCTTCTCCCGCATCCGGGAGGAATTGGCCAGCCGCTCGCCCCAGCAGGCAATCCACGCAGGCTTCGACCGCGCCTTCATCACGATTTTCGATGCTAACCTCACCACCTTCCTCGTGGCCATCGTGCTGTACGCCATTGGCTCCGGGCCCGTGAAGGGCTTCGCCGTGACCCTGGCCATTGGCATCGTGACCTCCATGTTTACGGCCATCGTCCTGACCCGGGCGCTGATTAATGCCCTCTACGGGGGCCGCCGCGTCGCGCGGCTGGCGATCTAGGAGCGATCATGGCAGATCCAACCCCCGCCTCTCGGCGCCGCAGTGGCGAAAGCGCGCCCCAGATCTTCTGGGAGACAAAGCTGGCCTTCGATTTCATGCGCTGGCGCCAGCTCACCCTGATTTTGTCCACGCTGCTCGTCGTCGCGTCCCTGGCGCTCCTGGGGGTGAGGGGCTTGAACTTCGGCCTCGACTTCACCGGCGGCACCCTGGTGGAGGTCCACTTCCCGGAAGCCGCTGATCCTCAAGCCGTCCGCTTGGGCCTGGAGGCCCAGGGCTACGGCGATCTTGTGGTGCAGAACTTTGGCACGGCGCGGGATGTGCTCGTTCGCGTGCCCCCGGATGTGGTGGGGGAGACGGCCACCGTGGGGGATGTGATCCTAGAAGCCCTGCGCGCCGACTACGGCGACCAGGTAGCCCTGCGCCGAAGCGAGTTTGTGGGCCCGGCGGTGGGGGAAGAGCTCCGGGAGCAGGGGGGGCTGGCCATGCTCGCCGCCCTGTCCCTGGTGATGGTGTACATCATGTTCCGCTTCACCGGGAAGTTCGCCCTCAGCGCTGTGATCGCCCTCGTGCATGACGTGATCATCACCCTGGGCGCGTTCTCCCTCTTTCGCTGGTCCTTCGACTTGCCGTCCCTCGCCGCCGTGCTGGCGGTCATCGGCTATTCGTTGAACGACACCATCGTCGTCGCCGACCGCATTCGGGAGAACTTCCGGGCTCTGCGACGGGCCGAGCCCATCGCGGTGATCAATCAGGCCATTAGCCAGTCCTTCGGGCGCACCTTGGTGACCTCCCTCACGACCCTGCTCGTGCTCATCGCCCTCCTGCTTTTCGGGGGCTCGATGATTGAGGGCTTTGCGGAGGCGCTGGTGGTGGGGGTGCTTGTGGGCACCTACTCGTCCATTTACGTAGCGGCCAATGCCTTGCTGCTTATGGGCGTGGAGCAGAAGGATCTTCTGGTGCCGGAGAAAGAAGGGCAGGACCAGGACGCCCTGCTGTAAGGGGCGCCCGGGGGCGGTTTAGGCCCCTCGGAGCTCGTCCGTGACGTGGGGCGCGATCTTCTGCAGCAGGCCCTTAAAGACCTTCGGGGCGCCGCAAACGATGTGCCCCTGTTGCAAGAATTGGTTGCCGCCGGACAGATCGCCTACCAGGCCTCCGGCTTCCGTG
>JAUILI010000147.1 GCA_030433075.1 Gammaproteobacteria bacterium | reverse complement strand
GGCGGGTGCGGTGGGGGTGGGGCTTTGCCAAAGCGCCAGGAGCCGTTCCAGCCCGGCCCTGCGGCTGAAGCCCGGCGGAGGCGGCGCTTCCGGCGAGGCTGCGACGGGCGTTTCCCTCGCTTCGAGCCTCGGCGCTGGCGCGGCGTCTGGGTCGTCTTGGGCCTGAAGCGCCAGCCACAGCCCCGCCGTACTGAGTAGAAGCAGCGCCGCCAGAGCGGCGCCCCGCCCGGAGTGGCGGGAACGCTTGTCACTGCCTCGAACCTCTCGGGCTGCGACCTTCACCTGGGCACCATCCACGACCGCTAGCCCGGCGCCGTAGCCCGCCAGGAGCGCCCGATCGGCGATCAGGTTCGCGATGCGGGGGATGCCCCCGCTTTGCCGGTGCAGTTCACGGAAGGCCGCCGCGCTGAAGGGCTGGGTCAGGGCGCCGGCCACGGCCAGGCGATGGCAGAGCATGGCCTTCAGTACCTCAGGCCCTAGCGCCTCCAGGTGATAGCGGGCGGTAATGCGCTGGGCCAGCTGGCGCAGCGCGGCCTGAGCGAGGGTGTCCCGCAGTTCGGGCTGCCCCACGAGGATGATTTGTAGGAGCTTGCGCTCCCGGGTCTCGAGATTGGTGAGAAGGCGCAGCTGTTCGAGGGCCTCGGGGCTCAGGAGCTGGGCCTCGTCGATAAGCAACAGGGCTTCCTTTCCCTCCCCGTGCAGCCTAAGGAGGACCGCATAGAGACGCTCCATGAGGTCTTCCGCCTCCCCGGGGCGCGCGTCCGGGGCATCGCCCGATGCGCCCCTCGGGGTAAAGCCAAAGTCCCGGGCGATGCTGGCCAGGAGCGCGGGCACGCTGGCGCGGGGGTTGAGGACGTAGGCCACGGCGGTGCTTTCGGGCAGATCTTCCAGGAGGGCGGCCAGCACCGTGCTTTTGCCCGTGCCCACCTCGCCCGTGAGCACCACGAAGGCACCGGCCTGGGCGAGGCCCCAGCGTAGGTGGGCCAGGGCCTCCTCGTGTCCCGGGCTCAGGTAGAGAAAGCGCGGGTCCGGCGCTAGGGAGAAGGGAGCCTCGGGAAGGCCGAAGTGGGCGCTGTAGAGGGGCTTCACGGCGTTCGGCCCCCCGTCGCGTTATCCAAGAGGGCAGCCTTGCGGCGCCAGCGCTCATGGAGCCAGGTTTTGACCGCGTCGCGAAAGGTCGGGTCCTCACCGTAATCCCCACCGCGGAGCGCGTCGGGGAGCGGGCCCTGCTCGATGATGATGTCGACCGGCCCCAGGCGGCCGCAGAGGTAGCGCCAGAAGTTGGGTTTCTCCGTGTGGTAACGCAGGGTGACGTCGACATAGCGGTCGAGCTGATCCCCCAGGGCGCTGAGCACGAACCCGGTGCCGCCGGCCCGGGGCTTTAGGAGCCGGGGGTAGGGGCTGGCCTGGGTAGCGTGCTTCTCCGGCGTCCAGCGCGTGCCTTCCACGAAGTTGATCACCGCCGTGGGGGTGTGGCGGAAATGGGCGCAGGCTCGGCGCGTGGTTTCCAGATCCTTGCCCCGCTTCTCCGGGTGCCGTTCTAGGTAGGCCGGGGAATAGCGGTGCATGAAGGGGAAATCGAGGGCCCACATGGCCTGGCCCAGGAAGGGCAGCCAGAGCAGCTCGCGCTTAGTGAAAAACTTGAGCGGCGGGAGGTGGGGCCGCAGGGTGTTTTGCAAAAGGAGAATATCGGTCCAGCTTTGATGGTTGGCGAGCACAAGGACCCACTGGTCCCGACCAAGCCCCTCGAGACCGCGTACGGAAATGGGGGTGGGGTTCAGCCAGCCAAAGACGCGGCGATTGCCACTTACCCAGCCATCGATGATGCCGTTCATGGCCCGGCGCAGAGCCTTGCCGCCCAAGCGATCCGGGAGCACCAGGCGCAGCGCGGCCGCCAGAAAGGTTAGGCTTGCCCAGGCAATGGTATTCACGGCGAGAAACAGGGCCAGGACCACACCCCGCAGGGCAGCAAACATGACGTCATCCCATCGCAGGAAGAAGCGCTATTACACGGCCCTGGCCGCCCGGGGGCAAGGGTGAGGGCGGAGCGTCGCCGCCGTCTTTGGCCCGTCCCCTTGCTAGCGCTGGCTTTAAGCCTGGGGCTGGGGGGCTGCGCCTCCCTCTCCTTCTATGGGCAGGCCGTCTCCGGCCAGTGGGCGCTCCTGGCGAAGAGTCGTCCCGTGGCCGAGGTGCAGGCCGATGCCACCACGCCGGACGCCTTGCGGCAGGGCCTCGCTCAGGCCCAGCACATCCTGCACTTCGCGGAGCACACCCTCGCCCTGCCCGTGGGCCATCGCTACCAGCGCTATCTGGCGCTGGACCGGGAGGCCGTGGTGTTCAACGTCTTTTCCGTCCCCCCGGGCACCTTTGCCCTGAAAACCTGGTGCTTCCCCATTGCCGGCTGCGTGCCCTACCGTGGCTACTTCTCCCGAGAGGGGGCCCAGGCCGAGGGGGATCGCCTGCGCGCCCAGGGCCACGATGTGTACCTAGGGGCCGCCGGGGCCTACTCCACCCTGGGCTGGCTGCCGGACCCGCTGCTGTCGACCTTTCCCTGGGAGGACTCCGCGGCGCTCGCCGAGCTTCTCTTCCACGAGCTGGCCCACTCCGTGCTCTACGTACCCGGGGAGGCGGCCTTTAACGAGGCCTTTGCCACCGCCGTGGGGCGAGCGGGGCGGCAGCGCTGGGTGGTCGCGCAGGGTCTAGCGACGCCTGAGGCGCAGGGGGCGAGGTCGGCGCAGCGCGCGTGCTTTGCTGGGGTGGTATCGGCCCTGAGGGTAGCCCTTGCCGACCGCTTTGCAGGGCCAGGCCCCGGGCCGAGCGAGGGAGTGCAGGCGGCGCTTTGGGGCGCGGCGCGAGATCGGGCCGAGGCCCTCGCCTTGGGTTCGGGCGCCAAGGCCTATTTTTCCCCGCCCCACTCCCTGGCTCGCCTTCTTGCTACCAGCACCTATGAGCAGGCCGGGCCGGCCTTCGAGGCGGCGCTGGCGGCGGAGGGGGGAGATCTGCCGGCGTTCTATGCGGCGATGGCGGCGCTGGACCCGGGGCAGCGCCGGGCCCTTATGGCCTCAGCAGTGGAGCCGGTCGGCGCTGAGGTCTGCGCCGCGCCCCTTTAGAGCAGCAGCATCAGCACGGTGGTGATCACCGCGGCCCCGAGAAGATTCAACACCACCCCTTCCGAGGCCATGGTGCGCGTGGTGAAGCGCCCGGTGCCAAACATGATGGCATTGGGGGCCGTGGCCACGGGCATCATGAAGGCGCAGCTGGCGCTCATGGCCGCGGGGACCATGAGCAGCTCCGGCGGCAGGCCGGCCCCGAGGGCGGCGGCCGCGAGGATGGGCATCATGAGCGTGGTGGTGGCCGTATTGCTGGTCATCTCCGTGAGGAAGGTGATCACCAGGCAAATCACCGCCATGGTGATCACCGGAGGGAAGGACGCCAGGGCCGAGAGCTGGGTGCCCAGGGCTTCGCTGATGCCCGTGGCTTCAAAGCCTCGGGCGATGGTGATGCCCCCGGCAAAAAGCAGCAGCATGCCCCAGGGGATTTGCTCCGCCACCTTCCAATTCAAAAGCTTGCCACCGGCGCCGTCGGGAATGAGGAA
>JAUILI010000044.1 GCA_030433075.1 Gammaproteobacteria bacterium | reverse complement strand
TGCCGACCATGCCCTTCGAGGCCTGGACCGAGTAGCCGCCGCGCACGAGGATCCGGCCGAACCGGTCCGGGCGCGGATCCTTGCTGGGACCCGGGTCCGGCGGCCGGAACCCGCCGTCCTCGACGACCGGCGCATAGGGCAGGTTGTTCGTGTACCAGAAGACGTCCTCGGGCCCGAGGCCCAACGCCGCGAGGGTTTGGGCGTGCCCCTGGAGGGCGGAGCGGGCTTGTAGGTAGGTGTCTCCGTAGCGGGCCGGATCGTCGGCAGAGAGGCGGGGATCCTGGGGCTGGGCGATGCCGCCGGAGGTCATCACAAAATCGCTGCCCACCGTTAGGCGCACGGCGGCGGAATAGGGCCGGCCCCCGCTGGGGGTGAAGTCCGCGGCCTGGGCAAGGCTGGCCCAGCCGAGCATGGCGAGGCTGAAGAGGGTGTAGACGCTGCGAAGACGAAAACGGCGGTGAAGTTTCATGGCCCGGGCTCCCCTAGGGTTAGGGGGTGGAGTGTAGCACTGGCGCCGCGGCGCAAAAAAAAGGCCGACCCCTGGGGGTCGGCCTTTTTGCTGTCGGCCAAGGGCGCTTAGGCGGCGCCAAGGCCCAGGGGGTTCCCATACTGATGGTCCACGGGAACGGCCGGATCGATGTCCGGATACTTGCCCAGCTCGAGGCGGGCGACGGTGCGACGGTGCACCTCGTCCGGACCGTCGGCGAGGCGGAGGGTCCGCTGCCCGGCGTACATCTTTGCCAGCGGGAAGACCTGGGACACCCCAGCGCCGCCATGGATCTGAATGGCGTCGTCAATCACCTGAAGGGCAATGTTCGGCACCGCGACCTTGATTTGGGCGATTTCCGAGCGGGCGACCTTGTTGCCCACCGTATCCATCATCCAAGCGGCCTTGAGGGTGAGGAGGCGCGCCATTTCGATATTGATCCGGGCATCGGCAATCTTGTCGTAGTTACCGCCCAGGTCGGCGAGGCGCTTACCGAAGGCTTCCTTGGAGAGGCCCCGGCGGCACATGAGCTCGAGGGCGCGCTCGGCGACCCCGATGGACCGCATGCAGTGGTGAATGCGGCCCGGGCCAAGACGACCCTGGGCAATTTCGAAGCCCCGGCCCGACCCGAGAATCATGTTTTCCTTGGGCACGCGGACGTTGGTGAAGCGCACGTGGCCGTGGCCGTGGGGCGCATCGTCGTAGCCGAAGACGTGCTGCATCTTCAGGATTTCGATCCCCGGGGTGTCCCGCGGTACGAGAATTTGCGACTGCCGTGCGTGCTTCGGTGCATCCGGCTCGGTGACGCACATCACGATGAGGATTTTGCAGCGGGGGTCGCCGATCCCGGAGGACCACCACTTCTCCCCGTTGAGCACCCACTCATCCCCTTCGAGGCGCGCTTCCAGAGCGATCTGGGTGGCGTCGGAGGAGGCCGCGTAGGGCTCGGTCATGCAGAAGGCGCTGCGAATCTTCCCGGCGAGCAGGGGCTCGAGCCATTCCTTCTTTTGCTCTTCGCTGCCGTAGCGCTCGATGACTTCCATGTTCCCCGTATCCGGGGCTGCGCAGTTGAAAACCTCGGAGGACAGGGGGTATTTGCCCATCTGCTCCGCAAGGTGCGCGTAGTCCACGTTGGTGAGCCCGGCGCCGCGCTCGGACTCGGGAAGGAAGAAGTTCCAGAGCCCCTTGGCCCGGGCCTTTTCCTTGAGCTCTTCCATGATCGGCGTTTCGCACCAACGGCCGCCGGCTTCTACCTGATCGGCAAAAACCTTCTCGTTGGGGACGATGTGTTCTTCGATGAAAGCGGTGACGTCATCAAGCAGGGGCCTGACGTGATCGGATACTCCAAGATCCATGGCGATACATCCTCTCTCCGGTGGCCCGGCGAGCCCTTCGGGGCGCCGAGCGGATCCCTCCTGGAGTGCGGGAGCGCCCATCGCTCACCGCACGGCTCCGAGTCTAGCCCGGGGGCGTGTCATGAGGCGAATAAAAGTTCTTGATGCAGATCATGCGTCAGGCGAATAACGGCGAGACCCTTCCCTGGCCCCGGCGCTCTGCTATAGCCTTCGAGCCGGGGAGAGATTTCATGACTAAAAAACCCTACGGGGATCGTACCCTCGCCGTGCTCGGTGCGTTGGAAAACGCTGGCGTAACCCGAGCGGCCCTCATCATGCGTCACTCAGCTCGGGAGTACGTGCCCGGGCGCCACGACCTCGCGAATCCCTTAACGGATGCGGGGCGCGCCTATGCTCGTCACTTCGGGGAGCGCCTTGGCCAGGGCTGGGCCCTGCGGGCCTACAGCTCCCCCGCGGGGCGCTGCGTAGAAACCGCCGAGCTGATCTGCCAGGGGCAGAATGCCTCGCCCCTGGGGCGCGTACGCCCCGTCGAAGCCCTGGGGGTGTTCTACGCCCTCGATCAGCAGCGCATGTTCAAGGCCATGACCGAGATCAGCATGAATTTGCCGAGCTTTGTCGCCGCCTGGCAGGCCGGGGCGCTGGCCGAGGACATCATGATGAACGCAGAGCAGGCGGCGATCACCCTGCTTCGGCTCCTATGGGTGCGCCTGCGGGCGCGCCCGGAGGGAGATGGGCGGGCGCTGCTTGACGTCCATGTGAGTCACGACCTCACCCTTTACCTGCTCCGGACCGTGGCCGGAGGCCTCGCGCCTTCGGAAGATGCGCCGGTGCGCTACCTCGACGGTCTGGTGATCTTCGAAGCCGAGGGGCAGGCCTTCCTAACCACCCATGACCTTCCGCCGAGGCCCCTGCCTTGGCTGACCAAGGAGACTTTCTGATGGCCGATCCGAGCCTCTATCGCCCGAAGCCCCCGCAGGACAGCGCCTACGAGACCTTTACGGTGGAGCATCGGGGCGGCGCGCACTGGGTCACCTTAAATCGCCCGGAAAGCCTGAATGCCATGAGCCGCACCATGATGCTCGAGCTTCAGCACTATTTCGGGGAGCTCTATACGCGGCCGGAGATCCGCGCCGTGGTGCTCCGGGGCGCGGGGAAGGCCTTCTGCGCGGGGCTCGATCTTAAGGAGCGGAGGGAGCCTGGGGAGGGCGGTCCCGTGAACGGGCTGCGGGTGCAGCGTCGGGTGTCGGAAATCGTCATGCGCATGCGCCGGGCGCCCCAGCCGATCATTTCCCTCATTCACGGCGCCGCGAGCGGCGGCGGCTTTGCCCTGGCCCTCGCTTCCGATATCCGCCTGGCGGGCCCCCGGGCGCGCATGAACGCGGCGTTTATTCGCATCGGGCTCACGGCCTGCGACGTGGGCGTCTCCTATTTCCTTCCTCGCCTCGTGGGGAGTGCGCTGGCGTCGGAGCTGCTGCTCACCGGGGCCTTTATCGATGCGGAGCGGGCGCTCAAGGTGGGCCTCGTTTCCGATGTGGTCCCGGAGGCCGACCTGGAAGCTCGAGGCCAGGCCATGGTCGATGCGATCCTGGCGAACTCGCCCCTGGGGGTGCGGCTCACGAAGGAGGCGCTAAACATGAACATTGACGCTCAAAGCCTCGAAGCCGCCATTGCCCTGGAGGATCGGCAGCAGATCCTCTGCGCCCAAACCGACGACATGCGGGAAGGCATTGGCGCCTTCCTGGAAAAACGCGACCCCGCTTACCAAGACGCTTAAGGACTGCCCTGATGACCGACGCTCATGCGCCCCTCACCCTTCTCCGCGGCCCCGCTATGCCCAACCGGCTGATGCTGGCGCCCCTCACGAATCTTCAGAGCCATGCCGATGGGACGCTCTCCGATGACGAATTCACCTGGCTGACGAAGCGGGCCGAGGGGGGCTTTGGGCTCACCATGACCTGCGCGGCCCACGTTCAGGCCATCGGCCAGGGCTTTCCCGGGCAGCTAGGCATCTTCTCCGACGATCACCTGCCGGGGCTGACGCGCCTCGCCGCCGCCCTGAATGCCCAGGGCGGGCTCTCCTCCGTGCAACTGCACCACGCGGGCATGCGGTCTCCGGCGGAGCTGATTGGAGAGGCGCCGGTGAGCGCGTCGGCGCAGGAGGAATTTGGGGCTCGAGCCCTCACGGAGGACGAGGTGGAGGTCATGATCGAGGCCTTCATTCGCGGCGCCGAGCGCGCCGAAGAGGCCGGCTTTCATGGGGTCGAGCTTCACGGCGCCCACGGCTATCTGCTGTGCCAATTCCTGAGCGCGGAGACGAACCGGCGGGACGACCGCTTCGGGGGCAGCCTCGAAAACCGCATGGCGCCCCTTCAGCGCATCATCGATGGCATTCGTGCGCGCTGCGGCGCTGCGTTCCAGCTTGGGGTTCGTTTGTCCCCGGAGCGCTTTGGCATGACCCTCCACGATGCCACGGAGATTGCCCGGCGCCTGCTGGCGGAGGAGAAGATCGATTACCTCGATCTGTCTCTTTGGGATATCCGGAAGGATGCCCTCGATGCCCCGGAAACGCCCCTGATTGCACCGTTTATGGCGCTGCCCCGGGGGAAGGTTGCCGTGGGTGTGGCGGGGAAGATCAATAGCGGGGAGGACGTGCGTTTTGCCCTCGAGCAGGGGGCGGACTTCGTGCTACTCGGGCGCGCCGCCATTCTGCATCACGATTTCCCTAAGCGCCTCGCGGCCGATGGGAACTTCCAGGCGGCGACGCTGCCCGTGACCCGAGCGCACCTCGTGGCCGAGGGGCTCGGGCCCAAGTTTGTCGATTACATGGCCACCTGGAAGGGCTTCGTGTCCGAAGACGGTTAAGGCTGGCCTAGGGCTCCGAGCCTTCCCGCATGGGGAGGCTCGGGTCCGCGACCCATTCGCTCATGGAACCGTCGTAGACCGCCACCTTCTCATGGCCCAGGGCCACGAGAGCGAAGGCGTCACAGGTGGCCGAGATGCCGCCTCCGCAGTAGCAGATGACTTCTTGATCGAAGGCCTTCACCGTCTCGAAGGCGCCTTTCAGCGTTGCGGCGTCGGCAAATTCCAGAGCGGCCCCCTGGAACAGGGCGGCGAAGGGTACGTTGACGGACCCCGTGATGTGGCCCCGGCGGCCGTAGTTAGCCCCGCCGTCCCCGCGGTAGACCTCCGGCGCCAGCGCGTTGATGGTGCAGATGCCGGGGGCCTCGATGGCGCCCAGCACCGCCGCTTGATCGGCCCAAAGTTCAGGCTTCGGCGCGATGCTTAGCGTGCCCGGGGCGTAGCGTTCCTGCCCCGTAGCCAGCGGCGCCCCCGCGGCTTTCCAGGCGGCCAGGCCGCCGTCGAGCACCTTGGAGGAGACGCCCAGGGCCCGGAGCATCCACCACACCCGGGTGGCCCACATGGGATGGCCGCTGCTGTAGAGCACGATCTCCGCGCCATCCACCACCCCCTCGGCAGCGAAGGCGGCTCCCAGCGCCTCGTCATCCAAGCGGGTGAAGCGGTGCGGGGCGTCGTTGTCCGAGAGCGTGCCTTGAAGGTCGAGAAAGGCGGCGCCGGGAATGTGACCGGCTTCGTAGTCCGCAAGACCACTTTCGACCCGGTAGGCCCGGGGTGGGTCCGGGCGAAGGTGAACGGTGCAGTCAAAAATGCGCGGAGCGTCGCCAGCCCTTTGAAGCTCAGTGACGGTGATCAGTTGCGTAGGCGCGTGCAGTGCCATGGTGTTCTCTCCCCTGTGCTTAGGCCCAGAGGGCCCGTTCCTCGGCCACTGCCTCAAGGGCGCGGCGAATATGATCGACCGTGTTGTACACGTGAGGGGACAGGCGAAGGCCCCCGGTGGGTGCGGCAATGAGGCCGTGCTTTTCATAGAGCGCCTGGAACAGGGCCCGACGGTTGGGGCCCGGCACGGAAACAATGCACACCCCCGCGCTGAAGCGGTCCGCCTCGGGGGTGAGGACCGGGGCCCCGAGATCCCGGAGCCCTTCCTTGAGGGTGCGGACATGAGCCTTCAGCTGCGCTTCGATGGCCTTGGGCCCCAGCGTGCGATGGAGCGCTGCGGCTTCCACCATGGCGCCAAGGGCGGCGTCGTCGCGCTGGCCGAGGGATTCAAACTTCCGCGCGCCCACCGGGTCCGGGTCTGCGTCGTCCCCCCAGCCCGGGGCCACCACGGAGGGCCAGAGGCTTTCAATACGATCTTCCCGCACCCACAGGATGCCGACCTCCTTGGGCCCCATGAACCACTTGTGCGCGCTCCCGCTGTAGCTGTGGGCACCGCTCGCTTCAAGGTCCACCGCCAGTGCCCCAAAGCTTTGGGCCCCATCCACGTGGAAGTGGGGCACGCCCCGGGCGGCAAGGCGCGCGCCGATCACGGGGAGGGGGAGGGCTAGGCCGCTGACGTTGGACACATGGCTTAGGGCCACCACCCGAGTGCGCGGCGTGAGGGCGGCCTCCAGGGGGGCGAGGAGTTCCGCCTCATCTGAGGGATTGGCCGGGAAGGCGATGATTTTCAAAGCGAAGCCGTGGCGCGCGGCCCGCACCTTCCAGGCCACGAGGTTCGTGGGATGGTTTTGGTCCCAAAGCACCACCTCATCGCCGGGGCCCAGGTCGAGGCCCGCATTGACGATGTTGTTGGCTTCGCTGGTATTGCGGACCAGGGCCAAATGATCGGCCTGGGCGCCGAGCAGGGCCGCGACCGCGCGCCTGGCGTCCTCCCGCAGGGCCTCGATGGGGCCCCGGTTTTGGAAGGAGCAATCGGCGTCGATGGCCGCCCCCAGGGCCTGCTGGCGCTGGGTCACGCGAAGCGGGGCGGGGCAGAGATTGGCCGCATTCATGGGCACGTGGCGCTCGTCGAAGGTGAAGGCAGCGCGTACCCCCCGCAGTCCCGCTTCGCCCACCCCCGCAGGGGCCAGGCTTGGGCCGCGGCCTTCCGCCCCCAGGGCCGTTTGCGCAAAGCCTCCGCTAAGCCCCGTGGCCAGGGCGCCCAGGGCGCCCCCCTTCAAAACATCGCGTCGTCGCAGCGTCATGTTCCCGCCTCCCCGGTACGGGCACCCCTGTGCGCCGTTTTTCGGGAGTGTAGACCCCGCAGCGCGACCCTGCCTAGGCGGCGGGTTCCTGGAGTGTCCCGGGGGCGCTGGCGCCGCGAGCCGCCTCAAGGTGGTTGTTGCCCCGGGCCGTGAGGTAGGCCGCTGCAAGCCGCTCTTCCCGGCGCTTTTCCGTGATCGTTGCCATGTGCCAGAACTCCCCCTGGAGCCGGTCCCGGGTGATGTCGAGCAGCACGTAACCCTTGTGGAAAAGATCGATAAATCGCATGTGGGGGTGGGCCTCAAGGCCCTGGGCCGCCCGTGCCTCTGCGGCTTTCCGATCCGTGAGGAAGGGCGAGGTGACCGATGGGGTGACGAATTCCACGGCCAGGCTGCCCTTACCGGAGCTCGCGCTGTAGGCCGCGCCGAAGGGGTCCCGGGCCACGTCCATGGCCCAGGAGGAGTGAATATCCCCGGTGAGTACGGCGACGTTGTCGATGCCTCCCTCCTCAAGGACGTCGAGGAGGCGGGTGCGGGCGTGGGGGTAACCGTCCCACTGATCCGTGTTCAGAATGGGGGTGTCGCCGTAGCCGCCAAGGTGGCCGAGCATCACTTGCTGGCCGAGGATGCGCCAGCTTACGCCATCGCCCTTGGAGCGCTGGAGCTGATCGTAAAGCCACGCTTCCTGAGTGGGGCCGAGGAGGCTGCGCTTCGGGTCCTGGATGACGGCGTGGTCCTTGGGGTTGGCCGCCTCCCGATCCCGGCCATAGAGCCGGGTATCCAGCATGGTGAGATCGAGCAGATCCCCGAAGCGGAAGCTGCGCCAAATTTGTGCGTCCCCGGGGCTCTGCGCTTCCCGGGTGGGCAGCCATTCGTGCCACGCTTTCACCGCGGCCCCTTTCCGCGTGGCCCAGGCCCCTTCCCCCTCGTTGTGATTCTGCGCGCCATCGCGCCAGCTGTTGTTGGCGGACTCGTGGTCATCCCAAATCACCACCATGGGGTGCTGACGGTGCAGTTCTTGCAGATCCTCGTCCGTGCGATAGAGGGCGTAGCGTTCCCGGTAATCGGCAAGGGTGATGATCTCCCGATCCGGCGCATGGCGTCGGCCCAGCTCGGTCCCGTCGCCGTATTCGCCGTTGCCATACTCGTAGATGTAGTCACCAAGGTGGAGCACTAGGTCGAGGTCGTTGCGCCGGGCCATGGCGCCATAGGCGTTGAAGTAGCCAAAGAGCCAGTGGGAGCAGGAGGTGTAGGCAATGCGCAGGCGATCAACATCGATGCCCGGGAGAGTGCGGGTCCGGCCCAGGGGGGACGCTTCCCCGGCCGCGATGAAGCGATAATAGTAGGTGCGCCCGGGCGTCAGGCCGTCGACAATGACCTTAACCGTGTAATCGCGGTCGCCATGGGTGCTGACTTCTCCGCGCTGAAGCGGTCGCAGTCCCTGGGGGTCGGCGTAGAGGGTCCAGCCGACCGTAAGGGGAGCGCCGTCCTGCTGCGGGGTGGCGCGGGTCCAGAGTACGATGCTGTCCTGGCTCGGATCCCCGGAGGCCACGCCGTGGAGGAACACCTTGCGGCCAGTGTCCGCGGTGCGCGGCGCCAGCGGACTCGCGCAGGCGCCCAGGAGCGGCAGGGTCAGGCTTGCAGCGGAGCTGCGGAGAAGGTGACGGCGGGTGACGGCCATGGAGTGCACTCCCTTTGGGGGAACAGAGATTTTTGATGAGGCGGAGTATGCCGGGAAATCCCTGGGGCGTGGATGACCGTCCCGTGACAAGCCAGAACGGTGAGGAGCCGGCGCTCGCATGAACGCGCTCGATCTTCCCGGCCCCAGCGTGCTCCACAGCGCCTATGGCGCAGAGATGGGCGCCTTTGACGAATTGCTTAAAGGGGATGGCTCGCCCAGGCCCCATTGGGCGCGGCTGCTCCATGCCTTCGGACAGCTCGGGCCTGAGGACCTCGAACAGCGGCGCCGCGATGCTCGGCGACTGTTTCGAGAGAACGGCCTGACCTTCAGCGCCGGCCCCGGGGCGGCGAGCCGTCCCTATGATCTCGACCCCATTCCGCACCTGGTGCCGCCGGACGCCTGGGCCGTGCTCGAAAGCGGCCTACGGCAGCGCGCCCAGCTGCTTGATGCGGTGCTCCAGGATCTCTACGGCCCCCGACATCTTTTGCGCCAGGGGGTCCTCCCTGCCGATCTTATTTATCGGCACCGCGGCTATCTCCAGGGTCTCGTAGGGGCGGGCGGCATGGACCAGGCCCTGGCCTTCTATGGGGCGGATGTGGTGCGCCGGGGCGACGGATCCTTTGCCGTGCTGGGGGACCGTACCCAGGCCCCCGCCGGCGTGGGGCTTGCCCTGGAAACGCGTATTGTTACTTCGCGCATTCTCCCGAACCTGATCCGAGCCAGCCATGTGCATCGCCTGGCCAGCTTCTTCGAACATCTTCGCGGCGCCGTAGTGGACCTTGCTCCGCATCAGCGGTTGCGTCCGCGCATTGCGGTGCTCGCCTCAGGAATTAGCGATCCCCACTATTTTGACCACGCTTACCTAGCGAGCTATCTCGGCTTTCCCTTGCTCCAGGCCGGGGATCTCACGGTTCGGGAGGGCCGGGTCTGGCTGCGCACGATCGGTGGGCTGAAGCTCCTGGATGTGGTGCTCCGCCGAACCGGTGATCATGACAGCGATGCGCTTCTCGTTCCCGATGGGGAAACGGGGGTTCCCGGGCTTGGGGAAGCGGCCCTTCGAGGGGAGGTGGCCCTGGCGAACGGGCTTGGGGTTTCGATCCTTGAACACCCAGGGCTTATGCCCTATCTACCCCAGCTCGCTCGCCAGGTCCTCGGCGAAGATTTGAAACTGCCGTCCGTGGAAACCTGGTGGTGCGGGACGGCCCAGGCGCGGCAGCACGTGTTGGCGAATCTGGAAGCCATGGTCATCAAGCCCATTGATCGCAGCGGCCAGGCCCTCTGGGGCGGGGCCCTATCCGCCGAGGCCCGGGATACCCTCCGGCGGCAAATTGAAGCGGATCCGGAGACCTTCGTGGGGCAGCCCGCGGCCTTGGAGGGGACGGCGGCGACCCTGGTGGACGGGCAGCTTCGTCCCCAGGCCGTGCTCACCCGTTTCTTTGCCACCCGCCAGGGCCGGGACTTTGAGGTGATGACGGGAGGTTTTACTCGGGTGGCGGGGCCGCGCAGCGGTCCCCTGGCGCTGGGCAGCGAGCTCCGTGGCCTGTGCAAGGACACCTGGGTGCTGGCCGATGAGACGGAGCGTCATTTGATTCGCTGGCCCCGGGCCGTCCCTGAGGTGGGGCCGGGGGCCCCGGAGCAGCTCCCTAGCCGGGTCGCGGACAATCTGTACTGGGTAGGACGCTATGCGGAGAGGGCGGAGGGGCTCGCGCGCATGGCCCGGGCCGTGCTGCGCCACGCCCGGGAGGTCCGGGATTACGGCGATCCCGCCGATGCGGTGGCCCTTGGTCGCCTCATTGACGGTTTCTGTGCACTGGCTGGGGTGGCCTCCGAGGCCTTTCCTCACCGGGATGAGGTGCTGCTCACTCTCCTGCTTGATGAGCAGCAGCCGGGCAGTCTGCCCCAAACCCTGCAACGGTTGGGGCAAGCGGCGGAGCAGCTGAAGGACCGCTGGGCCCCGGACGCCAGTCGCGTGCTCGATGAGATTGGGCAGCGCCTCGTGCAAGCCCAGGGGCTATCCCCCCAGGCCCTCGGAGCCGTCGAGGAGGCCCTCGACCCCTTGATTACGGCGCTTTTGACCTTCTCCGGGTTGAGCCTGGAGAGCATGACCCGGGAGCAGGGGTGGCGCTTTTTGATGATCGGGCGGCGCCTTGAGCGGGCCCAGGGGACGGCCACGCTTCTGCTGGAAACCCTTGCCGAGGCTCCCGACAGCGCGGCGGAGCCCCTCTTGCTCGAAAGCCTCTTGCGCGCCCACGACAGCGTGATGACGCACCGGCGCCGCTATCGCGCGCTTCTTGATCCCGCCTCCTTCCTCGAGGTGCTTCTGCTCGATGAGCAGAATCCCCGGAGCGTGGCCTTCCAGCTCCTTGAGCTCGAAGCCCTGCTTCAAGCCTTGCCCCGGAGCGGCCCAGGCCTGGCCCCGGAGCAGCGGGCCCTCTTGGAAGTCCGCACCGCCCTCCGCCTCGCGGAGGCGGAGGCGTTGGCGGCCCAACCGGTCACCGGCGGCGCCGAATCGCGGCAGCGGCGGGCTCTGCAAAGCCTGCTCTGGACCCTGCTCACGGGGCTTTCTCAAACCAGCAGCGCCGTCGATGACGCCTATTTCCTCCATCTGGAGGCGGCTAGACCCATGGCGCTTCGGGGTCAGGGGGGCAGGGCATGAGGCTTCAGGTCCGCCATCGCACCACCTATCACTACAGTGAGCCCGTCACCCTGGGCCATACGGAGGCCCGGCTGACGCCGCCGGACCGGGGCCGGCAGCGCCGGCTCAGCTTCGATCTACAGGTTTTTCCTGCGCCTCAGGTGCTCCATAGCCGAGAGGATGCCTTTGGGAATGCGGTGACCCGCTTCTCCGTGGAAACGCCTCACGATCAGCTCGTGGTGGAGGCCCACTCGGTGCTGGAGATTGCCCCCGCGGAGGCGGAGCTGCCCCTGGCGGGGCCGCGCAGCGTCGCCGAGGTTCAGGCGGCCTTTCGTGATCCGCAAACGGAGGCGCAGCGCCTCCATCGGCTCTTTTGCCTGCCCTCGGCCTACGTGCCCCAGCTCCCTGAGCTTCGCGATTACGGCTTAGAAAGCTTCCATCCCCAGCGCGATGTGGTGGCGGCCACGCAGGAGCTCATGGAGCGTATTCACGACGATTTCCACTACGACCCCACGGCGACGGAGGTCGCGACTCCCTTGCGCGAGGTGTTCGAGGGGCGCCGCGGCGTCTGCCAGGACTTTGCCCATTGTGCCCTCGGCGTGCTTCGGGCCCTGGGCCTACCCGCGGCTTATTGCTCGGGCTATTTGGAAACGGATCCGCCCCCGGGGGGCGAAAAGCTGGTGGGGGCTGATGCGTCCCATGCCTGGTTCGCTTTGTACGTGCCGGAGCAGGGCTGGTTGGAATTCGACCCAACGAACCGTCAACGGCCGACGGAACGCTATGTGTTTCTGGGGCAGGGCCGGGATTACGGCGATGCAGCGCCGCTCCGGGGGATTGTGCAGGGGGGCGGCCATCACGAGGTTCAGGTGAGCGTCGACGTGCACGCCGATCCGCTTGCGTCATCGATGGAGGAAGGTAGCCATGACCATCAACTGGGGTAGCTACGCCCAGCCCGGGCTTTTCGATGAGTGGGTGACGGAGAAGGGTCGCCTTCGCACCGGCTTCGGGCGGCTGGGCAAGCGCTTTGCCACCTATTCCATGGACGCGCTCCAGGATCGCAGCGCCAGCCTCGAGCGGGCCATCAAGGAGCAGGGGGTGACCTTTACGGTTTACTCCGAAGCCCACGGTTCCATCGATCGCAGCTGGCCCCTGGATTTGATGCCCCGGATTCTTCGACGCCAGGAATGGCTCACCATCGAAGCGGGCCTGGCCCAGCGGGTGAAGGCCCTGAACTGCCTGATCGATGACCTCTACCACGATCAGCGCTGCATTAAGGATGGGGTGCTGCCGGCCTTCCTTTTGGAGAACTCTGCCAACTTTCGCCCCCAGTGCGTGGGGGTAAATCCTCCCCTTGGCGTCTGGGCCCACATCTGCGGCAGCGATTTGGTGCGCCACGAGGACGGACAGATGTACGTCCTCGAGGACAACCTCCGGGTGCCCTCAGGTGTGTCCTACATGCTGGAAAATCGCGGCGTCATGAAGCGTACCTTCCCCGAGCTCTTCGCTAACTTTGCCATCGAGCCCGTGGACGCCTACCCCTCCCAGCTCTACGACACGCTATGCGCCCTAGCGCCACACCGGGCCCAGCCCGAGGTGGTGGTGCTGACCCCCGGGGTCTTCAATTCCGCCTATTTTGAGCATGCCTATTTGGCGCAGCAGATGGGCTGCGAACTCGTAGAGGGACGAGACCTCGTGGTGAACAGCCAGGACGAAGTGTTCATGCTCACCACCCGGGGGCGGGCACGGGTGGACGTGATCTATCGCCGGGTGGACGATGCCTTCCTCGATCCCGAGGCCTTTAACGAGGACTCCCTGCTCGGCGTGCCCGGGTTGATGCGTGCCTGGAAAGCCGGGAAGGTGGCCCTCGCAAACGCCCCCGGGGCCGGCGTGGCGGATGATAAAGCGGTGTACTGCTTCGTCCCCGATCTGATTCGCTACTACCTCAGCGAAGCGCCGCTGCTGCCGAACGTGCCGAGCTATATCTGTGCGCGGAAGGACGACCGGGACTATGTGCTCGACCACATTGATGAGCTGGTGGTGAAACCGGTGAATGAGTCCGGCGGCTACGGGATGCTGCTTGGGCCCCAGGCCACGCCCAAGGATCGGGAGGCCTTCCGGAAAAAGATTCAGCGCAACCCGCGAAACTACATGGCCCAGCCCATGCTCAACCTATCCACGGTCCCAACCTTCCTTGGCGAGGCGGTGGAGCCGCGGCACGTGGATCTGCGTCCCTTCATCCTGTCCGGAGAGTCCGTGCAGGTCACCACCGGGGGGCTCACGCGGGTGGCCATGCGCAAGGGCTCGCTCGTGGTGAACTCTTCCCAGGGTGGGGGCAGCAAGGACACCTGGGTGATCGACGAGGGGGAACGCTGATGCTCGCGCGGGTTGCGGAAAATATGTACTGGATGGCGCGCTACCTTGAGCGCGCCGAGGACCTCGCTCGCCTCATCGATGTAACGACCCATCTCCACCTCGATTTGCCCCGGGGCAGCACGCCCAGCTGGGGCACGCTGCTGACGCTTATCGGGGCCGAGGAAAGCTACCGGGAAAAGCACGGAGAGGCGGAAGACGAGGGGCGCGTGCTGCGCTTCTTGCTGGGGGATAGGGACCACCCCCAATCCCTCCGGGCGACCATCGCCGCGGCGCGCGCCAACGCCCGGGGGTTCCGCGAAGCCTTCCCCCGGGAAGCTTGGGAAGACATCAACGGCCTTTATCACTTCAGCCAAGAGCAGTTGAAAAGTGGCCTAAGTAAGCGGGGTCGGCATGGCTATCTCCGGGGAATCGTTACCCAGGTGCAGACCGTAGTGGGGCGCCTTGAGGGGGCCATGAATCGTGATGAGGCGTTCTACTTCATTGAGCTGGGGCGTCAGCTTGAGCGGGCGGATATGACTACCCGGCTGATCGACAGCAGCAGCGCTCGCCTCGTGCCCCAGGAAGGGAGCGATGGCGCGCGCTTTGACGACTTGCAGTGGATGAGCGTGTTGAAAAGTTTGACCGGCTACCAGATGTATCGCCTCGAGATGCAGCGGGCCATTCGCTCCGAGTCCGTGCTGCGCTTCCTTCTGCAGTCGACGCGCTTCCCCCGCTCCGTGGCCGGGGCGCTGCTCGCCCTCCGCCGGTCCCTTGAAGCCCTGGATCCCGATGCCCCCGTGCCCCGGCGCCTCCCGCAGGTGTTGCGCCAGGTCAGCCAGCTAGAGCCCGAGGGGCTGGCGGGGGACAAGCTTCACGCCCTAATCGATGAATTGCAGCAGGGTTTCGTCGATATTCACGGACAGCTCGAGCGTCGCTATTTCCGCCCCTCCCGGAGCGCAGACCCGGAAGCGGGAAGCTAGCCTCGCCAGTAGCTCGGGGTAAGCAGCACCATGACGGTCATGATTTCGAGGCGCCCGAGTAGCATGCCAAGGGTAAGCAGGGCCTTGGCAGCGTCAGGCAGCGTTGAAAAGTTCCCCGCGGGGCCGATGGTGCTGCCCAGGCCCGGACCGACGTTGGCTACGGCGGTGGCGGCGCCGGAGAGCGCCGTCAAAAAGTCGAGACCCAGGGCGGATAGGGCCAGGGCAATGGCACCGATGGTGGCCATGAAGAAAAAGGCAAAGCCCGTCACGGAATGCAGGACTTCCTCGGGCACCCGGCGGCCGTTGAAGCGGACCGGGAAGAGCCCCCGGGGGTGCACAAGGCGTTTCAGCTGGTTGGCCAGCACGGCGAAGCCCAGCTGGAGGCGAAACACCTTCATGCTGCCGCTTGTGGAGCCCGAGCAAGCGCCGATGAAGAGGGCGAAGAAAAACAGCATGACCGCCGTCTGGCCCCAGCTGTTGTAGTCGCTCACGGCGTAGCCCGTGGTGGTCAGAATCGAAACCGTGTTGAAGAGAATCCAAAGCCAGCTGCTGTCCTCGCTCGGCCCGCCACCTAGCTTAAGCAGCAGGATAAAGGCCCCGTAGAACAGGATGACCAGCAGGAAGAAGGTGCGCACCTGCTGGTCCCGAACAAGATTGCGCAGGGCCGAGCGCACCCCTCGAAGGTAGAGGGAGAAGGGCAGGGCCGAGGCCAGCATAAAGAGACAGGCGGTGAGCAGAAGGGCCGGCTGCTGCCCAAAGGCACCGAAGGAGGCGTCGTAGTTAGCAAAGCCTCCGGTGGCAACCGTGGTCATGCCGTGGCACAGGGCATCAAAGGGCGCCATGCCAAAGAGCGCATAGGTGCCCACGCAAAGCGCGGTCATGCCCAGGTAGACGAGGCCAATGCCCCCGGCCATGCGATTGGTGCGGGGTAGGGCCTTATCGGACCAGTCCGAGGATTCGGTCTGGAAGAGGCGCATGCCCCCGACCCGGAGGAAGGGGAGGATGGCGATGCCGATGACGATGATCCCCACGCCCCCTAACCATTGGAGCATGGCGCGCCAGAGCTTCAGGCTGCGGGGCAGGGCCTCGAGGTGGGTGATGATGGTGGACCCGGTGGTGGTAATTCCCGAGGCCGCTTCGAAGATGGCGTTCACCGCGCCCAGCTCCGGGCGCCCAAGGTAAAAGGGCAGGGCCGCAAAGAGGGCCAGGGCCGTCCAGGTGCTGGTGGTGGCCAGGAACAGGCTTTGGGGCTTTAGGCGAAAATCCTGTCGGAGGCCGGGCAGAAAGAGGAGCAGTCCCGTGCCAAGGGTGAGGGCTGCGGCCTGCCCCAGGGCAGTGGTGTGCCCGTCCCCATCGAAGTAGGAAAGGAGCACGGGCGGAATCATCAGCAGCGCCAGCAGGCACAGGAGCGCTCCGCTGAGGAAGAGCGCTGGCGAATAGCGGCGTCTGGGCAAGGCGTGACCCTCGTTTTGCTTGCCGCCGCATTGTACGCTCGCCGGAGCAGAAGGACAGGGTGGGGAAGGCATGGGGGAGCGCAGCGGCACGGGCCTTCGGGCGCGCCTAGGGGAGATCATCTTCGAATCCACGGCGGGGGCGCCCCGGCATTTCGACCTGGCGCTCATGGTCGCCATCGTGGTGTCCGTGCTCGCCGTGCTGCTTGATAGCGTGGCCTCCGTGCATGCGCGCTTCGGGGAGGTGCTGCGCCTGCTCGAGTGGGCCTTTACCGTGCTCTTTACCCTGGAGTACTTCCTGCGCCTTTGGGTGACGGAGCGCCCCTGGCGCTACGCCCGGTCCTTCTACGGCATTGTGGATGCGCTGAGCGCGCTGCCCACCTGGCTGAGCCTTTTTATCCAGGGCACGGAATACATGATGGTGGTGCGCCTGCTCCGCGTGCTGCGCATCTTTCGCGTGCTCCGCATGGCGCGCTGGCTCGAGGAATCGCGCCTATTGATCTCTGCCCTCCGCGGTGCCTGGCGAAAGATCTTCGTATTCCTGCTCACGATTCTCACCCTGATTACGATCTTCGCTGCGCTGCTCTACGTCATCGAGGGGCCCGAGCATGGCTTCACGAGCATTCCCATCGCCATGTACTGGGCCATCGTGACCCTGACCACCGTGGGCTATGGGGATCTGGTGCCGCAAACGGGCCTGGGCAAGGCCATCGCCGCCTGCGCCATGATCGCGGGCTACGCCATCATTGCCGTGCCCACGGGGATTGTGACCGTGGAGCTTAATCAGGCCCTGCGCCAGCGGGGCGGGACCCTTCGGCGCTGTCCGCGCTGCGCAAGCCCCGTGGATCGTCCGGAGGCGCGCTATTGCTGGGGCTGCGGCGGCGGCCTTTAGGTCCCTTCCCGCAGGAGCTGGCTTCGAAAGTTTTGCGCTGCCGGGGAAAGCGTGCGTCCCTTCCGTTCGGCGAGGGCCAGCTTTCGACTGATGCGAAGCCCGACCACGGGGACCTCCTGCACCAAATCTTGCCCCTGCACGCCTAGGCGGCTTACAAAAGCCAGGCTCTTCGTGGTGGCCACCATGCGCAGGATCGCGGGAATGGAGCGCAGCTCCATCACCACGTTGATCTCCACCCCGGCCTGGCGAAGGCTGTCATCGACGATCTGCCGGATGGCGCTGCCCCCCTCGAAGCCCACGAAGTTCTCCCCGTCGATGGCTTCGAGGGAGACCCGGCCGAGGCGAGTGAGGGGATGGCCCGCGGCGGCAATGAGCACGATCTGATCGTCGAGGAGGGGCGTGATGGCAAGCCCCGTTTTCCGGATGGGGAGCGTGACGAGCCCAAGTTCGAGCCGTCCCGAGGCCACATCCTCGGCGATGTCGCTCGAGCTGGCCTCCTTCACCTGGAAGTGCACATTCGGGTAGTGATGTTGAAAGCTGGCGATTTCCCCGGGAAGAAGAAAGGAGACTGCGGTGGCCCCGCCGCCAAGGCGAATGGTTCCGCCGGTGGCCGCGGTATGTCGCGTTACCTCCCGCTTGGCCCCTTCGTAGCGCTCAATCAGCTGGCGTGCCTCAGCCACCAGTAGGCGGCCGGTCTCCGTAAGGGTGGCCCCGTTGCGGCCGCGCTGGAGCAACGTGGTTCCAAATTCGCTTTCCAGCTGCTGTAGCCGTCGCGTTAGGGCCGGCTGGGTAAGCCCGAGGCGCCGGGCCGCTTCCGTGATGGCCCCGGCCTCGGCGACTGCGACGAGGCTGCGCAGATTGGCCAGGTCATGCATTAAAAAAACCTATATGAAGCATAATTTATATCCATTATACGCATGAAAATTCCTTTGCTACAGTCGCGCCCTCACTGATCAGGAGGAGAGTCCCATGCTCGAAGCGTATCGTGCCCATGTGGCAGAGCGTGCCCAGGAGGGGTTGCCCCCGAAGGCGCTGACTGCAGAACAGGTTTCCCAACTGGTTGAGCTCTTGAAGGCGCCCCCCGCCGGGGAAGAGGCGACGCTCCTCGAGCTGCTCACGGAGCGCGTGCCCCCGGGGGTGGACGACGCGGCCTATGTCAAGGCGGCTTTCCTCGCCGACGTCGCCAAGGGCGAAGCCAGCTCTCCGCTCATCAGTGCGGAAGAGGCGGTTCGCCTTCTCGGAACCATGCTCGGCGGCTACAACATCCTGCCTTTGGTGGAGCTTCTTGATCACGACACCCTAGCGGCCAACGCCGCTGCCGAGCTCAAGAACACACTGCTCATGTTCGACGCTTTTCACGACGTGGCCGAGCGGGCGAAGAACGGCAATGCGCACGCGGAAGCGGTGTTGAAATCCTGGGCCGACGCCGAGTGGTTTACCCGTCGCGACGATCTCCCGGAAGCCATCAAGATGGTGGTCTTCAAGGTCACCGGGGAAACGAACACGGATGATCTTTCGCCGGCGCAGGATGCCTGGTCCCGTCCGGACATTCCGCTCCACGCCCTGGCCATGCTGAAGAATCCCCGGGACGGCATCACCAACGCCATCGAGCAAATCAACGCACTGAAGGAAACGGGGCTCCCCGTGGCCTACGTGGGCGATGTGGTCGGCACTGGTTCTTCCCGGAAGAGCGCCACTAACTCCGTGCTCTGGCACATGGGTAACGACATTCCCTTTGTGCCCAATAAGCGTCAGGGCGGCGTGGTGCTGGGTTCGAAGATCGCACCGATCTTCTTTAACACCGTGGAAGACTCCGGGGCCCTTCCCATCGAGTGCCCCGTGGATCAGATGAACATGGGCGACGTCATCGTCATCAAGCCCTATGCCGGGGTGGTGGAGAACGAGGCCGGAGGAGTGATCTCCGAGTTCTCCTTGAAAACCCAGGTGCTTCTGGACGAGGTCAAGGCCGGGGGGCGCATTCCCCTGATCATCGGCCGCAGCCTCACGGAGCGGGCTCGGGAAGCGCTGGGCCTGGGGCCGAGCGAAGCCTTCCGCCGCCCGGAAAGCCCGAAGGACAGCGGCGCCGGCTTTACCCTGGCGCAGAAGATCGTCGGCCGCGCCTGCGGCCTGGCCGAGGGGCAGGGCGTGCGCCCGGGCACCTACTGCGAGCCCCGCATGGGCACGGTGGGCTCCCAGGATACGACGGGCCCCATGACCCGGGACGAGCTCAAGGAGCTGGCCTGCCTGGGCTTCTCCGCAGACCTCGTGATGCAGAGCTTCTGCCACACCGCGGCCTATCCCAAGCCCGTGGACATTGAAACGCAGCACACGCTCCCGGACTTCATCAAGAACCGCGGTGGCGTCTCCCTGCGCCCGGGGGACGGCATCATCCACAGCTGGCTGAACCGCATGCTCCTCCCGGATCAGGTGGGCACCGGCGGCGATTCCCACACCCGCTTCCCCCTCGGGATTTCCTTCCCCGCCGGGTCGGGCCTCGTGGCCTTCGCGGCGGCCCTGGGGGTTATGCCCCTGGATATGCCCGAATCCGTGCTGGTGAAGTTCACCGGGGAAATGCAGCCCGGCATCACCCTTCGGGATTTGGTGAACGCCATTCCCTACGCGGCGCTTCAGCGCGGTTTGCTGACCGTGGAGAAGAAGGGCAAGAAGAACGTCTATAACGGCCGCATCCTGGAGATTCAGGGGCTCCCGAACCTCACCGTGGAGCAGGCCTTCGAGCTCTCCGATGCCTCCGCCGAGCGCTCCGCCGGGGGCTGCACCATCGACCTGTCGGAAGAGTCCGTGGCTGAGTACCTCCGCTCCAACGTGGTCATGCTGCGCTGGATGATTGCCAACGGCTATGGCGACGTGCGCACCCTCGAGCGTCGGGCCGCGGCCATGGAAGAGTGGCTCGCGAATCCCACCCTGCTGCGCGCCGACGAAAACGCCGAGTACGCGGAAGTCATCGAAATCAACATGTCCGAGATCACCGAGCCCCTGTTGGCCTGCCCGAACGATCCCGACGACGTGAAGCCCCTTTCCGAGGTGGCGGGGACGGAAATCGAAGAGGTTTTCATCGGCTCCTGTATGACCAACATCGGTCACTTCCGGGCCGCCGGCAAGCTGCTGCAG
>JAUILI010000043.1 GCA_030433075.1 Gammaproteobacteria bacterium | reverse complement strand
TGGTGCAGGTCTCCCTGGTGCAGTATGGGGTTCAGCTGCTGGGCTTTTTGGTGGCCGGGCTCACCGATGCGCTGGGCCCCCTTGGGGTACTCAGCTTGCAAGGGCTCTTTCTGGCCTTCGGGGCCCTGTGCTTTGCGACCCTTCGGCGCCGCTTGCCCGCAGCACCGCCGGCGCCGGCCAGCGCCGAGCCCCTCACCCAGGGGCTTCGGGCAGGCATCCGAACGGTGCTCGCGGTGCCCGCGCTGCGCACCGTGGTGCTGATGAATTTGGCCGTGGGCCTGCTGTTTATGGGGAGCTTCCAGGTAGGCATTCCCCTCTTGGTGCGGGATGTCTTCAACGCCGGGGCCGCGGAGCTGGCGGCGTTGAATGCGGTGCACGTGGTGGGGGCCGTGGTGACCATGGTGAGCCTGCTCCGCTACGGCGATGTGCTCCATCCCGGGCGGTTGCTCCTCCTGGGAGTGCTTCTCGGCGTTGGGGGGCTGTCCGGCATGGGCCTTTCCCCGAGCTTTGCCTGGGTGCTGTTCTTTAACTTTTGCTGGGGCGTCACCGGCGGCATGGTGATGGCCATGGCTCGGGCCCTGATGCAGGAGGGCGCCCCGGAGGGCCAGCGGGGCCGGGTAATGGCCTTCTTCACCCTCACCTTTATGGGGGCGGGCCCCCTGGGAGCGCTGCTCTCGGGCTACCTGGTGGAGAGCCTTGGGTCGCGCCTGGCCCTGATCACGCCCGCGGGGCTCATGCTGCTGGTGATCCTTACGGTGATGGCCCGGAGTCCCCTCTGGGCCTATCGCCGGGGCGCTGCCCCCACCGGCCCCTGAGGCGCGGCCCCTGAGGCGCGGCCCCTCTGGCGCGGTGCCTAGGCAGACGAGAAGAAAAGGCGCTAGGCTCCTAGGGCATCTGCCAATTGGGGAGTCGCCGATGACCACCACGCACCCGCGCTTTGTCAGCTACATCGACAAAAGCCGCGAGTATTACCAAGCCCAGGGCTACGAAGCCCCCTACCGCTGGGCCACGGAAGCCACCGTGCCCTTTGCCCCCTTGCCCGGGCCGCTGAAGTCGCTGCGCCTGGGCTTGATCACCACCGCAGATCGCGCCCCCCGGTCCGAAGGCCGGGAAGGCATGCTTTACGCGCAGCCCGTCGCCAGCCGAGGGGCTTTCCACACGGAAATGTTCTGGGATCGGGATGCGACCCATACGGACGATCCGGAGACGATCTTGCCCTTCGCGGCCGCGGAAGCCGCCGTCGCCGAGGGCGTGCTGGGGAGCGTGAGCCCCCGCTTCTATGGCGTGCCTACGGAATATAGCCAGCGCCGGACCCGGGAAGAGGATGCGCCGGCGACCCTCTCCTGGCTTCAGGAAGACCAGGTCGATATCGCCTTCCTCGCTGCCCTTTGACCCGTGTGTCACCAGTCCGTGAGCCTGGTCGCACGTCATCTTGAGGCTGCAGGGATCCCCACCGTGGTGGTGGGCTCGGCGCGGGACATCGTGGAAACCTGTGGGGTGCCGCGGTTCCTCTTTGTCGACTATCCCCTGGGGAACCCTTGCGGTCGGCCCTGGGCGCCGGCGGAGCAGAAGGGCCTCTTTGCCCAGGCCCTACGGCTTTTAGAAAGGGCCTACGCGCCCCGCACCACGGTGCAGGCGCCGGAACGCTGGGTGGAGGATCCCGCCGCGGATCGTCACTGGCGGGAGAACTTCATGGCGATCCGGGACCGGACGGCCCTGGCCGAGGCCGGCGCGGCGCGCCGCGCGGCCCAGGCCACGGGGGAAAAGCCCGTCCGCTAGTTGGCGGGCTTAAGAAACTTCAGGGCCATGCGGTGGCTTTCGCCGATGGCCAGGTAGTGGTTCTGGTTCTCTTCCCCCAGGCGCAGGGTGGGGGGAAGGGTCCAGACGCCCTTGGGGTGATCCCCTTGGTCCAGAGGGTTTGCAAGGTGATCGGAGCGGCCAAGGAAGCGGAAGCCTGCGGCCACCATCACCTCGATCACCTGGCTCTCGTGCAGGTAGCCATTGCCCGGGTCATAGGCGACCTCGGGGCGGGCGCTATGGTCAACGATGCCCACCACGCCCCCGGCCTTCAGCGCCTTAAACCAGGCCTGGGGCACCGTGCCTCCCTGGCGTAGCCAGTTGTGCGCATTACGGAAGTCGAGGATCAGGTCCACGGAGCTCGCTTCCGCAATGGTCGAGGTGCCGTCCTTAAGGCTGCTGATCTGCACCGCGCCGTAGGCGGCTGGGTCCGCGGCCAGCTTGGCATCGAAGGTGGCGTTGTAGCGCCCTTGCCATTCGAGCTGGGTGGCCGGGTCCCGGTTGTAGGTGGCGGCGATAAACAGGCCGTCCTCCGCCAGGTAGGGCGCGAGGATTTCCGTGTACCAGCCACCGCCGGGCCAGCTTTCGAGCACCGTCATGTCCTTCTTGAGGCCGAAGAACTCGAGGGTTTCCAGGGGCTTGCGATAGACATCGCGGCGCACATTATCCGCGCTTCGGGCCGGCCCGGTGATGGCCCCCCAAAGTCCGGCGTGATCATCGCCGTGATGGTCGGCGTGCAGAGTAGCGCTGGCCAGGGTCAGGGTGCCAAGGGCGAGGGCAATAAGCTTTCGAAACGGAGACCGGGTGCGGGACATGGGAAAGGCTCCTAAGGGTTTGGGGACTTAAAGGTTAAAGCGTTCCTGGAGGAAGGCGGCAATGCCGTCCTCGTCATGGTGCCCGATCACTGCCGTGGCCGCCTGCAGCACTTCGGGCCGCGCATTGCTTGGGGCGTAGGCTTCATCGGCCACGGCAAACATGGGCAGATCATTGCTGCCGTCGCCAAAAACCACAAGGCGCTCGACGTTCAGCATGGTCTTAAGCGCTTCCACGGCCGTCCCCTTCGTGCCGGCCCCGTGGTGAATATCGATCCAGCCGAGCCCTGGCCCCTCAAAGGCGTCCCCGGCGTAGGCGACAAGCTCGGGGAAGGGGGCAACGGCGGCGGCAAGGCGCTCCACCGCCGCCCGGGGCCCCAGGGCGCTGATGCTGGTGATTTCCGCATCCGCGGGCAGGGTAGCAAGGTCCGCCAGATCGACCTGATCCCGCTCTCGAAAGGCTCGGGCCAGGGCTTGCTCCGTCTCGTTCAGCTCCGGCGCGTGATAGATGCGATGGACGTTGCCGGGTTCGAGGGTCGCGAGGAAGGGGCTTAGGCCCTCCGCCCGGGAGGCCTCCAGCACGGAGCGGATCTCGTCCAAGCGCAGGTGATGATGGTGGCTGTAGAGGGCCTCCAGGGGGTGCCAAAGCAGCACCCCATTCTTGAAGGCCTGGGGATGGTCAAAGCCCAGGCCCTCAAGAAGATCCGCGGCCCCGTGGCGGGCGCGCCCCGTGGCCACGGTGTAGGGAATGCCCCGGTCCCGGAGCGCCGCCAGCGTTTCCTGCGTGAAGCCAGAGATCTCCGACCGGGCATTCAGCAGGGTGCCGTCGAGGTCAAAAACGACGAGTTCGGACGGCGCCTCAGCCATGATCGCTCGGGATGCGCACCCAGCCCTCCATGAGGACCCGGGCGCTCCGGGACATTCGCACCCGCTTCACGGCCCAGCTGCCGTCGGGCCCGGCCGTCGCTTCGGCGCCGACCCGGAGCGTGCCGGACGGGTGGCCAAAGGTAACCGAGTCTCGCTCACCGCCGCCCGCAGCTTCGTTCACCAGCGTGCCGGGAATGACCGCGGCGGTGGCAATGGCGACGGCCGCCGTCCCCATCATGGCGTGGTGGAGCTTGCCCATGGACAGGGCGCGCACGCACAGATCGATGCCGTCAGCGTCCACCGTTTTGCCGCTGGAGGCGGCATAGGTGGTGGCGGGCGCCACGAAGGCGACCTTCGGCGTGTGCTGGCGCGTGGCCGCTTCGCCCACGTCCTGGATCAGCCCCATGGCCAGGGCGCCGTGGGCGCGGATGGTCTCGAAGCGGGCGAGGGCCTCGGCGTCGTTATTGATCGCGTCCTGAAGCTCCGTGCCCGTGTAGCCGAGCTCCGCGGCGCGGAGAAAGATCGTCGGGATGCCCGAGTTGATCATCGTGGCCTCGAAGGTGCCCACCCCCGGCACCTCGAGGCGATCCACGAGCTGCCCCGTGGGGAAGAGCGCGCCCTCGCCATCGGCGGGGTCGAGGAAATCCACGGGCACCTCGGCGGCGGGGAAGGTCACCCCATCGAGCTCAAAGTCTCCCGTTTCCTGCACCGCGCCGCCGCTCATGGGCACTTGATTGAGCAGGGTTTTCTCGATGTTGGCCTGCCAAATGCGGACTTCGCAGGGGCCCTCCGCGGGCACCCGGGCCGCGTCCATGAGCCCTTCGGCGATGGCAAAGGGCCCCACGGCAGCGGACAGGTTGCCGCAGTTGCCGGACCAATCCACGAAGGGCGAATCGATGGAGACCTGGCCAAAAAGGTAGTCCACGTCATGCCCGGGGCGATCGCTCTTGCTGACCAGCACCACCTTGGAGGTGCTCGAGGTGGCCCCGCCCATGCCGTCCGTGTGCTTGCCGTAGGGGTCCGGGCTGCCAATCACCCGAAGGCACAGGGCGTCCCGGGCCGGCCCGGGTACCTGGGCCTCGGGGGGCAGGTCGGCGACATTGAAGAACACCCCCTTCGAGGTGCCCCCGCGCATATAGGTGGCGCGGATTTTTTGCTGCGGCTTAAAGGCGCTCACCCCTGGGCCTCCAGGAAGTCCTCGGCGAAGCGCTGGAGCACGCCGCCGGCCTCGTAGATGTGGAGCTCCTCGGCGGTGTCGAGGCGGCTCTTCACCGGCACTTCAACCCGATCACCATTGGTGCGGGTAATGACGAGGGTCATGAGGGACCCCGGGGCGAGCTCCCCTTCCACGCTGAAGCTTTCCGTGCCGTCGATGGCATAGGTATTCCGGGTGTCGCCGCCGGTGAACTCCAGAGGCAGGACGCCCATGCCAATGAGGTTCGTGCGGTGAATGCGCTCGAAGCCCTCGGCCACGATCACCTCGACGCCGGCCAGGCGCACGCCCTTGGCTGCCCAGTCCCGGCTCGAGCCCTGCCCATAGTCGGCGCCGGCGATGATGCACAGGGGCTGACTGCGCTCCATATAGGTTTCAATCACTTCCCACATGCGCTGCACCGTGCCCTCGGGCTCGAGGCGGGCCAGGGACCCCTGGATCACTTCGCCCTTCTCGTTCCGGCACATTTCATTAAGCAGCTTCGGGTTGGCGAAGGTGGCCCGCTGCGCCGTGAGGTGATCCCCCCGGTGCGTGGCGTAGGAATTGAAGTCCTCCTCCGGCAGGCCCATCTTCGCGAGGTATTCCCCGGCGGCGCTGCTGGCCAGAATGGCGTTGGAGGGGGATAGGTGGTCCGTGGTGATGTTGTCCCCGAGCACGGCGAGGGGGCGCATCCCGCTTAGGGTACGCGGCTTCGCCAGGGCCCCTTCCCAGTAGGGCGGGCGGCGGATGTAGGTGCTTTGGGGGCGCCAGTCATAGTTGGGGCTCACCGCATCGGTGACGTCCTCAACCTTCAGGAACATGGGGTCGTAGACGTCCCGGAACTGCTCGGGCTTCACGGCCTCGGCCACCAGAGCATCGATTTCTTCGTCGCTTGGCCAGATATCGGCGAGGCGGATCGGCTGGCCGGCGCTGTCCGTGCCCAGCACGTCCTTTTCGATGTCGAAGCGAATGGAGCCCGCCAGGGCGTAGGCCACCACCAGGGGCGGCGAGGCCAGGAAGGCCTGCTTCGCATAGGGGTGGATGCGGCCATCGAAGTTACGGTTGCCCGAGAGCACGGCGGTGGCGTAGAGATCCCGGTCGATGATTTCCTTCTGGATCACCGGATCCAACGCGCCGGACATGCCATTACAGGTCGTGCAGGCAAAGGCCACCACGCCAAAGCCCAGCTGCTCGAGCTCCGGCAGCAGGGCCGCTTCCGTCAGGTAGGTTTTCACGGTCTTCGACCCCGGCGCCAGGGAGGTTTTCACCCAGGGCTTACGGGTGAGGCCGGCGCGATTGGCGTTCCGGGCCAACAGCCCCGCGGCGATCATGTTCCGAGGGTTCGAGGTGTTCGTGCAGCTTGTGATGGCGGCGATGATGACCGCGCCGTCGGGCATTTCCCCGGCCTTTTCCTCGTAGGGAGCGGCGATGCCGCGGCTCGCCAGCTCGCTGACGGGCAGGCGCGCGTGGGGATTGGAGGGTCCGGCCAGGGTGCGGGTGACGGTGCTGAGGTCGAAGCGAAGTACACGCTCGTACTCGACCTGGGCCAGATCATCGGCCCAGAACCCGCAGTGCTTCGCGTAGGCCTCGACCAGGGCAATCTGTGCATCCTCGCGACCCGTGAGGCGCAGGTAGGTGAGGGTTTGCTCGTCGATGGCAAACATCGCGGCCGTGGCGCCGTACTCTGGCGTCATGTTGGAAATGGTGGCGCGATCGCCAAGGCTGAGGGATCGAGAACCCTCGCCATAAAACTCGAGGTAGGCCCCGACGACCCGCTCCTTGCGGAGGAATTCCGTGAGGGACAGGACCAGGTCCGTCCCCGTGACCCCCGGCGCGAGGCGCCCGGTCAGCTCCACGCCGACCATATCCGGGGTGCGCATCATGGAGGCCCGGCCGAGCATCACGGATTCGGCCTCAAGGCCGCCGACGCCCACGGAAATCACGCCCAGGGCGTCCACCATGGGGGTGTGGCTGTCCGTGCCCACGCAGGTATCGGGGAAGGCGACGCCGTCCCGGGCCTGCACCACGGGGGACATTTTCTCGAGGTTGATCTGGTGCATGATGCCATTCCCCGGGGGGATGACGTCGACGTTATCGAAGGCGTCCTTGCACCAGTTGATGAAGTGGAAGCGGTCGGCGTTGCGGCGCTCTTCCACCGCACGATTCTTCTCGAAGGCCCCTTCCTCAAAGCCCGGGTGCTCCACGGCCAGGGAGTGGTCGACGATGAGCTGCGTGGGCACCACGGGATTCACCGCGGCCGGATCCCCGCCGCGCTCGGCGATAGCGTCCCGAAGCCCTGCCAGATCCACCAGCGCCGTCTGCCCCAGGATGTCGTGGCACACCACCCGCGCCGGGTACCAGGGGAAGTCGAGATCGCGCTTCCGCTCAATCAGCTGCAGGAGGCTGGCGTCGAGCGTTTCCGGATCGCACCGGCGCACCAGCTGCTCCGCGAGCACTCGGGCCGTGTAGGGCAGGGTGGCGTAGGCGCCGGGCTTTAGGGCCTCAACGGCGGCGCGGGTGTCATAGAAATCGAGGTCAAAGCCGGGAAGGGGAGCGCGGTAACGATCATTCATGGGAGCGGAAATCTGCCGTGGCCTTTGGGAGCGCGGAGTTTAGCACCCCGCCCCCACCCCCCGCAGCGGTGATGCGAGGGACCGCCGCGCTCTGCTAGGCTCGAGGCAGGGGGCGCAAGGGGTGCGCCGTCCATGCCGCACCAAAGGGGGAGGATGCTGTGGCCATTGATTTTGAGATTCCGGCGGAAGCCAAAGTGTTACGGGAGCGCGTGCGCCAGTGGGTGCAGGACGAGTGCATCCCTGCGGAAAAGCGCCTGCTTGACGGCGACGATTACAAAACCGTGCTCGGGGAGCTGCGCACGAAGGCCCGGGGTCAGGGGCTCTGGTGCCCCTTTATCCCTGAGGAGTACGGCGGCATGGGCCTGGGTCCGCTGGCCAACGCCCTCGTGCAAATGGAGCTGGGGCAGAGCTACCTCGGCGCCCTGTCCATGAATACGCAGGGCCCGGACGACGCCACCATGATGACCCTTCTGGAGCATGGCACGCCCTACCAGAAGGAAAAGTTCCTGAAGCCCCTGCTGAATGGCGAGAAGCGCATTTGCTACTCCATGACGGAGAAAGCCGCCGGCGCGGACGCCACCGGCATGCAAACGCGGGCGGAAAAGAAGGACAACGACACCTACGTGCTGAACGGGGAGAAGTGGTTCTCCTCCGCAGCCAGCGTCGCCGACATCGCCGTGGTGATGGCGAAGACGGACCCGGACGCGCCGCGGCACCAGCAGTTCTCCACCTTCATCGTGGAGCTGCCCAACCCGGGCTACAACATTAAGCGGGATATCCCCACCATGGCCCTGGAAGGGCCCCTGTCCCACATCCTGGGGGGCGGCCACGCCGAGGTGGAAATTAAGGATCTCGAGGTGCCGGCGGAGAACCTCCTCGGCGGCGAGGGCAACGGCTTCAACATGGGCCAGCACCGCCTGGCCTACGGTCGCCTACGCCACGGCATGCACAACGTCGCCATGGCTCAGCGCGCCCTGGATATGGCAACGGCCCACGTCACCCAGCGGAGCACCTTTGGTAAGGGCCTCGACGAGCGTCAGGCCGTGCAGTTCATGCTGGCGGAGTGCGCCAGCGAGCTCTACATCGCGCGCCTCATGCTGCTGCACATCGCCTACAAGGCGGAGAACAAGATGGATATCCGCCAGGAGAACGGCATCGCCAAGGTGTTCCTCGCCAACATGGTGCACAAGGTGGTGGATACGGCGATCCAGCTCCACGGTGCGCTCGGCTACTCCCGGGATACCCCCCTGGCGGCCTGGTACACCCACATTCGGTCCCAGCGCTTGGTGGATGGGCCCGATGAGGTCCATAAGTGGACCACGGGGCGGAACGTGATTAAGGCCTTCAAAGCCACGGGCACCACCGCCGGGGCCTGCGGCGGCGACATGCTCTAGGGGGGCGCACCATGGCACGTTTACAAGGACGGGTGGCCCTCGTCACTGGCGGGGCCTCGGGCATTGGCCGGGCCTGCGCCGAGCGCCTTGCGGAGGAGGGGGCGGCGGTGGCTGTCACCGACATCCAGGAGGCCCTGGGCCGGGAAGTGGTGGCAGGCATCGAGGCGGCTGGGGGGAAGGCTGCCTTCTATGCCCACGATGTCACCTCCGAGCCAGCTTGGGAGCAGGTCGTGGCCGCTGTGCAAGCGGACCTCGGAGGGCTGTCGATTCTGGTGAATAACGCTGGCATCGGCATCGGCGGCAGCATCGTCGATATGACCCTTGAGGACTGGCAGCGCCAGCAGGCGATCAACCTCGACGGCGTGTTCCTCGGGGTGAAGCACGGCATTCGTGCCATGCGTGAGGCCGGGGGCGGCGCCATCATTAACCTGTCCTCCGTGGCGGGGCTTAAGGGCGCCGCCAATCTGGCGGCCTACAACGCCACGAAGGGTGGGGTGCGCCTCTTCACCAAGGGCGTTGCCCTGGAGTGCGCCCGCTCGGGGTGGAATATCCGGGTGAACTCCGTGCACCCGGGCATCATCGATACGCCGATCTGGGGCAAGATTGACGCCGTTCCCCTCGCCGAGGGGGCGAATACGGTGGATATCGACGCCATGGCGGCCTTCGCCGTGCCCCTCGGACGAACCGGCACGGCGCGGCAGATTGCGGACGGGGTGGTGTTCCTCGCCAGCGATGAAGCCAGCTACATCACGGGCACGGAGCTGGTGATTGACGGCGGCATGACCGCCTAGCAAACCCTACTGCGGCAGGGGGCGGCTCGGGGCGTTGGCCAGCGCCTGCTCCGGCGCCTCCCGCCGCAGGATGAGGGTTCGTACCCCTTCGGCGTCCACCACGTTCACCCAGTTTTCCTGGCTTGGCCACAGGGCAAGGAGCGCCTCGTGGCGAATGCGCGCAATGCGTGGCCCGTCCTCGGCGGGTAGGGTTTCGTAAATCCAGAGCAGACTTCCGTCGACCTCCACCCCCACCAGATCCTTGGGAAGCGCCGCGCCGCGCTCGTCCGTCAGGCGGAAAGCCTCGTGGACGTAGCGCGCGAAGGCCCACTGCCGGGCCGTGTCCGAGCGGAGGATCGCATCGCCCCCGGTCACCTCCGGGGCGGCATGCTCGGCGTCGTGCAGGGCAAAGCGATGGGCAATCTCCACCTCATCGCTGCGCGGGTTATAGCGCACCGTGGTGAGCGCGGCCTTCTGCTGATGCGCGCCCAAGGGCGCGCTGGTCAGCACCAGCAGCAGAAGGGTGGCGCGCCGAAGCACGGGGCGCCTACTCCTCGGTCATGGGCACGGCGTCATCGGCGACGCTATCCGCCTCCTCTGCCGGCGTCGCGTCCGGGGTTTCTGTCTTCCGCTCCACGCGCAGATCGCTCATGAGGTTCCGCTCCTTGCGCTTGTAGCGATACATCTCGAGGCGGGACGGAATGATCTGCCGCGGGTAGTGGTTGTTCTCCACGTTGACGTCCGCCGTCTCCCAGTGGGGATCGACCACGATCTGGGTGATTTCCCGATCCCGGACCAGGAGCTTGCGCACGCTCTTGGGGGAACGGCGCCAGATCTCCGCGGGCATGCGCAGTTCTTCCTCCGAGCCGTCGGCGTAGGTGATACCGAGGATCACGGGCATCACCAGGCCCCCGAGGTTCGAAAACTCCAAGATGTAGTAGTTCGCGTTCTCCGCCACGGCGCGTTCGTAAACCCGGCGGGGCCACTCGGGGTCGCTGTCGTTCTTATCCACGAGGCCTTCGAGGAATTCATCGAAGCCGTTGCGATCCTTGTTGGTGACCGTGAACTCGTCGTTCTCAGCGTAGAGATCCTTCAGTTCGGGGTAGCGCTCCGTGCGCGGCACGAGGCCCGCCGCTTCATTCTTGGCGCCGAAGCGGTAGGTGGGCTCTGCCTGCTGCTGCTCCCGCTCCCAGGCCTTTTCGATTTCCGGGTTGCTGGTATCGAGGCGCATCTTCACCACCCGATCGAGGCTGATATCCACGTGATCCGTGGAGTAGAACCAGCCGCGCCAGAACCAGTCGAGGTCGACGCCGGAGGACTCCTCGAGGGTGCGGAAGAGGTCATAGGGGGTCGGGCGCTTGAACTTCCAGCGCTGGGCGTACTCCCGGAAAGCAAAGTCGAAGAGCTCCCGGCCGAGGATCGTTTCCCGAAGGATATTCAGGGCCGTGGCAGGTTTGGCATAGGCGTTGTTGCCAAACTGAAAGATCGACTCGGAGTTGGTCATGATCGGCACCTGGCGGCTGCTCGTCATGTAGTCGGTGATGTAGCGGGGGTCGCCGCGGTCAGATCGCATACCCTCGCCCCATTCCATTTCCGCCAGATGCTGGAGGAAGGTGTTGATGCCTTCGTCCATCCAGGTCCACTGGCGCTCGTCGCTGTTGACGGTCATGGGGAAGTAGATGTGCCCGATCTCGTGGATCACCACGCCAATGAGGAATTCCTTCTCGCCCCGGGAGTAGGTGCGGTCCCCGTCCTTATGAGGGTCGGTGCGGGGGCCATTGAAGGTGATCATGGGGTATTCCATCCCCCCCACGGGGCCATTCACGGATTGGGCCGTGGGATAGGGGTAGGGGAAGCTATAGCGGGAGTAGACCTCCATGGTGTGGATCACGGACTCCGTGGAGTAGCGGGACCACAGGGGTTCCCCTTCCTTCGGGTAGAAGGACATGGCCATGACCCGATCGGGGGCGACGCCCTCCCCATCCTGGGCATAGCCCTGCGCATCCCAGATGAATTTCCGGGAGCTGGCCCAGGCGAAATCGCGGACGTTCTCCGCCTTAAAGCGCCAGGTGCGCTCTTCCGTGGCCCGTTGCCCTTCCTTCGCCAGGGCCTCCTCGGCGGTGACGATAAAGACCGGGTCCTCCGCCGTTTCCGCGGCCTTCATGCGCGCCCGCTCTTCGTCGCTCATGACGTCTCGAGGGTTTTGCAGGACGCCGGTGGAGGCGACCACGTGATCCGCGGGGACCGTGATGGCCACTTCGTAGTCGCCGAATTCGAGGGTGAACTCCCCATTTCCGAGGAAGGCCTTGTTGTGCCAGCCCTCGTAATCGGAGAAGGCTGCGAGCCGGGGGTACCACTGGGCGAGGAGGAAGATGTCGTTGCCGTCCTCGGCGAAGTGCTCAAAGCCCGCGCGGCCTCCGGTGGCGTTGGTTTCCTGGATGTTGAAAGCCCACTGGATGCGCACCTCCGTTTCCTTCCCCGGGGCCAGGGGCTTCGGGAGATCCACCCGCATGAGCGTATCCCGGACCACGAAGGGGAGGGCCTTGCCCTGGGCGTCCGTGACGGCGCCGAGGTCGTAGCCGCCGGGCACATCGGCCATGAACTGCTCGCGGCGTAGGGTGCGATAGGTGATGCGGTCCTTGTTCCCGAAGGTGCGGGTCAGGCTGTCGTCGGAGTCGGGGCGGAAGCGGTTCTGATCCATCTGGAACCAGAGGTAGGCCAGGGCTTCCGGGCTGTTGTTGTGATAGCGAATCCGCGCTTCCCCTTCGATGCGCCGCCCTTCTTCAAGCAGGTGTACGTCGATGTCGTAGTCCACCTGCTGCTGCCAGTAGGCCGGCCCCGGGGCGCCGGTGGCGCTGCGGGTGGTCGTGGGGGTCGGCCAGCTTTCGTCGAGCTGGCGGAACTTATCTTCAAAATCGTTCTTGGTCTGAGCGATCTGCCCCTGGGCCGGGGCGAGGGCGAAGGCAAGCACAAGCAGGAAAAGGTGACGCAGGATCGAAGGCATGGGGAAGCTCCGGTGTGCGGACAAACGCGCCCCCGGGGCGGGGGCGAGGTAGCCGCAAGGATAGGACTTTTGTGCCCCTAGGCCCAGGGGGCGAGGGGCGCTCGGGCGCCGCGATGGGCTAGAGCGCTGCCGGCGAGGAAGGCGGCGAAGGCCAAAAGCACCCAGGCGGGAATGCTCAGGCTGAGAAAGGTCCAGGTGACTTCGGCGCAGTTCCCCGTGCCCATGACCATGGCCTTCAGCACGTCGCTTAGGGGGAACACCTCAAGCATGTAATCGAGGCCCGGGCCACAGGCCGGTACCTCATCGGCGGGGAGGCTTTGAAGCCAAAGCTGGCGCAGGGAAAAGCCGCTGCCGATGATGGCCGCCGCGCCCGTCGCAAGGGCCCAGCGCGCCAGGCCCCGGCCGTGTAGGGCGGCCCCCAGGGCGAGCACGCCCACGATCACCACCCAAATGCGCTGCATCATGCACAGGGGGCAGGGGTCGAGCAGATAGACGTATTCGAGATAGAGGGCGAAGGCCATGAGCCCGGCGCTTGCCAGGGCCATGGCCAGGAAGAGAGCGCGGGGCGCCAGCAGCGTGCTCATAGGTCGACCACCACCTTACCAATGGCTTCCCGGTCCATGAGGGCGCGAAGGGCCTTGCCCCCCTCGGCCAGCGGATAGTGCGCGCTGATCTTCGGTCGAATCGCGCCGCTGGCCCACAGGGCGTTCAGCTCCCGCCAGTTTTCCGCATCTGCGGCGCGCTCCCGGCCCGTGAAGGCGCCGTAGAACACCCCGACCACCTGGCAGCCTTTCAAAAGAATGAGGTTGATGGGCGCCTTGGGAATGTCTCCGCCCACAAAGCCCACCACCAGGATCCGTCCGTTCCAGGCCACGGAGCGCAGGCACTGATCGAAAAGGGGACCGCCCACGGGGTCGTAGATGACGTCCGCCCCGCGGCCATCGGTAAGGGCCTTCACCTTTTCCTTGAGGTCGCCGTCGCTGTAGTCGATGACTTCGTCGGCGCCGGCCTCGAGGGCGGCCTGCCGCTTGGCTTCCGTGCTGGCCGCAGCCAGCACCCGCGCGCCCATGGCCTTACCCAGCTCCACCGCCGCGAGGCCCACGCCTCCAGCGGCCCCCAGCACCAGGAGCGTTTCTCCGGGCTTGAGCTGCCCTCGCTGCTTCAGCGCGTGGTAGCTCGTTCCATAGGTCGTATTCCAGGCCGCGGCCACGGCCAGGGGCATGCCGTCGGCCACCTTGCGTAGGCCGGCCGCATTGACGACCAAGGCTTCGGCCAGGGCGCCGTGCCCCGAGCCGCCGGCCACGCGATCGCCCACGGCCACGGAGGTCACCCCTTCACCGATGGCGCTCACCACCCCAGAGAACTCGCCGCCGGGGGCGAAGGGGAAGGGCGGTTTCACCTGATACTTGCCCTCAATCATGAGGCAGTCGGGGAAGTTGATGCCCACGTGGCGCACGGCCACGCGTACTTCCCCAGGCCCCGGGGTTGGCTCGGGGAGCTCTTCCAGCACGAGGCTTTCCGGGGTCCCTTCCTGTTTGCATAGCAGCGCCTTCATGGAGCGTTCTCCGAGCGAAATGATGAATTCGACAGTGTAGCGCCCCCGCTCGGGAACCGGGAGGGATCGGCAAGCCAGGCGCTGCAGGCGGCTTCAAGCGCCGGGAAGCGCGCCTCAAAGCTGGCGGCAATGGTATCCCGGTGGGGGGCGAGGGCCGGGGCGAGGTCGCTTAAGGCCGCAAGGCGCGGTCGCCGCCGGGCGATGCTTGTCAGGGTGCGTTCCACCGCGGGCCAATGGGCGTAGGCGGGAAGCACCGCGTGGGTATCGAGCGCCGCGAGAAGCTGCTGCGCGGGGGCGGGCATGGCGTGGCGCTGCGCCTTAAGATCGCCCAGGGCCTCGGCGCTGAAGGCCTCCAGGGCCTGGCCTGTAAGGGGCTCGAAGCGCCGGGCCAGGCAATGGTCAAAAATCACATCCAAGGCAATGGGCATGAGGCGCCGAAGGGGCGCGGGGGCCAGGTCCTTCAAGCTTCGGAAGGTGGGGTCGCTATCGGTGATGCGGTCTATGTAGCGATGGAGCGCAAGGCCCCGGGCGAGCCCTGGGGCATGGGGCCCCGGAAGGGGACCGGGAAGAAAGTCCCCGAGAAAGGCGCCAAGGCGGAGGTTCGGGTCCGGCCCCGCCAGTACCAGGTGGGCCAGGGTGTTCAAGCAGCGCCGTGGGGCGGCAGCAGCGGTTGCTCCATGTAGGCCTTGCGGTAGGCGGCAAAGCCCTCCCGATCCTGCGCCTCGATGGCCGCTTGCGCCGCGTGGGATTCCTTGGCCACGGCGGCCTGGGCCGCTTCCTCCTCGGAGCTTAGGGGCAGGCTTCGTAGCGTTTCCCGATGCTGATCGCTCAGGGCCTGGGTGAGCGCCAGGAAGCTGTCCCCCTCCCGGCGCATTTCCGCCAGTACCGCCGCGCTGGGCGTGCTGTCCGGATCGGAAAGGGCCTGGCCGGCGCGGGCAAGGGCCTCGCGGTGGGCCGTGGTGCCCTGGCTCCGATCTAGGGCCTCGGCGATGGGTGCGGCCGCGGCCAAAAGCGGTGCGCCCAGGGTCGCCAGCGAACCCTCCCCTTCCCCCGTGGACAGGCGGAGCTCGGGATCCCGTCCACGCTCCACCACGGCCCGGTGCATGTGGGCCAGCTGCTCGATTTCCGCCGGGCTGTCCTCCGGGCTGGGCAGCAGAAGGCACAGTAGGAGGAAGGTGTCGAGAAAGTGGATCGTGGGGGCGTCGATGCCCAGGGGAAGGAAGGGGTTCAGGTCCAGGCACCGCACCTCGACATATTCCACCCCGCGCTCGCCCAGGGCATGGAGCGCGCGCTCTCCGGAGCGAATGCTGCGCTTAGGGCGGATGGTGCCGTAGAACTCGTTTTCGATTTGCAGCAGGCTCGTGGACAGCTGTATGAATTCCCCGTCCCGTTCAAGCCCAAAGGCTTCATAGGGGCCGTAGGGGCGGGTGAGGGCGCCCTGGAGCGTTTGTGCGTAGGGCGCAAGGCCGTTGTAGGACACCTTGAGGGTCGCCTGGGCATCGCTTTGGTAGCCGAGCCCCCCCATGCGCAGGGTCGTGGCATGGGGCAGCAGAAGCGTGTCCTCGCCGCGCTTTTCCAGCTGATGGGGCCGACCCTGGAGGAAGCCTTCAAACACCGCCGGGGAGGCCCCGAAGAGATACAGCAGCAGCCAGGAATGGCGGCGGAAATTGCGAATAAGGTCGAAGTAGCGCCGGGTGCGGTAGGCCTGACTTGGGGTCCCTTCCCCCTCCTGCTCCGCCAGCCACTGCCAGAGGGCGTTAGACAGCGAGAAGTTGTAGTGAATCCCGGAAATGGTCTGCATGGTGCGGCCGTAGCGGAGCCCCAGGCCCCGGCGATAGACCGTCTTGGCCATGCCCACGTTGGAGCTGCCGTAGCGGCCCACGGGAATCGCGCTGTCCTCAGGCAGTCGCCCGGGCATGCTTGATGCCCACAGCCGCTCCTCGCCGAGGCAATGCACGACAAAGCGGTGCGTTGCCTGAAGCTGGGCGAGCGTTTCGGAAGCCGAGGGGGACACCCCGGTGATCAGCTCCAGCTGGGCTTCGGAAAAATCCGTGGTGATGGTGGGGTGGGTCAGCGGTGATCCTAGGCAGACCGGGTGGGGCGTGGTCGCCAGATGGCTGTTGGCATCGACCCGAAGGCTTTCCTTTTCGATGCCCCGCAAAAGCTGGCGCAGGCCCTCGTCGGCCGCGCCCTGCCCTAGGGCGCGCTCCAGCGCCGTAGATAGTGCGATCACCCTAGTCTCCCCGCAGGTCACGGCGCCGCGCGCTCTGGCGCACGGCCCCGGCGGGCGCAGCGCGCCCGTGGTGGCGAGAGGGTAGCAGCACGGGCAGCGGCTGGGGAGCCTGGCCGGGGCGTCCTAGGCGACGCTGGGCCCGGCGCTCCGGATGGCCTCGGACACCTCAAAGCGCTCGAAGTTTTTCGCGAACTTCTCGGCCAGGGCACGCGCCGCAGCATCGTAGGCCGCGGGATCGGCCCAAGTGTCCCGGGGGTTCAGCAGTTCGCTGGGAACGCCGGGCACGGCCGTGGGCACGGCGAGATTCAGGGACGGAAGGGCAACGGTCTCGACCCCTTCCAGAGCGCCGCTTTGGATGGCGCTCACCACGGCCCGGGTGACGGGAATGGGGAACCGCTTACCGACGCCGTAGCCACCGCCGGTCCAGCCCGTATTCACCAAATACACCTTGGCCCCGAAGGCTTCGATGCGCTTGATGAGCAGATCGGCGTAGACCCCCGCGGGGCGCGGGAAGAAGGGCGCGCCGAAGCAGGTGGAGAAGGTGGCGCGATAGGCCTCCGTGGAGCCTACCTCCGTGGACCCAACGGCCGCGGTGTAGCCGGAGAGGAAGTGATAGGCCGCCGCTTCCTTGGACAGGATGGACACGGGCGGCAGTACGCCGGACACGTCGCAGGTCAGGAAGATGATGGCCTTCGGTTCCCCGGCGCGGTTCTCTTCCGCGCGGAGCTCGATGTGTTCCCGGGGATAGCAGGCGCGGGAGTTTTCCGTCAGCGTGGTGTCGGCGTAATCCGCCGCCCGCGTGACCGGATCGATCATGACGTTCTCGATGATGCTGCCGAAGCGGATCGCATCCCAGATCACGGGTTCGTTCTCCCGGGTCAGGTTGATGCACTTGGCGTAGCAGCCGCCTTCGATGTTGAAGACCGTGCCTTCCCCCCAGCCGTGCTCATCATCGCCGATGAGCAGGCGCGTGGGATCGGCGGAGAGGGTGGTTTTCCCCGTGCCGGAGAGGCCAAAGAACAGGCAAACGTCGCCCTTTTCATCGACGTTGGCCGCGCAGTGCATGGGCAGCACGTCCTTCTCGGGAAGGAGGTAGTTCTGCACCGCGAACATGGACTTCTTCATTTCCCCGGCGTAGCGCATGCCCGCCAGGAGCACCTTGCGCTCGGCGAAGTTCAGGATGACGGCACCTTCGGAGTTCGTCCCATCGCGCTCCGGATCGCACACAAAGCCCGGGGCGTTGAGGATTTGCCAAGGGGCGCGGTCCGCGGGGTTATAGGATTCTGGGCGGATGAACAGCAGACGGGCAAAAAGGTTGTGCCAGGCCGTTTCCGTGGTCACCTCGATGGGAATGTAGTGCTCCGGGTCCGCGCCCACGTGCAGGGTCGACACGAAGCGCTCCTGTTCCCCGATATAGGCACTGACGCGGTCCCACAAGGCGCTGAAGCGATCGGCGTCGAAGGGGCGGTTCACCGAGCCCCAGTCGATGGAGGCCTCGCTGCTCGGCTCCCGCACGATGAAACGGTCCGCCGGGGAGCGGCCGGTGCGCGCGCCGGTTTTGACCACCAGGGCACCGGTGTCCGCGAAGCTACCCTCGCCGCGTTGCACCGCCAGCTCGACCAGTTCGGCCTCTGCCAAATTGTGGTGCACCACCGCGCTTGCGGTGTTCGTATCGATTGCCATAGGGGACCTCATGCTGATTCGCCGGCGAAGCCGCAGGGAAGTGTTCGGACCGGGATGATCGCTCTCCGGGGGCGACCGCTGCTCTCCCCGGTGGGCGCGCAGTATGCCAGAGGCCCCGGGCCCTTGGCGAGGCCCTGGGCCCTTGGCGAGGGCCTTCCCGGCCTCGGGGGGCTAATGGGGCCCTGAAGTCTTTGAGGCCGGGGCCTGGTCCAGAAGGGCAAAGTCGATGGGGTCGAAGCGGTAGCGGGCCTGGCAGAACTGGCAGGTCATGAGGATTTCCCCGTCCTCCCGGAGGATCTCCTCGAGGGTCCCCGGGGCCATGGCCGCGAGCGTTTCCTGGGTGCGCGCCCGGGAGCAGGTGCATTCAAAGGCCAGGGTGCGAGGCGGATGGAGGCGAATATCGTCCTCCGGGAAGAGGCGCTTGAGCAGGGTCTGGGCATCAAGCTCGGCGAGTTCCTGGTCCTTCACCGTGCTGGCCATGATGGCCAAGCGCTCGAAGCCCTCGGGTCCGCAATCGCCCCCGGGGAGGGCTTGGAGCAGAAGGCCCTGGACCCCATGGGTGGTGCTAAGCCAGAGCCGGGTGGGGAGCTGCTCGCTTTGCTCGAAGTAGCGTTCCACCGCATCGGCGAGGTGGTCGCCCCCAAGCCGTACGATGCCCTGATGGGGCTCACCCTTCGGGGGGCGAAGGGTGAGGGTGAGAAGGCCTTCCCCCAGGTGCTTCAGGGGCGCGGCAAGCTCGGGTAGGGCCGCGTCATCGTCCCGGAAGCGGACAATGCCCCGGAGCGCTCGGGTTTCCCGCACCTCCGCCATGACCGCTCGAAGGACGCCGTCCCCCGCGGCCTGGAGCGTTAGCGTGCCCGGGTACTTCAAGGTCCCGGATAGGAGCGCAGCGGCGGCCAGGGCCTCGCCCAGGAGGGCCGCGGCGGCACTGGGGTAGGGGTGAAGGGCGCAGAGTGCGGCCCAGGTTTGGTCCAGGCGCACATACTCGCCGCGGATGCCGAGGGCCTCGAAGTGAAAGCGCTGCCCGCTATCGTTTTGCGCCATGCCGTCCTTTTCCTTTCTGTCCTTGGGTGGGCCCAGGGGGCCCTAGCCCTCTTCCGCCCCGCCGCGCTTGAGTGCTTCGAGGGCGCGTCGATCGTCCCGGTCCGGGCGCCCCAGGGGGTGGCTGATGGCCAGCCGATGTGCCCGCCGGGTTGCGGCAGCGGCCTCCCGGGCGGCGATGCTTTCCGCCGACTCTTCATAGAGCGTTGCGGCCCGGGTGGCGTCCCCGCGCTGGTCGTCGAGGCCGAGAATTGTCACCGCCTTTTCGTCAAAGCCCTGGCGGATGGTGAGCTGGTCTCCGACGGCGACGGTTTTCGCCGCCTTCGCGCGCTGCCCATTGCAGTGCACCTTGCCACCCTCGATGGCGGCCTTGGCTTTGGCCCGGGTTCGAAAAAAGCGGGCGGCCCAAAGCCATTTGTCCAAGCGTACGGCATCGGCCATGGCGATCTCGGCACAGGGGAACGGCCGGGGCGGCCCCGGGAGGCTGCTATGCTAGCGCGGTCAAGGAGGGAAAGGCGATGAAGCTGCCGAAGATCTTAGCCCGCGAGGAGGTGGCCCGGTCCGCGCTCTTTCGCATCGAAGCGCTTGAGCTTGAATTCTCCAACGGTGTGCAGCGGCGCTACGAGCGTCTCCCGGATACGGGGCACCGGGCAGTGATGCTTATCCCCCTCACGGAAGGCGGCGATGTGTTGCTGATTCGAGAGTACATGGCCGGCTTTCATGACTACCGCCTGACCCTGCCCAAGGGCGCCGTGGATGCGGGGGAATCGCTGTTAGAAGCGGCGCAGCGGGAGCTGCGGGAAGAGGTGGGGATGCGGGCCGAAACGCTTACCCCCCTGAAAACCCTCTCCGTCGCCCCAGGACACATGGGGTTTACCATTACCGCGGTGCTGGCGGAGGGGCTCACCCCCGATCCGCTCCCGGGGGATGAACCGGAACCGCTGACCGTGGTGCCCTGGCCCGTGGCCTCCCTGCCCGCGCTCTACGCCCTAGAGGACTTTGATGAGGCTCGGGCCATTGCGGCCCTGCAGCTGACCGCTCTTCATTTGGAAGCGCGAGACCAGTGAGCGTACCCGTGCCCTTCTCCGAAGCCTGGTTTGACGCCCTGGTGGCCCTGGTCTTTGAGGCCGGGGACGCCATCCAGGCCGTGGCCGAAGGCGGGCAGCTGGCGGTGGAAGAGAAGGCCGATGCGTCTCCCGTCACGGCGGCGGATCATGCTGCGGAGGCGATCCTT
>JAUILI010000146.1 GCA_030433075.1 Gammaproteobacteria bacterium | reverse complement strand
CCCGGGCGAGCTTCTGCGCCGTGAGGAGAAGATGGCCGAGGAGGGGGCCATCGCTATCCTTTGCGTCGTCCAGGGTGGGGATGTCCTCCCGCTTGGGGATGATCAGGATGTGCTGGGGCGCCTGGGGGTTGATGTCCCGGAAGGCGAGCACTTCATCATCCTCGTACACGATGTCGGCGGGGATTTCGCGGCGGACGATCTTTCCAAAGAGGGTGGCCATGGCTCGGGCTCCAGCAGGGTCAAAGTCCCAAGCTTAGCCCGTTTCCCCCTGGGGAGCAGCGGCGCAGAGGCTGCGCTATGGTTAGGGCTTTCGAGCTTGCTGGCCCTGCCCATGGCCCATCGCCCCAACCCCCGCGCCGAGGGGGAGACGCTGCTGGCTTCCCTGCGCCTTCCCGCGTTTAGGGCGCTTTGGCTTTCCAATCTGGCGGCGACCTTCGCCATGCAAATGGCCCAGGTGGCCCGGGGCTGGGTGATCTACGCCCTCACGGGCTCGCCGGTGCAGCTGGGCTGGGTCATGCTGTCGTTTCTTGCGCCTACCCTCGTGCTGTCCCTCCCCGCTGGGGTGCTTGCCGATCGGGTCAATAAGAAGCGCATTCTTGTTATCGCCCAGGGGGTGAATGCCCTGTCCACTGTCGGCCTCGCGACGGTGCTCGCCACCGGCGAGGCGGCCCTTTGGCATTTCCTCGTCTTTGGCGTGCTCAACGGCTCCGTGCTGGCCCTGTCCATGCCCGCGCGGCAGGCGATGATCCCCGAGCTGGTGGGGGAGGCCCGCATCTTCAACGCTATGTCCCTGTCCTCCGCGAGCATGAACCTCGCGCGGGTCTTTGGCCCCGCTGCTGCCGGTGCCCTCCTCGCCTTTCTGGCGGGGGCGCAGGGCGACGGCGCCAGCCAGGAAAGCGCGGCCCAGGTGTTCCTTGGCATCGCTGCCCTTTATGCCGTGGCTTCCCTGGGCACGCTGGCGGTGCGCTATCGGCCGACCCCGCGAGCTGCGCCCCCCCGCGCCGTGCTGGAAGAGATTACTCAAGGCCTAAGCTATGTCCGGGGCGTCCCGGAGCTTCGGGCCCTCATGCTGACGGCGCTCTGGGTGCTGCTTCTGGGCATGCCCATGCAGTTCCTCATGCCGGCCTTTAACAGCGACGTGCTGGCCGCAGGCCCCGAGGGCCTCGGCTTTTTGACCAGCGCCATGGGGGGCGGGGCAATCCTCGGCTCCCTGTGGGTCGCCCGCCTTCGCACGGCGCAGCGAACAGGCTCCGCCATGTTGGCTTCCGCGCTGCTTTGGGCCTTGGCCCTGCTTCTTTTCTCCCTGACCACGTCCCTCCTCACGGCGGCGATGGCCGCAGCCCTCGTGGGCCTCGGCAATGCCCTCTTCATGGCCCTGAACAACGGGCTTATCCAAACCGCCGTGCGACCGGAAATGCGCGGTCGGGTCATGAGCATGGTGATGCTGATCTGGGGCGGCATGCCCCTGGGCGTGCTGCCCTTAGGCGTTTTTGCGGAGGCTTACGGCATTGCCCACGCGCTGACCCTATCGGCTCTCGGGCTTTTGCTGGTCCTCCTTTGGGCGCGCTGGCGCCTGCCTAGCCTTCGGGGGGAAAGCCCGATCCGGCAGCCGCGCTGACGCCCGTGCTGGCGCCCCACCGCCGGAGGGCTCAAACTAGCCCCGTGATTTCGGGCGGAGAGCGGGCGATGACGTTTTGGAAGGGTCCTTGGGTTTTAGTGGTTGCCCTAGTGGCTACCTTCGGCGGCTGCGCGAGTTCGGGCATGGCCCCAGAAAGCGAGTGCCTGGCGCCCAGCCGCGTCGATAGCTGGAAGACCGTTGCCTGGCTTGGCGCCCCCGCGGCATCGGCCACGGTCCTCGATGCCCGTACGGAAAGCGCCCTCGAGGCGGCCCTGGTGGAGGCGGCCCAACGGGTAGGACTTCGCCTCGCCTCGCCCCCGGAGGCCGACCTCCTCATGGCCTATCGCTTGGCGACGGCGCAGTACACGGACCCCCGGCTGGCCGCCGGACAGAGCTGGGGCTGTTGGGGGCGGAAAGCCCCCGATCCGGCGCCCCGGAGCTACACCGAGGCAACGCTGTTGGTGGAAATGACAGAGCGCAGTAGCGGTGAGGTGGTGTGGCGCTCCCGGGTGCAGCACACCCTTACGGAGGCCGATCGCATCGATCCCAAGGGCCTTGCGCAGCGGGCCGCCGAGGCCGTGCTGGCCGAGTGGCCTGGATTGCCCGGCCTGTGACGCTTCGGCGCTGGGCCTTTCCTGCGGCGTTGGCCGTCGCTCCGCTGGCCCTGGCACCGCTGGCGCAGGCGCAAGAGTCCTGCACCGCCTTCGAAGCCTTTCAGCCGATCCTCTCGGAAGACGTGCGCAGCATCCCCGGAGGGGCGGCCCCGGCCCTTCCTGAGGGCACGCGCATCGGCGACGTGACCTTCCGGCGCTTGCCGATTTTTGATGAGACCCTCCCGGAGGAGAACACCCCCCTCTACCGCCTGGCGAATCGGCTCCACGTGCTGACCCGCCCCCAGGCGCTGCGGGAGCTGCTCACCTTCGAGGAGGAAGGCCCCTATGTCGCCGAGCGCCTTCGGGAGGCGGAGCGGCTGCTGCGTACCCGGTCCTGGGCCTATGACGCGCGGGTCGTCCCCACCCAGCGCTGCGGCGATCAAGTCGATGTGGCCGTGGTCACTCGGGATGTGTGGTCCCTGGTGCCGACGGGGGACGTCAACCGCACAGGCGGTGAAAGCAGCCTGTCCCTGGGCTTAAAGGATGTGAACCTCTTGGGGCGAGGGGAAACCCTTGGGCTCTATTACGAAAACGGCGTGGATCGCAGCGGCGTGGCGGCGTTCTACAACGACCCCTTTTTCCGGGGCTCGCCCTGGACCCTGGCCCTAAGCGTTGCAGATAACGACGATGGCGATGGGCAGGGCCTGGCGCTCGTGCGCCCCTATCGCAGCTTCGATGATCGCCGCAGCGCTGGGGTGCGCCTCAGCCAAAGCACCCGGGTGCAGCCTCTCTTCGATCGGGGCGATCGCATCGCAAACCTCGGCTGGCGCCAGCAGGCCGGGGAGCTCTTCACCTCTCGCTCCACGGGGGTGCAGGCCGGCCAGGTGGCCCGCTGGACGGTGGGGGCCGCCTTCGAGAGCCATGACTTCTTCCCTGCCTTCCTCGGGGGCGTGCAGGGCCCGGTGCCGGAAACGCGGCGCTTTGCGTACCCCTTCCTCCGCTTCGAAGCCCTGGAGGATGACTGGGACGCCTCCGTGAATTTGAACTTTGTAGCGCTGACCGAGGACGTCTACCTCGGGCGCCGCTGGGGCGTCACCCTGGGCCTTGCGCCCAGCGCTCTGGCCAAGGGCGGGGATCGGGCCCGCCTGGTGCTTGATGTGCAAGACGCAGCCCGCTTCGGGGCGCGTTGGCTGGTGCGCGGGGGACTGAATTTTGAGGGCTGGTGGCGCTTCGCCGACGAGGAAGCGGAAAACTGGGTGGCCTCCGGGCAGCTTGAGGCCTTCTACCGGCAGAGTACCGCCTTTGCCTTTTATGCCAGTGTGGATGGGCTGTGGACCCGGGGCCTGACCGGGGAGCGGCAGGTGCTGCTTGGCGGGAATAGCGGCCTCCGGGCCTACCCGCAGCGCTACCAAGCCGGGGACCGGCGCCTTCGCCTGCGGCTTGAGGAACGGTGGTTTTCCTCCGCCCACCCCTTTGAGCTCTTTCGCTATGGCGCCGCCGTGTTCTTTGACGCGGGGCGCGCCTGGTT